>CAJFVK010000001.1 GCA_904420435.1 uncultured Oscillospiraceae bacterium
CCCCCTCACCAGTCTGCGGACTGGTGTGTGCGCCCAGGGCGCACGGGTCAGGGGATTTCCGGCAGGCGCATGTCCTGCCGGAAATGGGAAGCGCCGCCCGGGGCGGCTGAGTCGGGGAGTTTTTGCCAGGCGCATGTCCCCGGAAAAACAGACCGCCCCATGTCCTGCCGGAAAAAGGATTTTATTTTCTTCCTTTCGCCCCAGGGCGAAAGAACCGGGGGGCCCAGCCCCTGCCCTTTGGAGGGACTGAGCCGGCGGAGAGGCCGCAGGGAAAGACCGCTCTCCTCCTGGTTTCCCCCCATCGCTGATTTGATGAAGAAAGGCAGTGAAGAGCTTGAGTCAAGGCAAGATCATCAAGGTATCCGGCCCGCTGGTGGTAGCGAACGGCATGGCGGACGCCAACATGGCGGACGTGGTCCGTGTGGGTGAGCAGCGGCTCATCGGCGAGATTTTGAACATGACCGGCGACCAGGCCTCCATCCAGGTTTACGAGGAGACCAGCGGCCTGGGGCCCGGCGCCGCGGTGGAGACCACCGGCGCGCCCCTAAGCGTGGAGCTGGGGCCGGGCCTGATGGAGAACATCTATGACGGCATCCAGCGCCCCCTGGAGGAGATCGTCAAAAAGACCGGCGCCAACCTCCAGCGGGGCGTGGAGGTTCCCGCCCTGGACCGGGAGCGCCGGTGGGACTACACCCCGGCGGCCAAGGTGGGCGACCAGGTGGTGGGCGGCGACGTGCTGGGCACCGTCCCGGAGACCAGCGTGGTGCTCCACAAGATCATGGTGCCCAACGGCGTCACCGGCACGGTGGAGTGGGCCATTGAGGCCGGCAGCTACACCGTGGACCAGGTGGTGGCCAAGGTCCGCACCGACAAGGGCGAGCTCCGGGAGCTGACCATGGTGCAGAAGTGGCCCGTCCGGGTGGGACGCCCCTACAAGAAGAAGTTCAACCCCTCGGCCCCCCTCCAGTCGGGCCAGCGGGTGATCGACACCCTCTTCCCCATCGCCAAGGGCGGCACAGCCGCTGTCCCGGGGCCCTTCGGCTCCGGCAAGACCGTGGTCCAGCACCAGCTGGCCAAGTGGTCGGACGTGGACATCGTGGTGTACGTAGGCTGCGGCGAGCGGGGCAACGAGATGACCGACGTGCTCCGGGAGTTCCCGGAGCTCACCGACCCCCGCACCGGGGAGACCCTGATGAAGCGGACGGTGCTCATCGCCAACACCTCCGACATGCCCGTGGCCGCCCGTGAGGCCAGCGTCTACACCGGCATCACCATCGCCGAGTACTTCCGGGATATGGGCTATGACGTGGCCGTCATCGCCGACTCCACCTCCCGCTGGGCCGAGGCCCTCCGCGAGATGTCCGGCCGGCTGGAGGAGATGCCCGGCGAGGAGGGCTATCCCGCGTACCTGGCCAGCCGCCTGGCCCAGTTCTATGAGCGCTCCGGCGTGGTGCAGTGCGTGGGCAGCGAGGACCGCCAGGGGAGCCTGACCGCCGTGGGCGCCGTGTCACCCCCGGGCGGCGACCTCTCCGAGCCGGTGAGCCAGGCCACCATGCGGATCGTCAAGGTCTTCTGGGCCCTGGACGCCTCCCTGGCCTACCGCCGCCACTTCCCCGCCATCAACTGGCTGAACTCCTACAGCCTGTATCTGGATACCCTGAAGCCCTGGTTTGACCAGCACTTCGGCCCGGCCTTCATGGAGAACCGCCAGAAGGCCATGGCCCTGCTCCAGGAGGAGGCCAGCCTCAACGAGATCGTCCAGCTGGTGGGCAAGGACGCCCTGAGCCCCGGCGACCAGCTGACGCTGGAGGTGGCCAAGATGATCCGGGAGGACTTCCTCCAGCAGAACGCCTTCATGGATGTGGACTCCTACTCCAGCCACGACCGGCAGGTGCGCCTGCTGGCCCTGATCATGGACTACGACCGGCTGGCCCGGGCCGCCATCGGCAGGGGCGCGCCCCTGCAGCCCCTGCTGGAGATCGGCGCCCGGGAGCGGATCGGCCGCGCCAAGAGCGTGGAGGCCGACCGCTACGCGGCGGAATACGGGGAGATTGCCCGGCAGATGGAGGAGGAGATCTCCGCCATCGCCGAGAAAGGCGGTGAGGACGAATGATGAAGGAATATCGCACCATCCACGAGGTGTCCGGCCCCCTGATGGTGGTCAACCAGGTGGAGGGCGTCACCTACGACGAGCTGGGCGAGATCGAGCTCAGCGACGGCAGCGTCCGCCGCTGCCAGGTGCTGGAGGTCAGCGGGGACACCGCGGTGGTCCAGCTCTTTGACAGCAGCGCCGGCATCAACCTGCGGGACTCCAAGATCCGCTTTTTGGGCCACCCCCTGGAGCTGGCCGTCAGCGGCGATATGCTGGGCCGGGTCTTCAACGGCATGGGCCAGCCCATCGACGGGGGCCCCGCCATCCTGCCGGAGGCCTACAAGGACATCAACGGCCTGCCCATGAACCCGGCCGCCCGGGACTACCCCAACGAGTTCATCCAGACCGGGGTCAGCACCATCGACGGGCTGAACACCCTGGTCCGCGGCCAGAAGCTGCCCATCTTCTCCGGTTCCGGCCTGCCCCACGCCCAGCTGGCGGCCCAGATCGCCCGCCAGGCCAAGGTGCTGGGGGACGACACCTCCAACTTCGCCGTGGTGTTCGCCGCCATCGGCATCACCTTCGAGGAGTCGGAGTACTTCGTCAATGAGTTCAAGCGCACCGGCGCCATCGACCGGACCGTGCTCTTCACCAACCTGGCCAACGACCCCGCTGTGGAGCGGATCGCCACCCCCCGGATGGCCCTGACCGCCGCGGAGTACCTGGCCTTTGAGAAGGATATGCACGTGCTGGTGATTCTCACGGATATCACCAACTACGCCGAGGCCCTCCGGGAGGTGTCCGCGGCCAAGAAGGAGGTGCCGGGCCGCCGGGGCTATCCGGGCTACCTGTACACCAACCTGGCCACCATCTACGAGCGGGCCGGCCGGCAGCTGGGGAAGAAGGGCTCCATTACCCTGATCCCCATTCTGACCATGCCCGAGGACGACAAGACCCACCCCATCCCGGACCTGACCGGCTATATCACCGAGGGCCAGATCATCCTCTCCCGGGACCTGTACCACAAGGGCATCCTGCCCCCGGTAGACGTGCTGCCCAGCCTGAGCCGCCTGAAGGACAAGGGCATCGGCGCGGGCAAGACCCGGGAGGACCACGCCTCCACCATGAACCAGCTCTTCGCCGCCTACGCCGCCGGCAAGGAGGCCAAGGAGCTCATGACCATTCTGGGCGAGGCGGCCCTGAGCCCCACGGACCTGCTGTACGCCAAATTTGCCGACGAGTTTGAGCGGCGCTACGTGTCCCAGGGCTTTGAGGAGAACCGCTCCATTGAGGAGACCCTGGACCTGGGCTGGGAGCTGCTCTCCATCCTGCCCAGAGGCGAGCTCAAGCGCATCAAGGAGGACATGATCGACAAGTATCTGCCCAAGGCAGAGGCGTAGGAGGGGGAGGGAACCGGAATGCTGCGATATATTGCCAGGCGAGCCCTCCGGCATATGACGAACCTGCTGGCCGCGACGTTTTTGGTGTACGCGATGTTCTCCCATGTGCCGAACTACTCCATTTTGATACTCGGCTGACGCGGCGATGATTCTCGTGAAAAGAGGTGACGACTATGCCCTCCGCAACCGTAAACCCCACCCGGATGGAGCTGACCCGGCTGAAGGGCCGGCTGAAGACCGCCACCCGGGGCCACAAGCTTTTGAAGGATAAGCGGGACGAGCTGATGAAGCAGTTCCTGGAGGTCATGCGGAAGAACAAGGCCCTCCGGGCCAAGGTGGAGGCCGGGCTGGAGGAGGCCAACGCCGCCTTCACCGTGGCCAGCGCCGTCATGTCCCCGGAGATGCTGGAGCAGGCCCTGCTCTACCCCAAGCAGAGCGTGGAGCTGGAGATGACCTTCCGGAACATCATGAGCGTGGATGTGCCGGTGTACACCTTCCACACCCGCAACGAGGACCCCACGGAGATCTATCCCTACGGCTTCGCCCAGACCAGCGGCGAGCTGGATATCGCCCTGGAGGCCCTGAGCCGGGTGTTCCGGGACATGCTGGAGCTGGCGGAGGTGGAGAAGACCATGCAGCTGCTGGCCCAGGACATTGAGAAGACCCGCCGCCGGGTCAACGCCCTGGAGTATGTGATGATCCCGGAGATGCAGGAGAAGATCCGCTATATCTCCATGAAGCTGGAGGAGAACGAGCGGGGCAACATCACCCGCCTGATGAAGGTGAAAGACATGGTGCTCCAGGAGGCCCACAACTTCAAGCCCGCGTAACAAAAAAGGAAAAGGAGGCCCCATTCCACTGGAATGGGGCCTCCCTTGTGACAAGAAAGCCGCGCAGCGTTCGCGCCCGCAGGCGCGAAAAAAAGAAGATTCGTTTTCGGCCGCGACATGTGCGTGGGCGAAAACACTTCTCGGAGCGCAAACGTGCGAGCCGGCCGCCTGAGGCGGCCGGTGCGTGCGCTGCGGCGCTCTGCAAGCGATCCGCCGAAAATGGCGCCTCCTTTTTCGGCGGTGAAAGGCCCCATTCCATTGGAATGGGGCCTCCTTTACCGAACATCCTCTGACCGAAGGGCATGAAAGCGATCCTCAGCCCAGCCGGGAGCGCAGCTCCCCCGCTGTCACCGCCCAGGCCGCCGCCTCGTGGGGATAGACAGGCCGCTCCGCCGGCAGTTCCCAGCCCTTGGCGGCAAAGAGCCGCTTCACCAGCAGGTCGGTGAAGGCCGGGTTTTTCACCAGCACCGGCCCGGTGATGTGGGTGGCGAACACGTTCCCGGACACGTACCCCTCGCCGCCCCCCTCCCGGTCGTTGCCAAAGCCCATGGACAGGGCGGAGAACAGGGGCGTGGTGATGCCGGCGGTGGTGGAGCACTTGTTCATGAACCCCACCGCCGTTTCCTCCCACAGCACCGGCGCGGCCAGCACGTCGTGGGGGGTCCGCCGGTCGGTCTCCACCGTGGTGAAGTCCCCGAAGCCCAGGCCCTGCCAGACCTTTCCATCCTTGTCCGTGACCGAGGCGCCCAGGGCTTCCATGGCGTTTCCGGTGAAGAGGAGCACAGCCCCCGCCTCCGCCGCCGCCTTCAGGGAAGCGGCGTGGGGCTGCAGGTCCGTGAGCACCGCCTTCTGGCTGCGCTCCGTGCCGGCGCCCATGTAGATGAGGTCCGCGCCGGAGAAGTCCTTTTCGTCCTCAAAGGTCAGCCCACGGATCGCTGTTTCCACCCCCAGATCCTGGAGGTGGCGGCACAGCACCGCCAGGTTGGCGTACTCCCCGTAGAGGCTCATGAGCTCCGGGTAGAGATGGATCATATTCAGCTTCATAGCGCTTCCCTCCTATGCTTCCGCCTGGGTGTGCTCCAGCAGCTTGTCCCGGTCGGAGAAGCAGGTGACCACGTACAGGTCCTCCTCCCCCTCCGCCGCCAGCCGCCGGGCGGCCTGGGCGATGTCCGGCTCCAGGACGATCCGCTCCGCCGGCACGCTGGTGTAGTCAAAGCGCATGGCCAGGTCGTTGACATATTTGCCGCAGAGCCAGACCCTCCTGACGTGGGGGCAGCTGAGCTGGTCGAAGTCGATGTCCCACAGCCAGCTGGTCTCCCCGGTGAAGTACTTCCGGCTCACCGCGTCCACGATCACCAGCACCGAGCACTCCCGCTCCAGGCTCCGGATATACCGGAGGTTGGTGTCGTAGGCCACGGAGTTCTCGTGCTTGCTGGTGAGGAGGGTGCCCTGGTGCTGCCCCAGGCGGAAGCGGACCATCCGGCCGTTTTTCAGGATATACCGGCTGATCACCGCCGCCATGTCCGCCCCCGGCACGCCGCACAGCCGACACACGGACCAGGCGGCCAGGATGTTGTAGACGTTGTAGATACTCCGGAAGGAGAGGTCCACGGCAAACTGGCCGTCGATCTCCAGGCGGCCTGCCTGCAGATCCAGATTGGTGCCGGCGAAGTCCGGCGCGGGCCGGTGGTGGCCGCACCGGGTGCAGCGGTAGTGGCCGATGTGGTTGTAGTGGTAGAGGGTGTATGCCATCTTCCCCTTGCACAGGGGACACCGGGCCCCGTCGTTGTAGACCCCGTGGTGCTCCGCCGTGGCGCCGCTCCAGGCCTCCAGGCCGAACCACTTGACCTTTTCGTGGTTTTGGGCGAAGCAGGACACCAGGGGGTCGTCGGCGTTGAGGACCAGGGTGGTTTCCGGGTGGATGGCGGGGAGGATGGCGTCAAAGACCCACTCCGGGTGGCCGTTGCGGGTCAGCTGGTCCCGGTAGAGGTTGGTGATGACGAAGTGGGTGGGGTGGAAGTAGCGGAAGGAGTAGCGGGCGTAGCGCTCGTCGCTCTCCAGCAGCAGCACGTCCCCCTTCATCCGGCCCCCCAGGGTGCAGTGGGAGAGGATCAGGGTGGTGACCCCCTCGATCTGGTTGGAGCCCTCGGCGTTGTAGACCACCTGCTTCCCCTGGCTCCGGAGGATGGCGGCGATCATCTCCACGGTGGAGGTCTTGCCGTTGGAGCCGGTGACGGCGATCACATGAGGGGGCAGCTTCACCCGGCCCAGCACGTCAGGGCAGACCTTCAGGGCATACTGGCCCGGCAGGCTGCTGCCCTTCCCTACCAGCTTGCCGATGAACCGCAGGATTTTGCACAGGATAATGGCCAGAACCATTCTCATAGGGAATCCCTCCTTGCCTCCGGACGGCGCTCACCCGGGGGCTGGGCCAGAAAATCGGCCACAGCCCGGTAAAAGGCGTCCGGGCTTTCTTTTGCGATAAAATGGCTCCCCTCCAGCAGCTGGAGCCGGGCGCCGGGGATGTGCTCGGCGATCAGCCGGGTGTGCTCCGGCCGGATCATGTCCCGGGTCCCGGCGATCACCAGGGTGGGCATGGTGAGCCGCTCCAGCTCCCCGGGCGGGATGTGGGGCTCCCGGACCATGAGGCCCAGCAGCTCCGCGTTGCGCCGGGCCTTCTGCCCGGGAAACAGGGAGGCTATCCGGTAGCCCAGGACAATGGGGATCTGGGTGGAGGGCTTCACGCCGCCGGGGTCCAGGTTGGCTCCGTTGAGCACCAGCCGGCTCACCCGCTCCGGGTGTTCCAGGGCGAAGAGCAGGGCGATGTTGCCCCCGTCGCTGAAGCCCAGCAGGTCCGCCTGTTCGATCCCCTCCCGGTCCAGGAAGGCCAGCAGATCCCGGGCAAACTGGACGAGGGTGAAGGGGGCGTTCCCCCGGGGGGACTGGCCGTGGCCCCGGGTGTCCAGGGCGTAGACCCGGCGGAAGGCGGCAAAGCGGGGGATCAGGGGAGCGAAGTAGGTGTGGTCCTCCCCGTTGCCGTGGAGCAGGACCAGCGGATGCCCCTGGCCGACGCGCTGGCAGTAGAGCTGGATGTCGTCCATGAAGTTCTCCTTTTTCGGCACTGGCCGTGCCGGCGTTTTTGCATGGCAAATGCCACAAAACGCCCCCTTTACCCCTGCCGCTCCAGCGCGATCATCAGCGCGGCCACATCCGCCGGGCTGACGCCGGAGATCCGGCTGGCCTGCCCCAGGTTCAGGGGCCGGACGGCGCTGAGTTTCTCCCGGGCCTCCAGCCGGAGCCCCTGGATGGACTGGTAGTCCAGCTCCGGCGGCAGCCTCCGGCTCTCCAGCCTCCGGAAGTCCTCCACCTCCTGGAGCTGGCGCTGGATGTACCCCTCGTATTTGACGGCGATCTCCACCTCCTCCGCCACCTCCGGCGGCAGGTCGGGGAAGGCCGGGTCAAAGGGCCGGAGATCCTCATAGCGGATCTGGGGCCGCCGCAGCAGGGCCAGCAGGGAGGCTCCATCGCTGACCGGGGTGGTGCCACGGCTGGTGAGAAAGTCGTTCAGGGCCGGAGAGGGGGCCACCCCCTGGCGGCCCAGCCGCCGGATCTCCCGGCGGACGGCGGCGTATTTCTCCTCCACCGCCCGGAGCCGCTCCTCGCTGACCAGGCCGATCTCGCGGCCGATGGCGCACAGCCGCTCGTCGGCGTTGTCCTGGCGCAGGAGCAGCCGGTACTCGCTGCGGCTGGTCATCATCCGGTAGGGCTCCTCGGTGCCCTTGGTGACCAGGTCGTCGATCAGGGTGCCGATGTAGGACTGGCTACGGGACAGGATCAGGGGGGGCTTCCCCTGGAGCTTCCTGGCGGCGTTGACCCCGGCCACAAAGCCCTGGACCGCCGCCTCCTCATACCCGGAGGAGCCGCAGAACTGCCCCGCCCCGTAGAGGCCGGGGATTTTTTTTGCCTCCAGTGTGGGCAGCAGCTCCAGGGGGTCCACGCAGTCGTACTCGATGGCGTAGGCCGGCCGCATCATCTCCGCGTGCTCCAGGCCGGGGATGGTGTGGAGCATCTGCAGCTGCACCTCCTCCGGCATGGCCGAGGAGAAGCCCTGGATGTAGAGCTCCTCCGTATCAAGGCCCATGGGCTCGATGAACAGCTGGTGGCGCTTCTTGTCGGCAAAGCGGGTGACCTTGGTCTCAATGCTGGGGCAGTACCGGGGCCCTACCCCCTCGATGACGCCGCTGTGCATGGGGGAGCGGTGGAGATTGGCCCGGATGATGGCGTGGGTTTCCTCGTTGGTGTAGGTCAGGTAGCACACCGCCCGGTTCACCGGCCGCTCCCTGGTTTCAAAGGAGAAGGGCTGGGTCTCCCGGTCCCCCTCCTGGAGCTCCATTCTGGAGAAGTCCACCGTCCGCCGGTTCACCCGGGGGGGCGTGCCGGTCTTGAAGCGCCGCAGGCGCAATCCCATGGCGGTCAGCTTCCCGGTGAGCTCCGTGGCGGCGAACATGCCGTCGGGCCCTCCCTGGCGGACGCACTCCCCCACGATGGTCCGGCCGTTCAGATAGGTGCCTGAGCAGACGATGGCCGCCTTCACCCGGAACACCGCCCCGGTCTGGAGGGTGACGGAGGCCACCCGGCCTCCCTCGAGGCCGATGTCCACCACCTCCCCCTGGCGCAGGGACAGGTTCTCCTGCCGCTCCAGGGTGTGCTTCATGATCTCCTGGTACCGCCGGCGGTCCGCCTGGGCCCGGAGGCTGTGGACCGCCGGCCCCTTCCCCCGGTTCAAAAGCCGGTACTGGATGCAGGCGGCGTCCGCCGCCCGGGCCATCTCCCCCCCCAGGGCGTCCAGCTCCCGGACCAGGTGGCCCTTGCCGGTGCCGCCGATGGCCGGGTTGCAGGGCATGTTGCCCACCGCGTCCAGGTTGATGGTGAAGCAGAGGGTCCGCAGGCCCAGCCGGGCCGCGGCCAGGGCCGCCTCGATCCCCGCGTGTCCCGCGCCGATGACGGCGATATCGTATTGTCCTGCCAGAAACGTGTCCATAGCGCTCCTCTGATCTGTTGGAGTTATCCCCGCTCCAGGGTCATCACCACCAGCTGGGCCGGGTTGAACAGGCGGAAGCTGATGCCGGAGTTGCCGATGCCCCGGGAAATGAACACCTGGGCGCCGTTGGCCTCATAGAAGCCGCTGGTGTAGGAGGGGAACAGGGTCCGCTCAGTGCTGAGCAGGCCGTCGGTAAAGGGCAGGCGGATCAATCCCCCGTGGCCGTGGCCGGAGAGGACCAGGTCCGCCCCCAGAAGGCTGTACTGCTTTTCAAAGTAGGTGTTGCGGTGGGCCAGCAGGAGCCAGAAGACGTCCTCCCCAAAGGCGGAGCGGACCTCCGCCGCCAGCTCCTCCGGGGTTTTCTGATCCGCGTAGCCGTTGGGGTCGTCGATCCCCGCCAGGACGATCTGCTGGCCGCTTCGCTCCAGGGCCACGTACTGGTTGCTGAGCACGGTGACCCCGGCGGCCTCCAGGCCCTCCTTCAGCTCCGGCACGCGGCCGATGCCCCACTCGTGGTTGCCGGTGATGAAGTAGGTGGGGGCGATGGCCGCCAGCTGGGCCCCCAGCTCCCAGGCGTAGGAGAAGGGGGTGTTCCGGTGCCGGTCCACGATGTCGCCGGTAATGGCGATCAGATCCGGCTCCGCCGCCTCCACCGCCTCCAGGAGGTCCTGGTTGTCCTGGCCGAACACAGCCCCGTGGAGGTCGCTGAGTTGGACGATCCGGAAGCCGTCAAAGGCCTCCGGCAGGCGGCTGCTGGTGAAGGTGTAGGACTCGGTGAACAGGATAAAGTTGCTTTGATAAAACGCGCCCGCCCCCAAAAGGAGGGCCAGGAGCAGAAGGATCAGCAGGGGCCGCCGCCACCGGCGGCGGGATTTGGAGTTGGAACGTGCCATGAAACTGCCTCGCTCTGTGAGATCGTGCCCCGCCGGCGGACCGGTACCAGGGCCCATAATTTATATAGTATACCATATCATGCCAAAAAATCCAATAGGGAACAGCGAAAGGGAGGGAGCCAAGGCTCCCTCCCTCTTCTCTTGCTCTGCCGCGGTCAGCGCTTCCGGTTGTTGTAGGCCTGGATGCCCAGGGCCAGCAGGTCGATGGCCCGCTCCAGGTCCTCCGTCTTCAGCACATAGGCGATGCGGATCTCGTCCAGACCCAGGCCGGGGGTCCCGTAGAAGGGGCCGCCGGGAGCGAACATCACCGTCTCCCCATGGTCCTCAAAGTCCGTCAGCAGCCACTGCTGGAAGGCGTCCGCGTCGTCCACCGGCAGCTTGGCCATCAGGTAGAAGGCGCCCCCCGGGCACTCGCACAGGACCCCGGGGATCTCCTGGAGCTTGCGCACCACCGTGTCCCGCCGGCGCTTATACTCCTCCCGGGTGGCGGCGAAGTAGTCCGCCGGCACCGTGTACAGGGCCGCCGCCGCCGTCTGGTCCAGGGTGGCCACGGACAGCCGGGCCTGACAGTACTTCAGGGCGTGGGCCATCAGCTCCCGATTCCGGGAGATGATCACGCCCACCCGGGCGCCGCAGGCGGAGAACCGCTTGGAAACCGAGTCGATCAGCACCACATTCTCCGCCGCGTCGGCAAAGGAGGCCATGGAGGCCAGGTCCTCCCCGCCGTAGACGAACTCCCGGTACACCTCGTCGCTGATGAGGAACAGGCCGTGGTCCCTGGCCACGTCCGCGATCATCCGCATCTCCTCGGGTGTCAGCACCACGCCGGTGGGGTTGCCGGGGTTGGTGATCAGAATGGCCCGGGTGCGCTCGTTGATCAGGGCCTCAAACCGCTCCCGCTGGGCGTACCGGTACCCCTCGTGGGGGGTGGTGGTCAAGGGGCGGATCGAGCCGCCGGCGGTGTAGATAAAGGTGCTGTAGTTGGGGTAGAAGGGCTCGGGAATGATGATCTCGTCCCCGTCGTCCAGCACACAGTTGAGGACGATCTGCAGAGCCTCGCTGCCGCCGGTGGTCACCAGGATGTCCTCCTCATCCAGGGAGATCCCCAGCCGGTCGTAGTAGCCCCGGACGCCGGAGATCAGCTCCGGGATGCCGGGGGAGGGGGCGTACTCCAGCACCGGCTGGCTGAAATGGCGCACCGCCTCGAAGGCCACCTCCGGCGTGGCAATATCCGGCTGGCCGATGTTCAGGTGATAGATCTTCTTGCCTGCTGCTGCGGCGGCCACTGCGTAGGGATGGAACTTACGCATGGGGGAGAGCCCGCACTTCTCAACTTTGGATGAAAACTTCATAATATCTCTCCTTTTCTCTTTTCGCAGCAGGGCCGCGCCCGGGCGCCGCCCGGCGTGTGGTTCTATCCATTATACCGTACCTGATCTGAGACCGCAAGGAAAATCCGCCCGATCCGCGTTTTCCGTCATTTTGCACAGATAAACCGAAGGACTGTCAAAAATATTGGGACGGAATCGCCGCGAAACCGGCGGAATCGGGGGGTTTACAGGCTGCCGTTCACAGAAACTTTACAATTATGCAGGAGCGTGGTATGATACCTTCATTACCGGGCCGGCTTCTGCCGGCGGAATCGGAAAACCTGTGTGAAAGAGAGGGGA
The DNA here is from genome assembly GCA_904420435.1 of uncultured Oscillospiraceae bacterium. GTDB lineage: Bacteria > Bacillota > Clostridia > Oscillospirales > Oscillospiraceae > CAJFPI01. Next base: position 11,927 of record CAJFVK010000001.1, read on the forward strand.
ACGACTATGCAGACCATACCACTGATCATCGTGGCGGCGTATCTGATCGGCATGCTGCTCATCGGCTTCATTGTAGGGAAGCTCAACATCAAGGACAGCGACGACTATATGCTGGCCGGCCGGCGGATGGGCCTCTTTATGGTGGCCTTCTCCCTGTCCGCCAACAACATCGGCGGCGGGTCCACCACGGGCCTGGCCCAAAAGGCCTTCGGCGAGTGGGGCATGTCCGCCATCTGGTACGTGCTGGCGGCGTCCATCGCCATGATTCCCCTGGCCTATTTCGCCCCCAAGATCCGCAAGACCATGGCCGTCACCATTCCCGAGGTGGTGGGCCGGCGCTTCGGCAAGGGCTCCAGCACCTTCACCGCTGTGCTGGGCGTGCTGTCCCTGTTCTGCCTGACCTCCAGCCAGATCGCCGCCTCCGGCACGGTGGTGGCCACCCTCACCGGCATCCCCACCAACGTGGCGCTGGTGATCGCGGGCCTGGTGGTGATCCTCTACACCACCTTCGGCGGCATGATCGCCGACCAGATCTCCGACCTGGTGCAGTTTGTCATCATCCTGGTGGGCCTTGCGGTGGCCACGCCCTTTGTCATCCAGGGCTGCGGCGGCTGGGAGGCCATCTCCGCCGCCCTGCCGCCGGTGCAGCTGAGCTTCACCAAGATCGGCTGGGTCACCATCATCGGCTACATCTTCAACTACTTCTGCACCTTCCTGGCGGGTCCGGAGATGGTGTCCCGGTTTGAAACCGCCAAGAGCGAGAAGACCGCCCGGAACGCCTCCTGGCTCTCCGCCATCCTCATGGCGGCCATGGCCATCTTCCCCACCCTGCTGGGCCTGGCCGCCCTGGCCATGAAGGACTCCATCCCCGGCCTGGCGGAGGACGGCGCCAACGCCATGATGGCCGTCACCAGCGCCTACGCCCCCGGCGTGATGGTGGGGCTGATCTCCGCGGCCATCATCTGCGCCACCATGTCCTCGGCGGACTCCAACCTGCTGTGCATGTCCACCATGGTGATCAACGACCTGTACATGGGCCTGGGCGGGAAGAGGAACCTGCCGGAGAAGCGCATCATCTTCTACACCCGGGCCTGCAACGTGGTGTTCGCCCTGGTGGCCATGGGCATCGCCATGTTCGGTGTGGACATCGTCACCATGAACACCTTCGCCTTCGGCATCCGGTGCGCCGGCCCCTTCGCCGCCTACGGCCTGGGCCTGGCGGTGCCCCGGGCCACCAAGCGCTCCGGGGTCATCTCCCTCTTTGCCGGCACCGTGGGCTTCTGCTTCTGGCAGTGGCTCAGCGGCGGGGACTTCTACTGGGGGATCCTGCCGGTGGTGTTCGGCTGCGCGGTCAGCGTGGCGGCCTTCTTCCTGGTGAACCTGATCGAGTGGCGCCGGGGCGTCCAGCCGGCCCCCTCCGCCTATCAGGACTGACCGGCCCGAAGGGCGCCGCCTGTCCCTGACGAAATATACGCCCCGCCCCGCGGCCTGTCCCCGGGAGCGGGCAAGGAAAAACCGGGAAGCCCCGCGGGGCTTCCCGGTTTTTTGCGCGGACTCAGTCGTCGTCCATGTCGTACTCCAGAATGACGCCGGAGGAGCCGTCGATCTTGACCTCGTACTCCCTGCCGCCGGAGCGGAACTCCACCTCGTACTCCAGGCGGCCGTCGTCGTAGTCCCGCTCCACCTTCAGGCCGGTTATGTCGGAGAGGCTGAGGCCGGCGTAGCTGAGGGCGGCGTCCCTGGCACCCTCCGCGCCGATATCCCCGGAGGACGCGGCGGCGTGGGTCTTCGCCTCGCTCTTCAGGATGGCACCGGAGGAGCCGTCGACCTCGTAGTCGTACTCCGTATCCCCCGCCCAGAACTCGATCTCGTACTCCAGGCGGCCGTCGTCATAGTCCCGCTTGGTGGAGGTGAACGCCGCCTGGTCCGCGGACACGCCGGCGTGGCTGAGGGCCGCGCTCTTGGCCGCCTCCAGGCCGATGTCCCCGGTGGACGCGCCGCTCTCCGCGCCGTCCTGCTCGTGGTCAAAGCCGATCACCTGGCCGGTGGCGGCGTCGATCTCGTACTCATACTCGGTGCTGCCCACCCAGAACTCCACCTCGTACTCCAGGCGGCCGTCCTCGTAGTCCCGCTTGGCCCAGATGCTGGACACCTGGTCCGCGGACACGCCGGCGTGGCTGAGGGCCGCGGCCTTGGCCGCCTCGGCGCCGATATCCGCCGGGCTGAGGACGCCGCTGTCCCCCGCCCCGGCCAGGATGCCGGCCTGTCCCCGGAGCACCTGGCCGGTGTAGGCGTCGACCGCATACTCAAACTCCCCGATGGAGAGCTTCAGCTCCACCTCGTAGTGGGGGGTCCTCTCGTCCAGCTCCGCGTCCACCTCGCAGACCACCGCGGTGGTGTCCCCCACCCCGGCGTACTCCCGGGCGATCCGCTCCGCCTCGCTCCGGCCGATGGGCAGCTGCCCGGCGCCGGCGGCGGCCATCTGGCTGAGCTCCTCCACGCTGAGGGCGGACAGGTCCGAAAAGCTCAGGCTGCTGTTCACCGCCCGGATGGCCTCGATCAGGGAGGCCTTGCCCACGGACACGTTGTTCTCCTGGGCCAAACTGTTCAGGGAGGCGTCCTGGGCCACGGTCTGGCTGAGCACCGACGCGCCGGACTGGGCGTTCTGCAGGGCCAGCCCCACCTCGCTGCTGAGACTCTCCTGGAGCCGGGCCGCCCGGCCGGCGTCCGCGTCCTCCACGGAGATCAGGATGGCCGAGGAGAGGCTCTCCAGATAGCCGTGGCGCAGGAGGCTGCCCACAATGGCGTTCACCGCCACGTTCAGGTCCGTCCCCTCCAGGGGCATATCCCGGAGGATCTCCTCCGCCTCGGCATTCAGGGCCCGGGCGGTGAGGACCTTTTCGCTCTGGCTCACCTCCAGCTGGATGCTGGGGTTCACATCCAGGGAAACCACCGAGGCCACGGCACTCTGCTGCCGGAGATAGAACCCCAGGATGCCGCCGCCCACCAGCAGCAGCGCCAGGCAGACGGCCACCGCCATCCGGGCAAAGGGCCGCTTCTTTCTCAGGGGGATCACCACCCCGGACCGGTCGGCGCACCGGGAGAGGATGCTCTCCAGCTGGTCCGGCGCCGCGTGCTCCACGGCCAGGGCCAGCTTCTCTTCCAGTTGGCGGTCTGTCACAGGGCGTCCCCTCCTTCCAGTTGTTTTCTCAGCTTCTTCAGCGCCCGGTGATACTTGGAGAGGACCGTGGGCAGGGGCAGCTCCAGAATCTCCGCGATCTCCCGGTGCTTCAGCCCGCTCACCGCGTGGAGGAGCACCGCCTGGCGCTCCTGGTCGTCCAGGGCCCCCAGGGCCGCCTGGAGCACCGCACGGTCCTCCGCCGTCACCGCCGGGGAGTCCACCGCCAGGCTCTCCCAGTCCTCCTGGGGCAGATCCTGCTCCCTGCCCCGCCGGCGCAGGCGCATCAGGGCAAAATTTTTCGCGATGGTCAGCACCCACCCCATGGGCTTCCCCTGGGGGCGGTAGCCGGGGGCCGTGTCCCAGACGCGGACGTAGGTGTCCTGGGTCACATCCTCCGCGTCGTGTCCGTTTTTCAAGTAGGACAGGGCCAGGCCGTAGACAGAGCGCCTGGTCCTGTCATAGAACGCCGACAGCGCCTCCCGGTCCCCGGCGGCGATGTCCAGCAGCAGCTCCTCCAGCTGGTCCGGCGCCGCGGCGCCGGCGTCCGCCAGTGTGCCAAGTATCATCAGCATGGGATCCCCTCTCCTGTCACTTCTATAATGCTGCCGAGGCCCGTTTTATTGCGCGCAGCGGCAGAAAATTTTTCCGCCGGGCCCGGACCTCAGCCCCGGTCCGCCCGGTAGTCCCGGTAGACCTCTCCCTCCAAAGTCTTCCACTGGAAGAGGCCGCCCTCCAGGGTCATGTAGCCCTTGGCGCTGCCCCCCTTGGGGATGGACACGGAGCCCGGGTTCAGATAGACGTACCCCTGGTGCTCCGCGCAGGCGGGCACATGGGTGTGGCCGTGGAGCAGGACGCTCCAGGCGCCCATGGGGGGCAGGTGCTCCTCGTTCCACAGGTGGCCGTGGGTGGCGTAGATCCGCACCCCGTCCGCCTCCACCAGGGCGTAGTCGGCCAGGATGGGGAACTGGAGGACCATCTGGTCCACCTCCGCGTCGCAGTTGCCCCGGACGGCCAGGATCCGGTCCCGGAGGCCGTTGAGCATCTCACAGACCCTGGGGCAGTCGTACTCCTCCGGCAGGGCGTTGCGGGGGCCGTGGTAGAGCAGGTCCCCCAGCAGGAGGATCTGATCCGGCGCCTCCCGCTCCACCGCCTCCATGAGCTTGCCGCAGCAGCGGGCGCTGCCGTGAATATCGGACGCAATCAGCAGTTTCATATAGGAATCTCCTTTTGTCGCTTTGAATTCAGGAAACAGTATACCATTTTTGCGGCAAAATTCAACTGTTGCCTTTTGTCGGAAACTTGCGTATACTGGCAGGCAGAGGGCGCGTGCCCCCCGGAGCCGGCGGCTGACAGGCGGCTTTGGAGGGGCGGTGCGCCCCGTGGAAAAAGAAGCGCGCCGGGCAGACGCCGGCGCGGGGGAGGAAGCCCTATGGCATATGATACGATTCTCTTTGATCTGGACGGCACCCTGCTGGACACCCTGGAGGACTTAAAGGACGCGGTGAACCACGAGCTGGAGCGGGAGGGGGATCCCCCCCGGACCCTGGAGGAGGTCCGGGGCTTTGTGGGCAACGGCTTTCGGATGCTCATGACCCGGGCCCTGCCCCAGGGCCTGAGCCAGGAGGAGATCGACCGGCGGACCGCCTCCATGGCCGCCTGGTACGGGGACCACAGCCAGGTACGCACCCGGCCCTACGATGGGATCCTGCCCCTGCTGGAGGCCCTGCGCCAGGCGGGCAGGGCCCTGGCGGTGGTGTCCAACAAGGGGGACGCGGTGGTGGGCCCCCTGTGCGAGCACTACTTCCCCGGCCTGCTGGACGCGGCGGTGGGGGAGGTGCCGGGATTGCGGCGAAAGCCCGATCCGGACACGGTGGAGCTGGCCCTCCGGCGGATGAACCGGGGCAGGGAGGGGGCCGTGTACATCGGGGACTCGGACGTGGACATCGCCACCGCCCGGAACGCGGGGCTCCCCTGCATCTCCGTCACCTGGGGCTTTCGCAGCCGGGAGGAGCTGGAGCGCGCCGGGGCCTCCGTGCTGGTGGACACCCCGGAGCAGCTGCTGGCCCTGCTCACCGGCTCCGCCGGCGCGGATTGAGCCTTGCAAAGCCCGGCGGATCGTGCTATACTGATTACAGAACCGAACACCATATAATTTCGTCGAAAAATGGCACGAAAGTTTCTACGGGGTCGCCAAGGACTCTGCTATGAGTGTTCCGCCCAGGGGCAGGCCCCCGGCGCGGAATGCTCTTTTTTTGTCCCCGTAGGGCAGCCGTTCAGAAAGGAGCCACCGCTATGACCACCATTTTCCGCGGCAATATCGTCCACACCCCCCGGCTGGGGGAGCTGAAAACCATCCCCAGGGGCTACCTCGTCCTGGAGGACGGGGTGATCGACGGCCTGTACGACCACCTGCCTCACCGCTACGACGGCGTCCCGGTAGAGGACTGGGGGGACCGGCTCATCATGCAGTCCTTCGCGGATATGCACGTCCACGCCCCCCAGTACGCCATGGAGGCCATAGGCATGGACCTGCCCCTGCTGGAGTGGCTCCAGACCTACGCCTTCCCCACCGAGGCCCGGTACGCGGACACGGAGTTTGCCCGCCGGACCTACCGCCGGCTGGCCCAGGAGCTGATCAGCTGGGGCACCACCCGGGTGGCCATGTTCTCCTCCCTCCACACCGACGCCACCCTGATTTTGATGGAGGAGCTGGAGAAGGCGGGGATCTGCGGCTACGTGGGCAAGGTGAACATGGACCGCAACGGCGGCGAGAACCTCCAGGAAACCACGGAGGAGTCCCTGCGGGAGACGGTCCGCTGGCTGGACAGCTGCCACTTTGCGCACATCCATCCCATCATCACCCCCCGCTTCACCCCCTCCTGCACCGACGAGCTCATGCGGGGGCTGGGCAAGCTGGGCCGGGAGCGGGGGCTCTACGTCCAGAGCCACCTGTCGGAGAATCTCAGCGAGATGGAGTGGGTCCGCCAGCTCCATCCGGACTGCCGGCGGTACTGGGAAACCTACCAGAAGTTCGGCATGTGGCGCAGCCACACCATCATGGCCCACTGCGTCCACTCCGACGTGCGGGAGCAGGAGGCCATCCGGGACGCCAACGTGCTGGTGGCCCACTGCGCGGCCTCCAACGTGAACCTGTGCAGCGGCACGGCCCCGGTGCGGGAGATGCTGGACCGGGGGCTCTGGGTGGCCCTGGGGTCCGATGTGGCCGGGGGGGATCACCTGTCCATGGCCCGGAACATCGAGCACGCCATCCGGGCCTCCAAGATCCGCCGGATCGAGAGCAACTGGCACACCCCCTTCCTCACCGTGGCGGAGGGGCTGTACCTGGGCACCACGGCGGGACACCGGTACTTCGGCGCCGGCAACGGCTTTGCCAAGGGGGATAAGCTCCACGCCATCGTGGTGGACGACAGCGCCCTGCCGGAGGGGGTCCGGGAGCTGACCGTCCGGGAGCGGGCGGAGCGGCTGGTCTACCAGATGCGCCAGGAGTTTATCACGGCCGTCTACAGCGACAGCCGCCGGGTCCGCTGAGGGCCGGAAGCGGGGAAAACGGCAGAGGGGAGAGATCCAATCGGATCTCTCCCTCTTCTCTGCGCAGCAGAGGGCCTACCGCTCCCCCCAGAGCTGGCCCAGCCGCTGGACCAGCACCAGGGCGTTCAGCAGCTGCTGGGCGTAGGCGGCCTCCTCCGGCCGGGCCATGGTCACGTACCGGGAGAAGCCCTCCCACAGGGCCTCCCCCTTCTCGGGGCTGCCTCCGGCCCGGAGGGCGAACAGCGTCCCAAAGAGGGGCCGCAGGTCCTCCCCCGCCTCCTCCAGGTGCGCCTTGGCCTCCGCCTCGTAGAGGGGGAAGGCGCTGCGGTCGGCGGTGATCTCCTCCGCCTCGCCCACGATCCCCTCCATCACCGCCCAGGGCAGCATGGCCTCCAGGGCATCCCTGGGTGCGGCAGCCCCCTCAAAGGGGTCCGGCTGCTGGTCGTCCCGCTCGAAGTGGTACCGGCCGTCGCAGCTCAGGTGGATCTCCCGGATGCGGCCCACGCTGTCCGGAACCACGAAGCACAGGGCCACATACTGCTCCGGGCCGCCCTGGGCCAGCAGCAGGCACTTCTTCCCGGGGCGGAAGGGGGGCTCCTGGCCGTTTTCCGCCTCCACCCGGGTGATGTGGGCCGGATAGGCGAAGTACCGGCTCTCCTCGTCCAGGGCGGACTCCACGTCCTTCAGCAGGGCCACCGTGGCCTCCGCCCCCTCCAGGCGGCTGCCGGAGTAGTCGGACTGGTAGACGCACTCGCTGTGGAGGGCCGGGCGGAGCCGGTCGGCGCCGCCTTTTTCAAAGAAATGGCGCAGCAGGGACAGGTCCTCCTCCTCGCTGTGGAAGATGCCCCCGGCATACTGGCCGATGGCGGGATTGCCGGAGAGGATGCACAGGGCCGACAGGGTGGCCCCCACCTGCACCAGGTTCTTCTGCTCCTCCGCCACCTGGTCCGCCAGGTGGCACACCTCCAGGTCGCCGAAGGTGGTCTCCACCGTGGCGCGGATGAAGGTGGTCATGGGCTGGAGCCCCATCATGGTGTCCCCTACCCGCACGTCCTTCACCCGGCCCCGGAGGAGCACAAAGTCGTCCTCCAGCCCGGCGGCGGGCGCCTGGCCCCCACGGCGGAGCACATAGCCCTGGGAGAAGAGGCCCCCCTGGGCCAGGACCATGTTCTCGCCGGGGCCCTTCTTTCCCTGCAGGGCCAGGTAGCCCGCCTCGTCGGCGGCGTACTCCACCCACAGGGGGAAGGCGGCCATGTTCAGCCGCAGGGCCGTGCCGGGGTAGAAGGCGGGCAGCACGTCGGCGTTTACCAGATCCACCGCCACCGTGCCGCCGCCCCGGCCGGTGACGAGCAGGCGGCGCTCCATGCTGTCGAAGTCCGCCGGAGTGATGTCCTGGGCGATGGTCACATCCCACACGCAGTCCGAGGCGGCGTGGGTGTCCATGCCCAGCAGCTCCGACTCGTCGGTGTCGTAGTTCATGGCGGTGCGGACCACCACGCTGGCGTCCCCCATCCGGTACTGGAAGTAGTTGCCGCCGTAGCCGCGGATCTTGTCCCCCTCTACCGCCGCCAGGGAGGCAAGGCGCAGGGCGTCCTCCGGCTTTGCCACCAGGTCGCTCAGGCCGAAATTTTCAAAGGCTGTGGCCATGCTTCTCCCCCTCTCAGAACTGGTAGTCCACGGCCACCCGGTCCAGGCGGATGGACTTGCACAGCTGGGACACCGCCACGTGGCGGGGGTCGTTCTTGTAGGTGTTCAGGTCCTCCAGGGAGTCAAAGTCGGACACCAGCACGGCGCTGTAGTTGCCGCCGCCGGCGCAGTCCACCCCCACCTCCTGGGCGCGGATCTGGGGGATGACCCCGTAGAGCCCCCGGAGCTGGTCCAGGAACTGCTCCATCTCCGCCTGGGTGCCCTCCCGGAACTTCCACATCACAATATGCCGAATCATATGGCTTCTCCTTTTTCAGAAATGGTTTCTTCTCATGGGCCCCTGGCGGGGCCCTGCCTGATTTTCCTATTATACCGGAGGGGCGGGAAAAAATCAACCGAAGGGTGGCCGGCGGCGGGGCGGATCCCCCGGCCTTCCCCCGGAGAAAGAGGCCCCGGCGGAGGTTCCTCCGCCGGGGCTCCGGGCGCTATTTGTGGGGAATGCCCGGCAGCTGGGCCAGGTCGTAGGGGGTGGTCTGGTAGACAAAGTAGTTCAGCCAGTTGCTGTAGAGCAGGTTGGCGCAGGAGCGCCAGGTCACCCGGGGGGGCTGGGTGTCGTCGTCGTTGGGGTAGTAGTTCTTGGGCACCTCGATGGGCAGGCCCAGGTTCTTGTCCCGCAGGTACTCCTGCTCCAGGGTTCGGGCGTCGTACTCGCTGTGGCCGGTGATGAAGATCTGCCGGCCGCTCTCGGTGGACAGGGCGTAGATCCCCGCCTCCGGGGAGGTGGAGAGGATCTTCAGGGCCGGCACCTTCTCGATGTCCTCCCGCAGCACGGTGGTGTGCCGGGAGTGGGGCACCATGAACACGTCGTCAAAGCCCCGGAAGAGCATGTTGCTCCGCCGCTCCACAATGTGGGGGAAGATGCCGAAGAGCTTCTTCTCCAGGGGCACCTTCTGGATGCCGTAGTGGTAGTAGAGCCCCGCCTGGGCCCCCCAGCAGATGTGGAAGGTGGAGTGGACGTGGGTCTTGCTCCACTCCATGATCTCGCACAGCTCCTCCCAGTACTCCACCTCCTCGAAGGGGAGATGCTCCACCGGCGCGCCGGTGATCACCAGCCCGTCGAAGTTCCGGTCCCTCACGTCGGCAAAGTGCTTGTAGAAGGCCAGCATGTGCTCCTGGGGGGTGTTCTTGGGCACGTGGCCGGCGGTGCAGATCAGCTCCAGCTCCACCTGGAGGGGGGTGTTGCTCAAAAGGCGGCTGAGCTGGGTCTCCGTGGCGATCTTGGTGGGCATCAGGTTCAAAAGCAAAATCTGCAGGGGGCGGATCTCCTGGGTGGTGGCCCGGGTTTCCGTCATGACGAAGATGTTCTCCTCCGTCAGCGTCTGAAAGGCGGGCAGCTCGTTTGGAATTTTAATGGGCATCGGCTCGCTCCCTCCCCGCCGGCCTTACGCCTGCTCCAGGGCCTGGCTCAGGTCGGCGATCAGGTCCTCCTTGCTCTCCAGGCCCACGCTCAGGCGCACCAGGTCCGCGCTGACGCCGGCGGCCACCAGCTCCTCGTCGTTCATCTGCCGGTGGGTGGTGCTGGCCGGGTGGAGGCAGCAGGTCCGGGCGTCGGCCACGTGGGTGGCGATGGCCCCCAGACGGAGGGCCTTCATGAAGCGGCCGGCGGCCTCCCGGCCCCCCTTCACGCCGAAGCTCACCACGCCGCAGGAGCCCTTGGGCAGGTACCTCTGGGCCAGAGCGTGGTAGGGATCCCCCTCCAGGCCGCTGTAGCGGACCCAGGCGATCTTGGGGTGGCTCTGGAGGAACCGGGCGATGGCCAGGGCGTTCTCACAGTGGCGCTCCATGCGCACGTGGAGGCTCTCCAGGCCCAGATTCAGGTAGAAGGCGCTCTGGGGGGAGAGGGTGGAGCCGAAGTCCCGCATGAGCTGGGCCGTGGCCTTGGTGATATAGGCGGCCTTGCCGAACTTGGCGGCGTAGGTGATGCCGTGGTAGCTGTCGTCGGGGGTGGTGAGGCCGGGGAACTTGTCCGCGTGGGCCATCCAGTCGAAGTTGCCGCTGTCCACGATGGCGCCGCCGATGGCGCTGGCGTGGCCGTCCATGTACTTGGTGGTGGAGTGGGTCACAATGTCCGCCCCCCACTCAAAGGGCCGGCACAGGACGGGGGTGGCGAAGGTGTTGTCCACAATGAGAGGCACGCCGTGGGCGTGGGCGGCCCTGGCAAACTTCTCGATGTCCAGCACCGTCAGGGCGGGGTTTGCGATGGTCTCTCCAAACACGGCCTTGGTGTTGGGGCGGAAGGCGGCGTCCAGCTCCTCCTCCGTGCAGTCCGGGGAGACGAAGGTGAACTCCACGCCCATCTTCTTCATGGTCACGGAGAAGAGGTTATAGGTGCCCCCGTAGATGCTGTTGGAGGCCACCACGTGGTCCCCGCAGGAGGCGATGTTGAACACGGCGAAGAAGTTGGCCGCCTGGCCGGAGGAGGTGAGCATGGCGGCGGCGCCCCCCTCCAGGGCGCAGATCTTGGCGGCCACATGGTCGCAGGTGGGGTTCTGGAGGCGGCTGTAGAAGTAGCCCTCGGCCTCCAGGTCGAAGAGCTTGCCCATGTCCTCGCTGGTGTCGTACTTGAAGGTGGTGGACTGGATGATGGGGACCTGCCGGGGTTCCCCATTTCCGGGGTGGTAGCCCCCCTGGACGCAGGTGGTTTCGATGCGCTGGCTCATACTTGATCGGCTCCTTTTCTGTGATCTCTTTGGAAACTTAAAAAAATAAAAGGGACCGCCCGGTGAGCGATCCCAATGTACCCTTTGCTCCGGCCCCTGAAACGGGCTCAGCGGGAAGAGGAAGCGGCACAATGGGAACGACAAGACATGCACATGCCGAACATGTACATCTCCATCTGATCCAGCATCATGCTGCGGGCCATGGACGAGTCCCCTTTCCTCTCGTATTCACGGGTATCATACCAGCATCCGCCCCGTTTGTCAAGGCGCCGGGGAAAAAGGAGGCGGAGGGGCGAGAGCCCCTCCGCGCCAGCTACAATCAATGAGAATAGGATGAAGTTGACCAAAAAAGCTTACGGGTCATCTTCCAACAGGTGGCCAAAACGCTCCATGATATATTCCCGGGAGTAGACAAAATCATCCTCCGTCCAGGACATATCCAGCATGGAAACAAATCCCGCCCAGCCGCCGCATTGATCCAATATTACGAGCAAGATCCGCCATACGTTCCAGGTTAACCAAAAGATGAAAAAGGCACCGAGTAAAGAGCTGAGCTTGGCCGGAACCCGTCGGACAATATGATACAGGAGAACCCCCGCATAGGCGGCGGACCAAAGGGTCAAAATCCCTGTCGGATACAGGAGGAAGAAAGCGGTTCGGGCTTCCACATACCAAAAAGCGGAGAAAACACCCGACATGAGTGAATATAAAACGATGGTGGGAACCACAAGAATCAGGACAAAAAGCGTGGTCTTCTTTCCCATCCAGCCCAGCGGGGTTAAGGTTTGAACTTCATCCATCATGAACCTCCATTCCACAAAGCGAAGAAAGTGACGGGATGGGCAAAATTTACATCTTTAGTTTATCAAAAGATTTAATATTTGTCAAATAATACCTTATCGCTGGTGCGAAATATCGAAAAGATTTTGAAAAAACAGGAAGGAAGGCTTTTGCCCTCCCCCCACTCCCTTGACAGCCGCCGGGCAAAACCTTACAATGAGAACAGCAGAGAAACGAAACGCTCCGGCGTAGGAAAGGAAGGGTTTCCCATGTTCAATTTTACCTACTGTGCCCCCACCAAGGTGGTCTTCGGCCGGGACACGGTGTCCCAGGTGGGGCAGCTGGCCGCCCAGTGCGGCGCCAAAAAGGTGCTGGTCCACTTCGGCGGCAAGAGCGCCAAGGCCAGCGGCCTGCTGGACCGGGTCTGCCGCTCCCTGGAGGAGAGCGGCGTGGCCTATGTGACCCTGGGGGGCGTCCAGCCCAATCCCCGGCTCTCCAAGGTCCTGGAGGGCATTGACCTGGGCCGCCGGGAGGGGGTGGACTTCCTGCTCCCCGTGGGCGGCGGCAGCGTCATCGACTCCGCCAAGGCCATCGGCTACGGCCTGGCCAACGAGGGGGACGTGTGGGACTTCTACGAGGGCACCAGGGAGCCCGCCGGCTGCCTCCCCCTGGGGGCGGTGCTGACCATCGCCGCCGCCGGCAGCGAGATGAGCAACTCCTCCGTCATCACCAAGGACGAGGGGATGCTCAAGCGGGGCTGCACCAGCGAGCTGTGCCGCTGCCGCTTCGCCGTGATGGACCCGGAGCTGACCTTCACCCTGCCCGACTACCAGACCGCCTGCGGCTGCGTGGATATCAACATGCACACCATGGAGCGGTACTTCCACGGCCAGCAGGTGAAAAATGAGCTCACCGACGCCTTCTCCGAGGCCCTGATGCGCACGGTGATCCACAACGCCCGGATCCTCCGGGAGAACCCCAGGGACTACGACGCCCGGGCGGAGATCATGTGGGCGGGGAGCCTGGCCCACAACGACCTGCTCAACTGCGGCATCCAGGGCCGGGGGGACTGGGCCTGCCACCAGCTGGAGCACGAGTTGGGGGGCATGTTCGACGTGGCCCACGGGGCGGGCCTGGCCGCCGTGTGGGGCAGCTGGGCCCGGTACGTGTACCAGGCCGACCCCAGCCGCTTCGCCGGCTTTGCCCTCCGGGTCATGGGGGTGGAGCCGGGCCGGGACGACCAGGAGACCGCCCTCCGGGGCATCGAGGCCTATGAGGCCTTCCTCACGGAGATCGGCATGCCGGTGAACCTGCCCCAGCTGGGCCTCCAGGTGACGGACGAGCAGATCGACGAGCTGGTCTGGAAGTGCAGTTTTATGGGCAAGCGGACCATCGGCAGCTTCCGGGTGCTGGACACGGAGGACATGAAGGCCATCTACCGGATGGCCCGGTAACCGGTAAGGGAAAAACGGAGCAACAAACGAAGCATCCCCGGGACGCCAGCGGCGTCCCGGGGATGCTCTTTTGTGAGGGGGAATCAGTTCACCACGTTCACCGGCCCGCCGGCCAGGAAGGCACGGATGTTCTCCGCCGTGGCGTCCATGATCCGCTGGCGGCTCTCCCGGGGGGCCCAGGAGATGTGGGGGGTGATGAAGCAGTTTTTCGCGCTCAGCAGGGGGTTGTCCCCCCGGATGGGCTCCTGGGACACCACGTCCAGGCCGGCGGCGTAGACCTTGCCGCTGTTCAGGGCGTCCGCCAGGTCCTGCTCCACGATCAGGGGGCCCCGGCTGTTGTTCAGGAGGATCACTCCGTCCCGCATTTTGGCAATGGTGTCCCGGTTGATGATGCCCTCCGTTTCCGGGAACAGGGGGCAGTGGAGGGCGATCACGTGGGACCGGGCCAGGAGAGTGTCCAGATCCACATAGGCGCCGATGGCCCGGCCACTGTCGGTGGGGTGGCTGTCGTAGGCCAGGACCTCCATGCCCATGGCCTTGGCGATCCGGCCGGTCTGCTGGCCGATCCGGCCGAAGCCGATGATGCCCATGGTCTTGCCGTCCAGCTCAATGAGGGGGTAGTCCCAGAAGCACCAGTCCGGGCAGCTCTCCCACCGGCCCTCGTGGACCGCCTGGCTGTGGTGGGCCACATGGTGGCAGATCTCCAGGAGCATGGCGATGGCGAACTGGCCCACGGCGGCGGTGCCATAGGTGGGGATGTTGCTCACCGGGATCCCCCGCTCCCGGGCGGCGGCGCAGTCCACCACGTTGTAGCCCGTGGCCATCACGGCGATGAAGCGAAGGCCCTGGCAGGCGTCCAGCAGCCTGCGGGTGACCGGGGTCTTGTTGACCACCAGGATCTCCGCCTCCTGGGAGCGGCGGATGATCTCCTCCTCCCCGCAGGCAAAGGAGCGGTCGTAAACCGTCAGCTCCCCCAGGGCCTCCAGGGGGGCCCAGCTCAGATCCCCCGGGTTTTCCGCGTAGCCGTCCAGTACCACAATTTTCATGGGATGTTCCTCCTTCTCATGCCGGCGGCGTCTGGGCGCCCCGGGCGGTTAGTCCCATTGTACACTGTTTTTCTTCCGGTGTAAATAAGATCAGGGAGAGGCCCCCTCATGAGAGGAGCCTCCCCCCTGCCGGAGAGCCGCCGGGCCTCAGTCCCCGGCGCCCTCGAACTGGCTGTTGTAGAGCTTGGCGTAGAAGCCCTTTTGGGCCATGAGGGCGTCGTGGGTGCCCTGCTCCACGATCCGCCCGTCCCGCATGACCAGGATCACGTCCGCCTCCCGGATGGTGGAGAGCCGGTGGGCCACGATGAAGCTGGTCCGCCCGGCCATCAGCTGGCCGAAGGCGTCCTGGATCTTCAGCTCCGTGCGGGTGTCGATGGAGCTGGTGGCCTCGTCCAAAATCAGCATGGGGGGCAGGTAGAGCATGACCCGGGCGATGCACAGCAGCTGCTTCTGCCCCTGGCTCAGGTTGCCCCCGTCCTCGCTCACCGGGCTGTCGTAGCCCTGGGGCAGGCGCTTGATGAAGCTGTGGGCGTGGGCGCGCTTGGCGGCGGCGACGATCTCCTCCTCCGTGGCCTCCGGCCGGCCGTAGGCGATGTTCTCCCGGATGGTGCCGGTCTTCAGCCAGGTGTCCTGGAGGACCATGCCGTAGCTCCGGCGCAGGGCATGGCGCGTCAGGGTCCGGATGTCCCGGCCGCTGACGGCGATGGAGCCCCCGTCCACGTCGTAAAAGCGCATGAGGAGGTTGATGAGGGTGGTCTTGCCGCAGCCGGTGGGGCCCACGATGGCGATATGCTGCCCCGGCCGCACCCGGAGGTTCAGATCCTCGATCAGGGGCCGGTCCGCCTCGTAGCGGAAGGACACCTGGGAGAGCTCCACCGCCCCGGTGACCTGGTCCGGCGGCAGGTCCAGGGCCTGGGGACCGTCGGGGACCTCCTCTTCCTCGTCCAGCAGCTCAAAGAGCCGGCCGGCGCAGGTCAGGGCGTTCTGGAGCTCCGTCACCACGCCGGAGATCTCGTTGAAGGGCTTGGTGTACTGGTTGGCGTAGCCCAAAAAGCTGGAGAGGCCGCCGATGGAGATTCCCCCGCCCACGGCGGAGAGGGCCCCGGCCAGGGCCACGCCGGCGTAGACCATGCTGTTGACAAAGCGGGTGGTGGGGTTGGTGAGGCTGCTGTAGAACACCGCCCGGAGGCTGGCGTGGCGCAGCCGGCCGTTGATCTCGTCGAAGCGCTCCAGCACCGGCCCCTCCTGGCGGAAGGACTGGACCACCTTCTGCCCCTCGATCATCTCGTTGATGAGGGCGGTCTGCTCCCCCCGGATCTGGCTCTGCCGCCGGAAGTATTTCTCGCTCTTGTAGGCGATGAAGCCGGCGGTGAGGATGCTCAGGGGGGTGATGAAGATCACCACCAGGGCGATGGGCACGTCGATATAGAGCATAAAGGCCAGGGTGCCCAGAATGGTGAGGACGCCGCTGAAGAGCTGGGTGAAGCCCATGAGCAGCCCGTCGGAGAACACGTCCACGTCCGCGATCACCCGGCTGACCAGGTCCCCGGTGGGGTGGCCGTCCAGATACTTCAGGGGCAGCCGCTGGATCTTCCCGATGGCCGCGTTGCGCAGATCCCGGCTGACGCAGAAGGCCATCCGGTTGTTGCACTCGCTCATCCCCCACTGGGCCAGGGCGGTGACGCCGGCGGAGATGGCGATGGCCAGGAGAATGGGCCACAGGGCGGCGAAGTTCACCGCTCCGGCCCCCAGCATCTGATCGATGGCCCAGCCGGAGAGAATGGGGATCAGCAGCTGGGTGCCCACGCTGAGGGCAGCCAGCACCAGGCTCAGAATCAGGAGCAGCCGGTAGGGCCGGATGCTCCGGAGGACCCGGCGCACCACGGCGCCGGAAATTTTCTGCCGGGCTTTTCCGCTTTTCATGCGCTCTCCCCTCCCTTCCGGAACTGGCTCTCATAGATCTCCCGGTAGACCGGGCAGGAGGCCAGCAGCTCCTCGTGGGTGCCGAGGCCCGCCTGCTGGCCGTCCTCCAGCACCAGGATCTGGTCGGCGTGCTGGAGGCTGGAGGTCCGCTGGCTGACGATCACCACCGTCAGCTCCCCGCGGAGGGCCCGGAGGGCCCGGCGCAGGGCCGCGTCGGTGGCGAAGTCCAGGGCGCTGGCACTGTCGTCCAGGATCAGGACCCTGGGCCGGCCCACCAGGGCCCGGGCGATGGTCAGCCGCTGGCGCTGGCCGCCGGACAGGTTCCGTCCCCCCTGCTCCACGGGCTCGTCCAGGCCCAGGGGCTTTTTGCGGACGAACTCCGCCGCCTGGGCGGTCTCCAGGGCCTGCCACAGGGCCGCGTCGTCCGCTCCGGCGTTGCCCCACAGCAGGTTGGAGCGGATGGTGCCGGAGAACAGCTGGGGCCGCTGCATGACCACGGCAACCTCCCGGCGGATCTGGTCCTTGGGGTAGTCCGCCGCATCCCGGCCGAAGAGCCGGACATGGCCGGCGGTGGCGTCATAGAACCGGGGGATCAGGTTCACCACGCTGGTCTTGCCGCTGCCGGTGCCGCCGATGATGCCGAAGGTCTCCCCCCGGCGGACGGTGAAGGTGATGTCCCGGAGGCTCTCGCCGCCGGCGCCGGCGTAGGTGAGGCCCACGTGGTCAAAGGCGATGGCCTCCTCCCCCTCCGGGGCGACCTCCTCCCGGGGGAAGGCCATCTGGGGCTCCAGGTCCAGCACCGCCTGGACCCGGCCGGCGCAGGCCAGGGCCTTGGAGGTGAGGACGATGGTGTTGGCCATCTTCACCAGCTCCACCAGGATCTGGCTCATGTAGTTGACCAGGGCGTACACGTCCCCGCTGAGAAGGACGCCCCCCTCCACCTGCTGGGCGCCGGCGTACAGCACCGCCACCGTGGCCAGGTTCACCACCACGTAGGTCAGGGGGTTCATCAGGGCCGACAGGCGGCCCACCCGCAGCTGCATCCGGGTCAGGGCCTGGTTCTCCCGGCGAAACTGCTCCTCCTCCTGCTCCTCCCGGCCGAAGGCCCGGATCACCCGCACGCCGGTGAGATTTTCCCGGGTCAGCCGCAGCACCCCGTCCAGCTGGTTCTGGGTCCGGCGGTACATGGGGCTGGTCAGGCGCATGATGCCGAAGACGATCAGGCTCAGCACCGGCACCGCCACGGCGAAGGCCATGGCCGCCCGCCGGTCGATGGAGAAGGCCAGGATCACGCTGCCGAACACGATGAAGGGCGAGCGCATGAACAGCCGCAGGAACATGTTCAGGCCGTTCTGCACCTGGTTGATGTCGCTGGTCAGCCGGGTGATCAGGGTGCTGGTGCCCAGGGCGTCCATCTGGGAGAAGTCCAGGACCTGGATGTGCTGGAACAGGGCGTGGCGCATGGCGGTGGCGCAGCCGATGGCCGCCTGGGCGGCGAACCACTGGGCGGTGATGGCGCAGGCCAGCCCCACCACCCCCAGCCCCACCAGCAGGGCGCAGCGCTGGAGAATAAAGGGCACGTTATTTTGGGCGATGCCCACGTTGATGATCTCCGCCACCACCAGGGGCACCAGCAGGTCAAACAGCGCCTCCAGCAGCTTAAACAGCGGCGCCAGGACGCTCTGCCGGCCGTAGCCCTTCAGGTAGCGGAGCAGCTTGTGACGGGTTTTCTTGTTCAAATGCGGATCCCTCCTCTGTCTTGCCCTCCTATTTTACCACGGCTCTTGCCATATGCAATTCATTAGTTTAGAATAGAAGCTATAGTAAAAAGATATGGGGGAGCGGCGAAATGGACTTGAAGCAGATCCGGTATTTTGTGGAGGTGGTGGAGCAGGGGAGCATCAGCATGGCCGCCCGGAAGCTGGGGCTGACCCAGCCGCCGGTGAGCAAGCAGATGCAGCTGCTGGAGCGGGAGCTGGGCTGCGCCCTCTTCCTGCGGAGCAGCCAGCCCCTAGAGCTGACGGCGGAGGGGAAGCTCCTCTACGAGCGGGGGGTGAACCTGCTGGCCATGGCGGCGGGGATGGTCCAGGCGGTGGCCGACTGCCGGGACACCCAGGGGGGCACCCTCCGCCTGGGCCTGGTCAGCAGCGTCAGCCAGCTGGCGGTGGAGCGGTGGGTCGCCCCCTTCCACCGCAGCCACCCGGGGGTGTCCTTTGAGCTCTACGAGGCCAACACCTACCTCCTGCTGGACCAGCTGCGCAGCCGCCAGTTCGACCTGGCCCTGGTGCGCACGCCCTTTGCCAGCCGGGGGGTTGCCTGCCATGTGCTGCCGCCCCGGCCCATGCTGGCCCTCTGGCGGCCGGAGCGCTTTGCCTTCCGGAGCGGGGAGCCGGTCTCCCTGGAGGAGCTGGCGGAGGTGCCCCTGATCCTCTACCGCCGGTGGGAGGACCTGGTGACCGAGGCCTTCGACCGGCGGGGGCTGCGCCCCCAGGTCCTGGCCCGCAGCGACAGCGCCGGCACCTGCCTGGCCCTGGCCAGGACCGGCCTGGGCGTCGCCATCTCCCCGGACTCCATGGAGCAGCCCGCCCTGGCCGCCGGCCTGGGCACCTGCCCCATCGGCGACCCCTCCCTGCGCAGCGGCATCGCCCTGGCCCGTTCTGAGAGCGGCTGCGATACCGCCGCGGGGCAGGCCTTCTGGGACTTCTTCTGCCATATGGAGGCCGTCCGCCCCTAGGCCGCCGGGCGGCTCCCGACAATCCGCCTGGACGCTCCCCGCCCGATGCTTTCCCGGCTGGGGGCTGTGGTGTTTTTGCACAAAACCGGATGGGCTTATTCTGCGCTAAAATTCACAAAATTTGAGAAGCTGGAAAAATTCGCTTTGAAAATGGCGCAAAAAATGCGCTAAAATGGGGTTACCAAAAACGAGGAGGTAACCCATGAAGCGGATCAAGGCGGCCTGCCTGATGCAGACCATTCATTTTCAGCTGAAGGAGGACATGGACCACGAGGCGGCTGTCCAGGCCGCCCAGGCGGAGTACATCCACTACAAGGCCCAGATGGACCGGAACCGCACCCGGTATGAGATCGTCAAGGAGACGGTCCAGCCGGACGGCTCCCTGATGGTGGAGCTGAAAAAGCAGGTGAACCACTACGACTGCACCCCCTACTTCACCCGTGTTTGAGAAGGGGAGCTACGTCATGTACGGCCAGGCGGGGGCCTGCCAGGTCACGGAGATCGGTCCCCTGCCCGGCGGCCGGCCGGACAGGCGCTACTACACCCTCCGGCCCGTGGACGGGGCGGGGGTCATCTATGTGCCGGTGGACACCCAGGTCTGGATGGAGCCGGTGTTCTCCCGGCAGGAGGCGGAGAGCCTCCTGGGCAGGGCAGCGGCCATCGGCGCCTGGTCGCCCGGCGCGCCGGGGCGGCTCCAGCAGCAGGAGGCCCAGTACCGGGCCCTCTTCCGCCGCCACTCCCGGGAGGCCCTGGTGGGCATGCTCAAGACCGTGGAGCGCAAGCGGTCCCAGGGGCGGGGGCGGCTCGGCAGCGTGGACGACCGGTACGGCCGTCTGGCGGAGAAAATTTTGAGCTCGGAGCTGTCCGTGGCCCTGGCCCTCCCTCTGGAGGAGGCCCGCCGCCGGCTGCTGCTGAGCGTGGGCGGCAGCCCACGGGCTACATAAGAAACGGAAAACCGCGCGGAAGAGGATTCTTCCGCACGGTGTTTGCCTGTCAGGACGCCGGCACAGGGGCCAGGACGGGCCGGACAAAGCGGTGGAAATCGAGATAGCCCGCCCGGCTGCTTGCGGGCCGCTCCAAAGAGGGGTAAACCGCAGAAACGCCGCCCTCCAGGGGGAAGAAGAAATCCGACTTGACCTCCGCCTCCGCCGCCTCCGCGGCGCCCCTGTAGAACACATCCCCGTTGATAGCGACCTCCAGAGTCTGGCTGCCCCGCTGCCAGACCGCCACATTGCCGCTGAAGGCCAGGGGCGCGGCCTCCGCCTCCGGAAAGACCAGGCGCACCCCCCGGACCTCCAGAATCCCCCAGTGGAAAGGGGACTCGGAGGTTTCCACCAGGATCTCCAGAGTCACGGGAAAAGCCATGGACTCGTAGAGCACCTCCTCCGTACAGGAGATCCGGGCCGCCCGCAGGGTTTCCCCCGGGGAAGCCTCCGGACGAAAGCCCCCGTCCGGGTAGGACCCCAGGGCGGAGGGCGCGGCGGCGCACAGGCCCAGGGCCAGCAACAGGCAGACCAGCCGCCTCATCTTCATGGAAACGCCTCCTCTCCAGTCCGGCGGGGAACCCATCTTCTCAGGAACATGATACCACAGGGCGGGCGGACACCGTCTTGCGCGGGGCGCAAAAAACCGATCGCGGCGCGCAAAAACCGGCGGGTGCGGGAGGGGACGCCCGCCCTACCGCAGCTCCAGCACCACCGGGCAGTGGTCGCTGCCCAGCACGTCGCTGCGGATCTCCGCCGCAGCCACCCGGCTTCGGAGCCGGTCGGACACGATGAAGTAGTCGATCCGCCATCCGGCATTGTTCTTCCGGGCATTGAACCGGTAGCTCCACCAGCTGTAGGCCCCGGTAGCGTCCGGGTGGAGATACCGGAAGGTGTCGGTGAAGCCGGAGGAGAGGAGGGCGGTCATCTGGGCGCGCTCCTCATCGGAGAAGCCGGCGTTGCCCCGATTGGGGCCCGGGTTTTTCAGGTCGATCTCCTGGTGGGCCACGTTCAGGTCCCCGCACAGCACCACGGGCTTGACCCGGTCCAGCTCCGCCAGGTAGGCCCGGAAGTCCTCCTCCCAGCGCATCCGGTAGTCCAGGCGCTTGAGGCCCTCCTGGGCGTTGGGGGTGTAGCAGCACACCAGGGTGAAGTCCGGGTATTCGGCGGTGATCACCCGGCCCTCGTGGCGGTGGATGTCCTCCCCGAAGTCACGGACGACGGACAGGGGCTGGGCCCTGGTGAAGATGGCGGTGCCGGAGTAGCCCTTTTTGTCGGCGCTGTTCCAGTAGCGCTCATAGCCGGGCAGGTCAAAGTCCGCCTGGCCCTCCTCCATTTTCGTTTCCTGCAGGCAGTAGACGTCCGCCCCCTCCTGGAGGCAGTAGTCCACAAAGCCCTTCTTTAGGCAGGAGCGCAGTCCGTTCACGTTCCAGGATACCAGTTTCATGTCCCTTGTCCTCCCTGCGGCTGTTTTTCCACAGCATACCGTGAATCCGGGGGATTGTCAATACGCCGGCGGAGAGGGGGAAAGCCGGCCAAAACAGCGGGATTTCTCCTTGTCAGGGCGGCGTGGGCTGTGCTATACTTAATAGTTGAGAAAGATTGCGCCCCGCTGGGCGTTCAGGAGGAATCGCCAATGGATCGAAAGAAATTCTATATCACCACCCCCATCTACTACCCCTCGGACAAGCTCCACATCGGCCACACCTACTGCACCGTGGCCACCGACGCCATCGCCCGGTACCACCGGCTTAAGGGCGAGGACGTGATGTTCCTCACCGGAACCGACGAGCACGGCCAGAAGATCGAGGACAAGGCCAAGGAGGCCGGCGTCACCCCCAAGGAGTTTGTGGACCGGATTGTGGAGGGCAAGGGCGGCGTCAAGGACCTGTGGAAGCTCATGAACATCTCTAACGACCGCTTTATCCGCACCACCGACGACTACCACGTTGCCGCCATCCAGAAGATCTTCAAGAAGATGTACGACAACGGGGACATCTACAAGGGCACCTACAAGGGCAAGTACTGCAAGCCCTGCGAGAGCTTCTGGACCGAGAGCCAGCTGAAGGACGGCAAATGCCCCGACTGCGGCCGGGAGGTCCAGGACGCGGAGGAGGAGGCCTATTTCTTCCGCCTGAGCAAATACGCCGACCGGATCCGGGACCTGCTGGAGAACACCGACTTCCTGGAGCCCCGCAGCCGGGTGAACGAGATGGTGAACAACTTCATCAAGCCCGGCCTGGAGGACCTGTGCGTGTCCCGGACCAGCTTCACCTGGGGCGTGCCCGTGGACTTCGACCCGGGCCACGTGGTCTACGTGTGGGTGGACGCCCTCTTCAACTACACCACCGCCCTGGGCTTTCTGAACGACCGGTATGACGACTACGACCGCTACTGGCCGGCGGACGTCCACATCGTGGGCAAGGAGATCGTCCGCTTCCACTCCATCATCTGGCCCGCCATGCTCATGAGCATGGGCATGCCTCTGCCGAAAAAGGTCTTTGGCCACGGCTGGCTCCTCCTGGACGGGGGGAAGATGAGCAAGAGCAAGGGCAACGTGGTGGACCCCTATATCCTGGCCGAGCAGTTCGGGGTGGACGCCCTGCGGTTCTTCCTCATGCGGACCTTCCCCTTCGGCACCGACGGCAACTTCTCCAACGAGCTGCTGATCCAGACCATCAACACCGATCTGGCCAACGACCTGGGGAACCTGGTGAGCCGGACCACCGCCATGGTGGGCAAGTATTTTGGCGGCCGGCTCCCCGCCGGCTGCGGCGCCGCGGAGGCGGAGCTGGACACCGCCGCCCGGGCTGCCGGGCCGGACGCCATCGGCGTCATGGCCGCCGGGGAGCCGGAGAAGTACGACCTGGAGCTCATCGCCCTGGCCGCGTCCCTCCGGGGCCGCTACGAGGAGGCCATGGAGCAGTACGCCCCCCACAAGGCCCTGGACGAGGTGTTCCATGTCATCCAGCGGGCCAACAAGTATATCGACGAGAACGCCCCCTGGGCCCTGGCCAAGGACATGGAGGCCAACGGCGCCCGGCTGGCCCATGTGATGTATAACCTGCTGGAAACCACCCGGATCTGCGGCGTCCTGCTGACCCCCTTCATGCCGGGGAGCATGGAGAAGCTCTTCTCCCAGATCGGCGCCGGCCCGGAGGGCCGGACCTGGGAGGCCGCGGCCCGGTGGGGCGTCCTGCCGGACACCGCCGTGGTCACCAAAGGGGAGAACCTGTTCCCCCGGGTGGATATGGACAAGGCCCTGGCCCAGCTGGAGGCCGCCGAGGCCGAGGCCAGGAAGGCCGCCCTGCCGGAGGTGGAGCTGGAGCCCCAGCTTACCGAGCAGGTGCCCTTTGACACCTTCTGCCAGTGCGACTTCCGGGCGGTGAAGGTGAAAAACTGCGAGAATGTGAAGAAGTCCAATAAGCTCCTGCGCTTCACCCTGGACGACGGTACCGGCACCGACCGGCAGATCCTCTCCGGCATCGCCATGTACTACAAGCCCGAGGAGCTCATCGGCAAGACCCTGGTGGCCATCGTGAACCTGCCCCCCCGGAAGATGATGGGCCTGGAGAGCTGCGGCATGCTGATCTCCGCGGTCCACACCGAGCGGGGGGAGGAGAAGCTCCACCTGATCATGGTGGACGATGAGATCCCGGCGGGGGCGAAGCTCTGCTGAGCATTTCGAGGGGGAGCTGGCTGACACCGTTGCGGCATTGCGATTCCCGGCTCTGCTGGGGCCGCCAATCGCGCCGCTCTTGCGTACCGTCGGGCCAAACCGGTTGACCGGCGCTGCCCGCGCCTGCCAACCGGGGCCCTTCCTCGAAATCAGCTCGCTTACTCTGCCGCCGGCAGCGCTTCGCCGCTTTCCCCCCTCGCCAGTCTGCGGACTGGTGTGTGCGCCCAGGGCGCGCGAGTCAAAGTATGTTCGGCAGGCGCATGTCCTGCCGGACATGATATAAAATCAAAAGGAGGTTTCCCCATGGAAGAAGTGTATGCGTTTTTGAAGGCCTGCGGCACCTACTATCTGGCCACCGTGGAGGGGGATCAGCCCCGGGTCCGGCCCTTCGGCACCGTGGACATCTTTGACGGCCGCCTGACCATCCAGACCGGCCGGAAGAAGGACGTGGCCCGGCAGATTTTCCAGAACCCCAAGGTGGAGCTCTGCGGCTTCCACGGCGGAAAGTGGCTCCGGGTGGCGGCCAAGGCCGTGGAGGAGCCCCGGCTGGAGGCCCAGGAGCACATGCTGGACGCCTACCCCAACCTGCGGGACCGGTACGCCCCCGGGGATGGCAACAACCTGATCTTTGCCCTGACCGAGGTGACGGCCACCTTCTCCTCCTTTACCGAGGAGCCCAGGACCGTGACCTTCTAAACACCCCTGTCCGGGTGCGGACCGCGCCAGAGAGCCAGCGGCGGCGGCAATTTGCCGCCGCCGCGGCTTTTGCCGGGCGCCCAGTTTCCCGCCGGCCTTGCCGGGGGAGGAAAAAGGAGAGCAGACCATGAACCTGTTTGATACCCACGCCCACTACGACGACGCCGCCTTTGACGCTGACCGGGAGGCGCTCCTGGCGTCCCTGCCGGAACGGGGGGTGTCCCTGGTGGTGAACCCCGGGTGCGACGTCCCCTCCAGCCGGAGGGCGGTGGAGCTCTCGGAGAGGTTCCCCCATGTGTATGCCGCCGTGGGCGTCCATCCGGAGAACTGCGCCGGGTACGGCCCGGCGGACCTGGCGGCCATCCGGGACCTGGCGGCGGCGCCCAAGGTCCGGGCCATCGGGGAGATCGGCCTGGACTACTACTGGGAGGAGAATCCCCCCCGGGAGCTCCAGCAGCGGGTTTTTCGGGACCAGATGGCCCTGGCGGAGGAACTGGACCTGCCGGTGATCGTCCACGACCGGGAGGCCCACGGGGACAGTCTTGCCATCGTCAGGGCGTTCCCCCGTGTCCGTGGGGTGTTCCACTGCTACTCCGGCAGCGTGGAGATGGCCCGGGAGCTGGTAAAGCTGGGCTGGATGATCTCCTTCACCGGGGTGCTCACCTACAAAAACGCCCGGAAGGCGGTGGAGACGGCCCGGGAGATCCCCCTGGAGCGGCTGATGATCGAGACCGACAGCCCCTATATGGCGCCGGTGCCCTGCCGGGGGAGGCGCTGCGACTCCACCCTGGTCCGCTATGTCTGCGAAAAGCTCTCGGAGATCAAGGGCATCTCCCCGGAGGAGTGCGCCCGGATCACCCTGGAAAACGGGAAGCGGTTTTTCCGCATTCCCTAGGGAAAAACCCGGCGAAAAACGGAAGAAACCGGAAAAAGTTCTTGACTTTTCAGGAAAAACTTATATAATAATAGGGCTTGCTTTGGCAGGCAGATCCTTGCTCCCGGCGAGGACCGGGGGCCATCAGTCCAAAAGGAGGTGCAACAAAATGGCAAAAGTATCTGCGAATTACGAGGTCGTGTATATCATCGACCCCGCGTTCAGCGAGGAGGAGACCGCCGCCACCGTGGCGAAGTTCAAGGACCTGGCTGAGCAGCACGGCAGCGCTGTTGAGGTTGAGGAGTGGGGCAAGCGGAAGCTGGCCTACGCCATCAACTACAAGACCGAGGGCTACTATGTCCTCATGTCCTTCACCAGCGACCCGTCCTTCCCCAAGGAGCTGGACCGTATCCTGGGCATTACCGACGGCATCCTGCGTTCCCTGATTGTCTGCAAGGACGTGTAAGGGGGCGCGACGATGCTGAACCGCATTATCATCATGGGCCGCCTGACCCGCGACCCGGAGCTGCGCCGCACCCAGAGCGGCCTGGCGGTGACGTCCTTCTCCCTGGCCGTGGACCGGGATTTCAAGAACCAGTCCGGCGAGAAGGAAACGGATTTCATCGACGTGGTGGCGTGGCGCCAGACAGCGGAGTTTGTCTGCAACTACTTCTCCAAGGGCCGCATGGCCGTGGTGGAGGGCCGGCTGCAGATCCGCGACTGGAAGGACCGTGACGGCAACAACCGCCGCAGCGCGGAGGTGCAGGCCGATAACGTCTATTTTGGCGACAGTAAGCGGGACAACGCCGGCGGCGGCTATGACGCGCCCCCGGCCTACGGCATGCCCGCCTACGGCCAGCAGAGCGCCGGCGGCGGCTACAGCGCCCCCACCGGTGAACCGTCCGGCTTCGCGGAGCTGGACGACCAGGACGGCGAGCTGCCGTTCTAACGAAACTGAAGAGGAGGAATCAGCCATGGCTATGGAACGTGAAAATAGACCCGCCCGTCCCGCCAACCGCAAGCGCCGGAAGGTTTGCCAGTTCTGCGCGGACAAGTGCGAGCACATCGATTACAAGGACGCCGCCAAGCTGCGCCGCTTTATCTCCGAGCGCTCCAAGATCCTGCCCCGCAGGACCACCGGCACCTGCGCCATGCATCAGCGCCAGCTGACCGAGGCCATCAAGCGGGCCCGCCAGCTCGCCCTGCTGCCCTACGTGACCGAGTAAAGACCGGCCCGCGTCAGGAGCGTCTGCTGAAAGACTGTCCCCGCCGCAGTGTTCCCCTGCGGCGGGGCTTTTTCTCTCCGGGCGGGGAATTGCTTCCGCCGGCGGCCCGGAAAAGTTTCCTCTTGACAAATGGGCGGCAATATGGTAATCTATTTATTGCCGATATCTGCCGGTGTGGTGGAATTGGTAGACACAAGGGACTTAAAATCCCTCGGTAGCGATACCGTACCGGTTCGAGCCCGGTCACCGGCACCATGGGATTTTAAGAAACCACATATCGCGGCGTAGAGCAGTTGGTAGCTTGTCGGGCTCATAACCCGGAGGTCGCAGGTTCGAGTCCTGCCGCCGCAACCAAAAAGAAAGACACGCTTTTAGCGTGTCTTTCTTTTTGGGTTCCGCCGCCCAAAGGGCGGCTCCACCCTTCGGCATTTCAATGCTCGGGGTCGGCAGAGCCGCCCCTGCGCCAAGGTTTTCACCTGGGGCGAAACGCTTGTGCGGCGCGAACGCACCGCGGCCCAGAAGGGCAGTGGTTGTCTTTCCGCCGCAGGGCGGCGTTCTGCAGGTCTGCATAGGGGAATGGCAGCATAGGAAAGGCCCCCCGGATTTCCGGGGGGGCCTTGGGGTGCGATGTTTACATGAGCAGTCGCACAATATATTTTTTCCGATCAGGAGTTTGTCAGGGTCACAGTGACAGACTCGATGTCATCAGAGATCGTGCCGCCAATTTCAAACTGAACTGTGTAGGTAGTGCTGTTGACTCTGGTAACCGTAGCAGAACCGTCTACAGTCAGACCATCCACACTGGCACTGTTGTAAGTCCCGCTGAAGCCGGCGTCGCGGGTGAGTGTGAAGGTGATGGTATCACCAACGTTCACATACTCCTTGTCAGCCACAATGCGGTCAACACCATCGTTGCCCTTGACGACTTCTTCAATCAGGTAGATCGGAGTAACATTTATCGTCACATCGGTATAAGTGGTGTAGCCTCTGCTGAAAGTCCAGACGGAGCCGTCGCTGCTGACGCTGGTGTAACCCTGATCCTCCAGCCACTCGCCAATCACGTCAGAATCCACAGCATCCGTATCACCGTAGACATCCAGGTCGACAGGATCCTCACTGGTCACGGTGCCGCCGAATCCGATGATCTCGTACTCGCCATCGGCAGGCTCATCATCGCCGCCGGCATCCACCGCGTCACCCATGGAGGTGACCGCCACGAACACGATCTCGCCGTCCTCTACCTTGGAGGCGTTGGAGCCAGAGGTGACAACAGTGGTGCCGTCGGGAGTGGTGACCACGGTACCGGCGGTGGCGTACTCAACCATGGTGGCCTCCAGGGTGTTCAGGCACATCTGGGCGGCGACCTCACGGGTGACCTCGTCGCTCAGGGCTACGCCGTCCACGTCGATGCCGGCGGTGACAGCGTCCTTGGCGACCTCGATGGTCCAGCCGGTGCCGGTGTAGCCCTCCCGGGCGGAGTCGTAGCCCAGGGCCACCAGCAGCATCTTGGCGAAAGCGTGGCCGGTCAGCTCGCCGGTGGGGTCAAAGGTACCGTCGCCGTTGCCGGAGATGATGCCGGTCTGGACGCAGTACTCAATGAAGGGGGCAGACCAGCGGCTGGCGCTCACATCGGTGAAGCTGCTGGAGCTGGTGCCCAGCTGGTCGGCGCCGCTGCCCAGGAGCATGGTGCAGATCAGCTTGGCGGCCTCCTCGCGGGTGAGGGTGCCTTCCGGCTGGAAGGAGCCGTCTTCATAGCCATTGATCACGCCGAAGGCGCTCATGACATCCACGGCTTCCTTGTAACTGATATCGCCGTCATCGGTGAAATCAGTCGCGTTTGCGACGGTGACAAGGCTCAGGGACATGACCAGAGCCAGCGCCATCGCGAGGATCTTTTTGAGATTCCTCATGGTGGATTTCCTCCTCTTCAATTTTGCGATAAAGTTCGACAAATTCTCCAAAAGTTCCGTTTTCATCGCTTTTCACGCCGGAAAAGTGAAACCTAAGGAGGGCATTATCCCCTCTTAGGTTTTGGGGTATAGATAACGAAACGCAAGTGATATCAAAAGAAATCCGCCCTAAAAGGTCACGCCGGGTAGCCATTCCGGTAGCCAATGGGCGGTTTTTCGACGGCATCAGCGCCCGCAAATCCTTGTGCCCCAAGGCTTTGACCTGGGTAGCCATTGGGTAGCCACGGGGGTTTTCGCCATTTTTTAGTTTTCCAGAATTTTCTAGCACGGGGGCGCAGGAAGGGGAAAGCGGGCGCTCTTTTCGTCCAGAGGGCCGGCGGAAATTTTTCTCCCGGCAGGTTTAGAAGGGGGATTCCCGGGCATATACTTGGGTATCCTGCCAATGGAGGGATTTCTATGTCCAAGACGCTGCGCCGCTGGGAGCTGGCCGCCTTTCTGGTGACGGCCGCAGCCGGCGCCCTGCTGCATTTTACCTACGCCTGGAGCGGCGAGAACCGGATCGTCGCCGCCTTTTCCGCAGTCAACGAGTCCACTTGGGAGCACATGAAGCTCCTGTTTGTGCCCCTGTTTCTCACCACCCTGGTGGAGATGGCCTTTCTGGCCGACCGGTTCCGGGGGTTTTTGGCGGTGAAGCTGGTCAGCACCCTGGCGGGGCTCCTGGCGATCCCGGTCCTGTTCTACACTTACACCGGCGTCTGGGGCCGGGACAGCGACATTGTCAACATCGCGATTTTCTATCTGGCGGAGATCCTGGCCTTTCTCCTCAGCGTCCGCCTTCTGGAGCGGGGGCGGCTGCTGGGCGGGGCCTTGCAGATCGGCGCCCTGCTGGGGCTGTGGGCCCTGGCGTTCCTGTTCGTCTACTTCACCTTCCAGCCGCCCCACATCGCCCTGTTCCAGGATCCGGTCACCGGGCTCTACGGCATCTAGCGGCCGGCTGGGCGCAAAAAAAGCAGGCAGAGCCCCAAAGCTCTGCCTGCCGCCTCAGGGCAGTCAGCCCTCCATGTGCTTTCCCAGGAACGCGGCGATGGTCTGGGCCAGCTTGTACTCGGTTTCGCCGGTGGTCTTCTCCCCGTCGGTGATAAACAGGACCAGGCCCAGCACGTCCCCCTCGGCGATGATGGGCGCCGCCACCGAGGCGCAGAACCGATCGCCGGTGTCGGTGACAAAGACGCACCGCTCCCCGTCCTTCTGCTGGTAGATTTTCCGCTCCTCCATGATCTGCTCCAGCTCGCTGCTCAGGCGCTTGCCCAGCAGCTCCCGCTTTCCCCCGCCGGCCACGGCGATGACGGAGTCCCGGTCGGTCACCGCGGCGGGCACGCCGGCGCTCTTGCTCAGGGTTTCACAGAACTGGGCGGCAAAGTCGTCCAGCCCGCCCAGCAGGGAATACTTTTTGAAAATCACCTCGCCGTCCCGGCTGGTGTAAATTTCCAGGGGATCGCCCTCCCGGATCCGCATGGTCCGGCGGATCTCCTTGGGGATGACCACCCGCCCCAGATCGTCGATACGGCGTACAATTCCGGTTGCTTTCATTCCTTTTTCCTCCTGCGCTCTCCGCGGCGGCCCCGGGGGGAGCGGGAAGCTCCCCGCCGCCGTTTCTGATTTTTCTAAGACGGCCATAGTATCCGCAGGATTTGGCACCGTATGCAAAAACCGGGCTGGGTTTGTCTGGAAGGAGTCGCGGCGATGGCGGAAAAAACCGGCCGCATCCCGGGCGTTTTCCCGCTGTATCATGGATTTTTCCAACGTTTTCAATCAAAAAGACGCACATGGCGGGACGGCTTTTGCCGTCCCGCCATGTGCTTTCCCACGCCCGCCGCCCGGGAGCGGGGCGGCGGAGGGGCAGTCGATTTTTACCGCTGGACCAGGTGCACCGCGAAGCCGCCGAACTCCTGCTCCAGATAGGCCACCGTCATCCGGCCGCCCTTGTACTTCACAGACTCCGGCCTGATGGTGAAGCCCTTCGCCGCCAGATAGGCCACCGCCCGGTCCACGCTGTTGGTGCGGATGCCGATGTGCCCGCTCCGGCCATAGAACATGCTCTTCATCACCTCAATGGCATCAGTGGAGAAGATGGAGCTGTTGCCCACCTTGGCCGGGAAGAAAAAGGCGTTTCCGAACTGCTCCGCCACATCCTGGGCGGCGCCGGCGTCGGCGGTGTTGATGCCCAGGTGGGCCACCTCAAAGCCGAAGACCGCCTGCCGGGCCTGGGCGCACAGGGCGGTGATCCGGTCGTAATTGCCGGCGCTGATGTCCTCTTTGCTGCACAGCCAGCTGCCGCCCACGGCGAAGATAAAGGGCGCGGCGATGTACTCCCCCAGGTTCTGGGCGTTGACGCCGCCGGTGGGGATGAATTTGACCGAGCCGAAGGGGCCGGACAGGGCCTTCATGGCCCCCAGGCCGCCGTAGACGCTGGCGGGGAAGAACTTGAGCACCTGGAGGCCCAGCTTCATGGCGGCCATGATCTCCGAGGGGGTCACGCAGCCGGGCACCACCGGCACCTGGTGCTCCACGCACCAGGACGCCACCTCCCCGTCAAAACCGGGGGTCACAATGAACTTGGCTCCCAGCTCCACCGCCTGCCTGCACTGGTCCAGGGTGATGACGGTGCCGGCGCCCACCAGCATCTCCGGGCACTGCTCGGCGATGATGCGGATGGCCTCCGGCGCGGCCTGGGTGCGGAACGTGATCTCCATCACATCAACGCCGCCGGCCAGCATGGCTCTCGCGGTGGGCAGCGCGTGGGACGCGTCCTCAATCACCACCACCGGCGCAATGCCGGCCTGCCCGATTCTCTGCAAAACATCCATAAAACTACCTCCCTATCCTTTCGCACACAGGCGTGATCTTCGTCTGATCCATCAGCCTTGCCCCTATCATACCAGCAGGGGCGGGGCGCCGTCAACCGAAACCCGGACAAAATTCCCGGCGGAAGGCCCCTGAAAATCCGGCGCCCTCCGCCGGGCCTCTTGCCAGAGCGGGGGCTGCATGGTAGAATGGGGCAGAGCGCCGGCGGGCGGGAATCCGCGCCGCCGGCCGGAAAGATCCGCCGGATCCGGCGGAGGGAAGGAAGTGGCAATATTGGAGCTGTGGATACAGGCGGAGGGCGCGGTCCTGCTCTGGATTCAGGAGAATCTCCGCTTCGACCTGCTGACGCCCCTGGTGCGCTTCATCACCTTTCTGGGCAACGGCGGCTGGTTCTGGATCGTCCTGGCCCTGCTGCTGTGCGGCTTTCGCCGGACCCGCCGGGCGGGGCTGGCCGCCGGAGCGGCCCTGCTGCTGAGCCTGCTGGTGAACAACCTGCTGCTCAAGAACCTGGTGGCCCGGGTCAGACCCTATGAGGTGATCCAGGGGCTGCGGATTTTGATTCCCCCGCCCCAGGACTTCTCCTTCCCCTCGGGCCACGCCGGGGCCTCCTTCGCCGCGGCGGCGGCCATGTACCCCTATCTGAGACGTCCCTACGGCAGGGGGCTTCTGATCCTGGCGGGGCTCATCGCCCTGTCCCGGCTGTACCTGGGAGTTCACTACCCCACGGACGTGCTGGCGGGGGCGCTGATCGGCACCCTGCTGGGGGTGGCGGCGGCCCGGCTGATCGGGCGGCTGCGGGGCCGGTTCCTGGACCGGCTGCCGGATTGAAAACCCATTGCCGCGGCAGGGAGTCCTGCCGCCAAAGGAGGACGCTATGACAGAGCTGGAAAAAATGGCCGGCGGCCAGATCTACGACGCGGCGGGGAGCCGGGAGCTCCTGGAGCTGCGGGACCGGTGCAAGGATCTCTGCCACCGGTTCAACCAGCTCCTCCCCTCCCAGCACCGGGAGCAGGAGGAGCTGCTGCGGCAGATCTTCGCTTCCGCCGGGGAGAGTCCCGTGGTCACCGCACCCTTCTGGTGCGACTACGGCTTCCACATCACCGTGGGGGACAACTTTTATGCCAACCACAACTGCGTGATCCTGGACACGGCTCCGGTGACCTTCGGCCATAACGTGATGATCGGGCCCAACTGCTGCTTCGCCGCGGCGGCCCACCCCCTGGACCTCCGCCGCCGGCGGGCGGGGCTGGAGTTCTCCCGGCCCATTGCGGTGGGGGACGACGTATGGTTCGGGGCAAACGTCACCGTCCTCCCCGGGGTCACCATCGGTGCGGGCAGCGTCATCGGCGCGGGCAGCGTGGTGAGCCGGGATATCCCCGCCGGCGTCATTGCCGTGGGGACCCCCTGCCGGCCGGTGCGTCCCATCCCGGCGGAGGAGGAGCAGGAGGCGCTCCGGTAGCTTCCGGCGCAGAAAGCCGGCAATAAAAAGGAGATGGCTGTATAAAATCCCCCGTCCCTGTCCACACTACGCCTGAGAGGAAGTTTTGGATGCTCCTCAATACGGCGGGCCGCATGCCGGAAAAGCGGCGGAGGCATGAATCATGGAACGAGGGAAACGACAGGCTTGGTCCTCCTTCTTCGGCAGCACGGGCTTCTACATAGCCCTGCTGCTATGTGTAGTTGTCGCCGGAATTGCGGGACTGTTCGCCCTTTTGAATCGGGACGGTGAGGAGGAAACCACTCCCCCGGCGGTGGAAGCCAACCAGCCGGACACCGCGGTGACAGCGCCGCCGGTGGAGGTCAGCGGCGTGGAGGAGGAGATTCCCGCCCAGGGGGAGCCGGACCCGGCGCCGGCGGTGACGGTCACCATGCCGGAGACCCAGGAGGAAACGGAGACCGCGGCGCCGGAGGAGCCGGTGGCGGTGGTGTCCCCTCTGGCCGGGGAGACGGTGACGGTGTTCTCGGTGGAGGAGCTCCAGTATAACGCCACCACTGACGACTGGCGCATCCACGACGGGGTGGACATCGCCGCGTCGGCGGGCACGCCGGTGGTGGCCGCCAGCGCCGGCACGGTGGTGGCGGTGGAGCGGGACGGCTCCATGGGCACCACTGTGGTGATCGGACACGCCGGCGGCTATGAAACCACCTACGCCAGCCTCCAGGAGGAGCTCCAGGTGGAGGTGGGGGACACGGTGTCCGCCGGGGAGCAGATCGGCACCGTGGGGAACACCTCCCTGAGCGAGTCTGCCCTGGGGGCCCACCTCCACTTCTCCGTCCGCCAGGACGGGGAGACGGTGGACCCGGAGGAGTTCCTGGGCAGCTGAAAGGATCAAAGCGAAAAGAGGACCGGGCGGAGCCAGCGGCTCCGCCCGGTCGTTGTTCTGCGCTCTGTTTCCGCTCCGGCGGCGGTTACCGCTGGCGGACTTCAATGCCCCGCACCACGTTCCGGCTGTCCACAAAGAGGGACATCTTCCCGTCAAAGGCCAGGCAGCGGCCCAGGGAGGCAAACCACTCGCCGGTGGTGACGTTGTAGCAGGACACCTCCTCGCTGACGGTGTAGGTGGTGCCGTTTACCACCACAACGGAGCTGCTGCGGAAGTCCGAGGCGGATACCCCCTCGATCTCCTTGAGCACTACGTAGGCGGACAGACGCTTATAGTTTCCGACACTTTCCTGGCCGGGAACGATGCCGCCCCAGTCCCCATCCCGGAAGGCAGAACAAATATAGGACCCGGCTCCAGTAGAAGTCCCGTTTTGAACCGTAATCACTTTATTGCTGATGGGAGAGCCATCCACAGAGGTTCCGGTTTCCACTGTACTCACTTCTATCCGGCCGTAGAGATAGCCTGCGCCGGTGACGTCCTCCAGCACCAGGATATCGATATCCCCGGCGTAGTTGCGGTGGGCGTAGACGATGTCGCTCTGCTTGACAGAGGCCGTGGGGATGTCCGTCAGGGCAATCTGGGTCATGGCGCTGCCGGCCACCTTGTCGTAGATCCGGGCGTTGGCGGCCAGGGACACATCCCCCACCTTGCCGGTTTCCACGTTCAGATCCCCCGAGGCCTTGCCGCCGGTGACCCGGCTCAGGTTCAGCTTGTCTTTGCTGCTGGAGGACACGGTGACCACCTGCCCGTCCAGATCCGCGGCGGACCCGCTGACGCTGCCCTCCAGGGTCAGGCCGCAGAAGAGGTTCACTTTGGCGGAGCCGCCATCCACGTCGGCCACGCCCATGGCGTTGCCCCGGGCGGAGGAGCCGGTGACGGCCCCGGCCACCTGGTTGTCCTGGGTGAGCAGCAGGGTCATGGTGTTGCCCAGCTTGAACCGGGACAGGCTCTCCCGGGCGGAGGGCAGCACTGTGAAGTCGTAGCCTGCGGCGGTGATGGTTTCCGGTGCGCCGGTGTTAGGGTACACATCCTCATAGTACACCGTCAGCCGGGTGTCGCTGACGTAGACGATGTTGGTGGAGGAGCTGTAGGTGGCCACGTCGTACTGCTCCAGGGCGGAGCGGGTGACCTGCTCTCCGTTCTTGTAAATCCGGTAGTCCGTGCGGTCGGTGAGCAGCTCAAAGCCGGCAGTGCTGCCGTCGGCGCTGACGATCACCGCCTCACCGGCGGTGCTGCCGCCGATGTAGACGAACTCCACCTTCCCGTTGCCGCCGGTGTACACGGTGGCCAGGGTGCCGGCGTTCAGGAAGCTGTACACATCCACCCAGGAGGTCTTCTTGTCCTGGTAGTAGGTCACCGTGTCCGTGGATACGGTGAACCGGACCCCGCCGCTGGCGGAGATGGTGTCCGTGGAAGTGGAGGAGATGGTGATGTCCTGGGTGGTGCCGGTATCTGTGGGCACAAAGGTCAGCACCTTCCCGGCGGTGTTCAGCAGCAGCGTCCCCTTCCGGCCGCTGAGGGCGGAGGAGCCGGTGCGGTTGGCCACGGGGATGGGGTTCTCACTGTAGCTGGTGAGGACTGCGGGGACGCCGTCGGAGGTGGTGGTGTCGGGATTGAGCATCACCACGTCCTCCTGGGCGTTGCCGATGGAGGCGGCGAAGGTGGAGCCGCTGTCCTTCTTGTTGGTGTTCAGCAGGTTCACAAAGAGCTTGGCCGCCTGGGCCCGGGTCACGGTGTCGGAGCCGGAGAGATTCATCCCCTCCGTCAGGCCGATGGAGGCCGCGGAGCTCAGGTACCCGTCGGGCCAGACCACGCCCACGTCCTCATCCTTGTAGCCCAGCAGCCGCATGAGCACCGTCACCGCCTGGCCGTAGGTGATGGTGCTGTTGGGCTGGAAGGTGCCGTCGGGGAAGCCGGCGATGAACTTGTCCTCCCCCCGGACGGCCAGGTTGATGTACCCGGCGGCCCAGAAGCCGGCCTTCACGTCCGGGAAGATGGTGTAGTTCTGGTAGATCACCGCCTGGTCGCTCTTGCCCAGGGCCTCCACGGCCATCTTGCAGAACTGGGCCCGGGTCAGGGTGCTGTTTGGCTCGAAGGTGGTGGCGGTGACGCCGTCGATGACGCCCATCATCCGCAGGACCTCCACGTTCCGGGCGGTCTCCGGGTCGGTGATATCCGTGAAGACCGTGTCCGCCGCCAGGGCTCCCGTCAGGCTCAGGACCATCGCCAGGGCCAGCGCCAGGGCGGCGCACCGTGTGAGTAGCTGTTTCATAGTTCGTTCCCTCCTTAATCCGCCCGCAGGGCGACCACCGGCTGCAGGCCAGAGGCCTTGATGGCCGGATACATGCCGAAGATGACGCCCAGCACCACCGAGAAGAGCACCGCCGCCAGGGTGATGCCCGCCGATGGCAGCAGGATCGTCTTCAGGTGCAGAAGCATCTTTCCTCCCAGCATGGTAAACAAGAATCCGAAGGCCGCGCCGATCACGCCGCCGATACCGCAGATCGTCCCCGACTCGATGAGGAACTGGGTCACAATGCTCTTGCGCTGGGCGCCGATGGCCCGGCGGATGCCGATCTCCTTGGTGCGCTCGGTGACGGTCACCAGCATGATGTTCATAATGCCGATGCCGCCCACCAGGAGGGAGATGCCGGCGATGCCGCCCAGCACCAGGCTCATGCCCTGGGCCTGCTCGTTGATGCTCTCGGTATACTCGTCGTTGCTGTAGGTGTAGAAGTACCCCTTCTGGTTGGTGTAGTCGTTGGGATCGCCGCAGATGCCGGTGAGGAAGCCCTCGATCATGGCCTTGGCCTGCCGCAGGGCGTTGCCGTCCCGGCACTTGACGTAGAACTGGGACATATCCACGCTCTGGTTCAGGGACCGGGCGGCGGTGTAGGGCAGGACGATCACGTTGTCCAGGGAGTAGTCGTTGTCCGGGTCCTTCTCCGCGTAGACCCCCACCACCCGGAAGGGGACGCCGTCGATCTGGATGCTCTTGCCCACCGGGTCGGTGAAGTCGAAGAAGTTCCGGGCCGCCCGGGCCCCCAGGACGCAGACGTTGCTGTAGCTGTCCACGTCGATCTTGCTGAGATCCCGGCCCTCCGCCAGCTGAAAGTTGTTGACGATGGCGTACTGGTCGCTGCCGAAGTAGACCTCCGGCGGGTAGTCCATGGAGTTGCCGCTCTTGCTCTCGTAGGTGACGTTTCCCCAGTAGTTGCCCGCAGGGGTCACGCCCTCCACATAGTCGTCCAGATAGAGGCAGTAGTCGTACAGGCTGTCAAAGACGCTGTTGCCGTTGTAGAGGGAGGCGTACACCTCCAGCCGGTTGGTGCCCATGGCCTTGAGCCGGTCCAGGGTGGCCTTGTTCTGGGCCATCATCACGGACACGATGGTCATCACCGAAGCCACGCCGATGATAATGCCCAGCATGGTGAGAAAGGAGCGGCCCTTGTTGCCGCCGATGGATTTGAAGGCCATTTTGAAGGCCTGACCCAGTTTCACAGCCAGTCCACCTCCTGTTCCTGGTCCTCCACGATCCTGCCGTCGGAGATGCGGATGATCCGCCGGGCCGTGGCGGCGATGGAGTTGTCGTGGGTGATGAGAATCACGGTGCTGCCCTCCTTGTTCAGCTCCTGGAGGAAGTGGAGCACCTCCTGGCCGGTGTGGCTGTCCAGGGCGCCGGTGGGCTCGTCGGCCATGATGATGGGGGGCTTGGCGGCGATGGCCCGGGCGATGGCCACCCGCTGCTGCTGGCCGCCGGACATCTCCGAGGGGTGGTGCTTCCACCGGGAGGCGATGTCCACCCGCTCCATGGCCTCCATCACCATGTCCCGGCGCTTGAAGACGGACACGTTCTGGTAGATCAGGGGCAGCTCCACGTTCTCATAGGCGGTGAGCCCCTGGATCAGGTTGTAGCTCTGGAAGATAAACCCCACCTCCCTGTTGCGGATGTGGGAGAGCTGGGCGTCGTCCAGATCGTCCACGTCCTGCCCGTCGATCAGGTAGGTGCCCCGGGTGGGCACATCCAGGCAGCCCAGAATGTTCATCAGGGTGGACTTGCCGGAGCCGGACTGGCCCACCACCGCCACGAACTCCCCCCGGTCGATGGTGAGGCTCACCCCGTCCAGGGCCCGGACCTCCGCCTCCGTGCCCTCTCCGTAGATCTTGTAGACGTCGCGAATATCAATCAGCATTCCATCACCTCACCTCATCAATAGTACATGTTCATGTTCTGGGTGGTGTTCTGGAATACGGTGTCGCCCTCGCTGACGCCGCTGCGGATCTCAATATTATATGTATCGTTGATCCCTGTTTCCACCGGCACGGCGTAGTAGCCCTCGGCGGGCACGCCCATGGCGCTGCCGTCGATGTCGATGGCGTTGTCCGGCCGGGCGTCCGTCTTCAGGAACACCACGCTGATGCTCTCGCCGGTTTCACTGTTGGGGTCGGTGACGTACTTGACGCACTGGATGGGCAGCACCAGGCACCCGTCGCTCTGGCTGGCCACCAGGCTATAGGTGACGGAGCTGTTGGGGTAGATGCCGCTGCCGGTCTCCGCGGCCATGGAGTTGTCCACGGAGATGGTGGCCGGGTAGAAGACGGCGCCGTTGTTGTTCTCCGCGTTGAGGCTGATGCTCTCCACAACGCCCGTGTAGGGGGTGCCCCACTGGTTGATGTCCACCATCATGCCCACCTTCACGTAGGACAGGTTCCGCTCGTCCACCTGGGCGGTGATGGTGATGACGGAGGTGTCGGCGATGGTGATCACCGCGGTGTTGGCGTCCACCTCCTGGCCCGGGGAGATGGCAAGGCCCGACACAGTGCCGGAGATGGGCGCCACCGCCTCCAGGTTCGCCAGGTTCTTCTCCGCCTTCTCCAGGTCCTCCTGGGCGGTCTTCACGTCCTCCTCGGCGTTGTAGATGTCCGCCTCGTTGTCCTCCCCGTCGATCTGCATGAGCACATCCCCGGCGGACACGGACAGGTAGTCCAGCAGGCTGTTGCTGATCACGTCGCCGCTGGCCTTGACCACCACGTCCGCCGTGCGGCTGTACTTCAGCTCCCCCTGCTCATAGGGGTAGATGGCCTGGCCGCCGGAGGTGATGGAGGCGGAGGCCTTCATGCCCTCGGTGAGGGCGCCCTCGTTGGGAACCGAGATCTCCACCATGAAGAGCCGGCTGCCCTCGGCGGAGATCCGCTCCACCATGTTGACCCGCTCCACCGTGCCGGTGACCTGCCCCATGACCGCCGGGATGGAAACGGAAACGCTCTGCCCCTGGCGGATATCGTTTTCATAGGCGTAGCTGTAGTACTGCTCCAGGGTCAGGGTGTGGTCGTCCACCAGCTTGGCGATGGTGGTGCCGCTGGAGATGGGATCCCCCGGCTCGAAGCGGGGGCTGTCCCCCAGGAGGATCTTCCCGGAGAAGGGGGCCGTGACGGTCAGGTTGTTGGCCGCCTCATAGAGGTCGTCCAGGGCCTGCTGCTTGGCCTTCAGGGCGTCCCGGGCGTTGACCACCGCGGCCTGGGCGCCGGGGCTGTCGATGGAAAACAGCTGCTGGCCGGCCTCCACCGTCTGTCCCTCGGTGACGTACACGTCCAGCACGGTGCCCGAGGTGGTGATGGTGATGGTCTCCTGGCTCTTGGCCTTGGCGGTGCCGGAGCCCTCCACCTTGCTGGTGATGGAGCCCAGCTGCACCATGGCGTCATTGATCGTAACGCTCCCGTCGTCGGCAGTCATCAGCTTGACCATGCCGAAGACAATGGCACCCAC
Organism: uncultured Oscillospiraceae bacterium; assembly: GCA_904420435.1. Classification (GTDB taxonomy): domain Bacteria; phylum Bacillota; class Clostridia; order Oscillospirales; family Oscillospiraceae; genus CAJFPI01. Next base: position 51,345 of record CAJFVK010000001.1, read on the forward strand.
CACCACAAGGGCAATGACGCTGAGGATGATCCGCTTGCGGAGCTTGGGATTCTTCTTTTTCTTGGGCGCCTGTACCTCCGTGGCGGGCGGGGTGACTGTTGCATTCATGGTTTCTTTCCTTCCTTTCCTCCGGTCCGGAAAATTCGCGTACTGTACTGCTGATAGTAATACAGTTGGCAATGCTTGTCAACCTGAAAACAGTTACAGTTAGGTTACAGCTTTCCGGCGCTGCCGGGCGGGCGCGGCCCAGGGCCGGACAGGAGCCATTGCCATACTAATTTTATAGACGACAGAGCGGGGCAAATGTTCCCTCTCCGCCTAAAAAAATTCTGGTCCGCGGGGGGCGGGAGCTTTTCGGCTGGTTTTTCATTTTTTTGACATGGAACAGAAAATTTTTTTAAAAATTCCCCCTTCTGCTCCTTGCAAAACGACACAATTTGGAGTATAGTGTATACGGTTAAAATTATGTCAATTCATAGATTGGAGTGACCACTGTGGAACACAGCCATGAACATACCCATCCCCACAGCCACGACGGCGTGGAGCACACCCATCCCCACACCCATGAGGGCCATTCCCACGGGGACGTCCAGGGGGAGGACAAGACGGCGGCCCTGCTGCAGTACATGCTGGACCACAACGTCCACCACTGCGGCGAGCTCAAGGAGATGGCCGGCGGCCTCTCCGGCGAGGCGCAGCACCAGCTGCTCCACGCGGTGGAGAGCTTCGAGGAGGCCAACGGCCATCTGGCAAAGGCCATCGAGGAACTGAAAAAGTAAGGAGCGATTTTCCATGTGTCTTTCTACGGTTTATAAAGGAAGCAAGTCTGACGACAACGTCTGCGCCAAGTATGTGGCGAAGATCGACGTGGACGGCGACACCCTCACCTTTACCGACGTGCTGGGCGAGGTGACGAAGGTGGAGGGCCGCCTGGTCAGCGCGGACCTGACCGCCGGCGTGGTGGTCTTCGACGCCGCCTGAGATGAGAGCGTACGAACTGTGCTGCGAGATCTTCAACAGCTGCAGCAACAACCAGATGCGGGACGTGGATTTCCAGGAGGTGGAGGTGGAGGACACCGACGCCTACGTCCGGAATCTGGAGCCCCGGGCCGTTATTGAGAAGGAGGTCCTCTCCGACGGCGCGGTGATTTACCATACGGATACCGCCGGACTGTGCAAGCGGTATTCCTTCACCCCGATCTGACGCCGGCGCCGCCGGACGCCGGAGCGGGGCCGCCGCGCCCGGGCGCCCAGCGCCGGCCTTCGCGGCGGACGGTCGAGCCAGGCTGCCAGGGGGCCCGGGGAGGGCACGGCGGAGCGTTCCGCCGGCGTCCCGCCGGCCCGCCTGGAAATGGATATGCTGGCTCCGGTATCGGCCGGAGTCCGCGGCAGAGAAGCGAAACAAACAAATGGAGGTTTTTATGAAAGTTTCCGAGATTTTTGAGGAGCGGGCAACATTCTCCTTTGAGGTGTTCCCGCCCAAGACCGACGCCGGCATGGAGAAGCTGTGCGGCAAGGGCGGCGTGCTGGAGCAGCTGTACACCATGCACCCGGACTACATCTCCTGCACCTACGGCGCCGGCGGCACCAACGTGGGCAAGAACCTGGAGGTCCTCCAGAAGATCAAGGCCGACGGCAAGTGCACCCCGGTCACCCACTTCACCTGCATCGGCAACACCAAGGAGGGCATCAAGGAGCAGCTCCAGACCTACCTGGACAACGGCATCGACCACATCCTGGCCCTGCGGGGCGACCTGCCCTTCGGCTGGACAGGCACCAACGGCGACCTGCACTACGCCACGGAGCTGGTGAAGTTCATCCGCAAGGAGTTTGACGACAAGTTCACCATCGCCGTGGCCGGCTCCCCCGAGGGCCATGTCCAGTGCCGCAGCCTGGAGTCCGACATCTCCTTCCTCAAGCAGAAGCAGGACAACGGCGCCGACTACATCATCACCCAGCTGTGCTGGGATATGGACCAGTTCCGCTACTGGCTGGACGCCATCCGGGCCGCCGGCATCTGGCTGCCTGTGGACGTGGGCATCATGCCCATCACCACCATCTCCGGCACCCTGACCAACGCCCTGAGCCGCAACGCCTGCGTCATGGACCGCAAGCTCTGCGAGATCATCTCCAAGTACTGGCTGTTCCCCAACCCCTACGCCCCCGAGGACGCCATGGCGGATCAGAAGAAGGCCGATTTCCGCAAGGCCGGCCTGGACTACACCATCGACCTGATCGACCAGTACCGGGCCTGCGGCATCGACGGTATCCACCTCTATGCCCTGAACAAGTACGAGGATGTGGCTTACATCGTCGAGAACTCCGGCATCATCGACCTGGTCTGACGCAGGACCGCTCCGGGGCCTCTCCGGCCGGCGGAGCGGATCATCCCTTTGGAAGGAGCCGCAAGCACTATGACACAAACCATCGCTTTCGCCGGCAAGGGCGGGGTCGGCAAGACCACCATCTGCGGGATGCTGATCCAGTACCTGTGCCGCAAGAATAAGGGCGCCGTCCTGGCTGTGGATGCGGACGCCAACTCCAACCTCAACGAGGTGCTGGGGGTGGACGTGGAGATGACTCTGGGCGACATCCGCGAGAACATCGCCCGGGCGGACATCACCGATCCCAGCCCCATCCCCGCCGGCATGACCAAGGCCGACTACGCGGACATGATGTTCGGCAACGCCCTCATCGAGGGGGACGACTTCGACATGCTGGTCATGGGCCGCACCCAGGGCAAGGGCTGCTACTGCTACGTCAACGGCATCCTCTCCGCCCAGGTGGACAAGTACGCCAAGAACTACCGCTATGTGGTGGTGGACAACGAGGCGGGCCTGGAGCACATCAGCCGGGGCATCCTGCCCAAGGTGGACATGATCCTCCTGGTCAGCGACTGCTCCCGCCGGGGCATCCAGGCGGTGGGCCGCATCGCTGAGATGATCGAGGAGCTGAAGCTGGGCGTGAAGGACGTGAAGCTCATCGTCAACCGCGCCCCCGGCGGCCAGCTCAACGACGGCGTCCGGGAGGAGATCGAGAAGCACGGCCTGGACCTGCTGGGCGTCGTGCCCCAGGACGAAACCGTCTACCAGTATGACGCCGAGGGCAAGCCCAGCGTGGACGTGCCGGAGGACGCGCCCATCAAGCAGGCGGTCCACGGCCTCTTTGACCAGCTTCCCCTGTAAGAACCGCGTGTATCTGTGAGAGCGCACCCAACTATGTTTTCTATTAATTTTCAATAGACAAATTTTTGAAGGGAGTAAACCACTATGCCGTTTGCAAAGAAACCCCAGGTATTCGGCGCGTCCATCAACGCCCTGACGCTGGGCACCGGCGACAAGGCCATCACCCTGGGCGGTCAGAATGTGTACAATCTCTACACCTTCGACGCCCCCATCGCCAACCGCCCCAAGATCGGTATCGATGTGTCCGACGATCCCCAGCAGCCCTCCCCGGGCCTGGCCGCCTTCTATGAGGGCTGCACCACCCTGGCTGACCGGGCCAAGAAGGCCGCGTCCCTGGAGGATGTGGACTTTGTCTGCATCCGCTTCGATCTGGCCGACCCCAACGGCGCCGACAAGTCCATCGAGGACTGCGTGGCCGACGCCAAGGCTGTGGCCGAGGTAGTCGACAAGCCCATCGTGGTGGCCGGCTGCAAGAACACCAGCAAGGATACCGAGCTCTTCGGCAAGGTGTCCGAGGCCCTGCAGGGCAAGAACATCCTGGTCCTCTCCGCCCGCGAGGAGGACTACAAGGGCGTGGCCGCCTCCGCCGTCATGGCCTATGGCCAGAAGGTGGGCGCCGAGTCCGCCGTGGACATCAACCTGGCCAAGCAGCTCAACGTCCTCATCACCCAGATGGGCGTTGACGGCCACAACATCGCCATGAACGTGGGCAGCGCTGCCGCCGGCTACGGCTTTGAGTACGTCGTTTCCACCCTGGAGCGCGTCAAGGCCGCCGCCCTGGGCCAGAGCGACACCACCCTCCAGATGCCGATCATCACCCCCGTGGGCAACGAAACCTGGGCTGTGAAGGAGTCCACCGCTCCCGAGTCCGACAACCCCGAGTGGGGCGATCAGGACGAGCGCGGCATCGACATGGAAGTCGAAACCGCCGCCGCCTGCCTGGCTTACGGCAGCGACGCCGTCATCCTGCGGCATCCTGAATCCATTAAGACCGTTGCGCAGCTGATTGCTGCTTTGATGTAAGGAGGGTGTGAACCATGGCACTGAAAGGTCTTGACATCTTTAAGCTGACCCCGAAAACCAACTGTAAGGACTGCGGCAGCCCCACCTGCATGGCGTTCGCCATGAAGGTCGCCCAGGGCGCCGTTCCCATTGAGAAGTGCCCCCACATGTCCGCTGAGGCGCTGTCCACTCTGTCCGAGGCCACCGCGCCCCCGATGAAGAGCTACAAGGTGGGCGAGCTGAGCCTGGGCGGCGAGACCGTCCTGAGCCGCCACGAGAAGACCTTCGTTTCCAAGACCCTGTATGCCGTGAGCGTCTGCGACTGCATGGACGAGGCCAAGCAGGACGAGGTCATCGCCTCCATCCCCAAGGTGGACTATGAGCGCATCAGCGAGCGGATGTATGTGGAGATGGTCTACGTCAACCACAGCGCCGACAAGAGCGCCGACGACTATGTGGCTCTGATCAACAAGGTCAAGGGCCTGGGCCGTCCCCTGGTGCTGGGCTGCACCGACGTGGCCGTGGCCAAGGCCGCTGTGGCCGCCGCTGCCGGCTGCGACTTCATCCTCAACGGCGCCGACGAGAGCAACTACGCCGACATGAGCGCCATCGCCACCGAGGCCAAGGTGCTCCTGGGCGTCCGTGCCGCCTCCCTGGAGGCTCTCCACGACACCGTGGAGAAGCTGGAGGCCGCCGGCAACAAGAACCTGATCCTGGATGTGGGCACCGCCTCCATCAAGGACGCCTACGCCAACGCCGTGCAGATCCGCCGGGCCGCTCTGAAGGACGGCGACCGGACCTTCGGCTATCCCTCCATCGTCAACGTGGCTGCCATCGCCGGCGGCAACGCCCACATGGAGGCCGCCCTGCTGAGCCTGTTCACCTGCAAGTACGGCTCCATCGTGGTCTGCTCCGAGATGACCTACGCCAAGGCCCTGCCTCTGTACGGCCTGCGCCAGAACATCTTCACCGACCCCCAGAAGCCCATGAAGGTGACCCCGGGTATCTACCCCATCAACGGCGCCGACGAGAACAGCCCCTGCTGCCTGACCGTGGACTTCGCCCTGACCTACTTCCTGGTGTCCGGCGAGCTGGAGCGCTCCAAGTGCCCGGTGAACCTGCTGATCTCCGACGCCTCCGGTATGTCCGTGCTGACCGCCTGGGCCGCCGGCAAGTTCTCCAGCTCCTCCGTGAAGAAGTTCATGGACGAGTTCGACATCGCGGGTAAGATCAAGAGCCGCGCCCTGATCATCCCCGGCAAGGTGGCCGTGATGAAGGGCGAGATCCAGGATAAGCTGCCCGAGTGGGACGTGATCGTGGCGCCCAACGAGGCGGTGCAGCTGGTGAAGTACCTGAAGGACGAGGAGTGGAAGAAGAGCCTGACCGGCAAGAGCGCCGGCGCTGGCGCCGCCGCCTCCGCTGCCGCCGCGACTGAGCCCGCCCCGGCCCCCAAGAAGGTCATCCCCGCGCCTCCCATCGTCGTCACCGGCCCCTACAAGCTGGAGGACCAGGTGGTTACTTACAAGCACCGGGATGCTTCCAGCAACCGCTTCGTGGTCATCGGCGAGCGGATCCACTGCATCTCCCCCGCCATCCGCAAGGCTATGGACAGCTACGACGAGGGCCCCATCCTGAAGCGTGCCGCCGAGCAGATCGCCGCCGGCGCCACCTACCTGGATGTGAACATCGGGCCTGCTGAGAGCAACGGCCCCGAGCTGATGCAGTGGGCGGTTCAGCTGCTGCAGCAGAACTTCAACAACGTGCCTCTGGCCCTGGATACCGCCAACAAGGCCGCTATCGAGGCCGGCATCAAGGTCTACAACCGTGAGAACGGCAAGCCCATCGTGAACTCCGCCGACGCCGGCAGCCGGATCGACAACATCAACCTGGCCGCCGCCAACGACGCCATCGTCATCGCCCTGTGCTCCGCCGACGGTATCGCCAAGGACAACGAGGAGCGCATGATGCACTGCCACAACATGCTGGAGCGCGGCCTTGCCCTGGGCATGGAGTCCGACGACCTGTGGTTCGACCCCCTGTTCCTGGTGGTCAAGGGTATGCAGGACAAGCAGATGGACGTGCTGAACGCCATCAAGGCCTTCTCCGACGAGGGCCTGAAGAGCACCGGCGGCCTCTCCAACAACTCCAACGGCATGCCCAAGCACATCCGTCCCATCATGGACAGCGCCCTGGTGGCCATGTGCATGATGCAGGGCCTGACCTCCGCCATCGTCAACCCCTGCGACCAGCGCCTGATGGAGACCATCAAGAGCTGCGACGTGTTCAAGAACAACATCCTGTACGCCGATTCCTACCTGGACATCTAAGTCGGGATCTCACCGTTCTGACAAACAAGAATCCCGGAGCTGCTGTGCAGCTCCGGGATTTTTATACCATTGAAACAGGCTGCGCCTTCCCGCCGGAAAGATTGGGGCCCGCGGCAGCGCACGAACCGGCCGACAAAGGCGGCTGGTTCCCCCGTTTGCACGCCGGGAAGTGGTTTCGTCCACGCCGCAGCGGCTGTGCCGCGAGGAAGGCGCTGTTTTACCGCCGCCTGGGGCGCGAACGCTGCGAAACTTGTTCGGCAGATGGAAAAGGTCCCCGGAAACCGCACAGCGGTTTCCGGGGACCTTTTCTCAAATGCGCCCTGCAAATGGCGGCCCGGCGGAACCCCCCGGCGCCGCCGGCGGAAGCGGCGGCGCTACTACTTGCCCACCTTCTGGCAGAAGTAGCCGGACAGGAAGTCCCCGCTGCCCGGCCGCTCCTGGCCGGCCTGCCGTGTCAGCCGGCTGACCCACTCCATGATCAGCCGCATGTGCCGGTCGTCCGTGCCGCAGCAGCCGCCGTAGAACTTCAGGGGGAAGGCCTGGTGGAGCCGCTGGAGGGCGGAGAGGAGCTCCGTGGGGGAGCTGGGGTGGAGGCTGGCCCCGGCGGCAATCTGGGACGGGCTCAGCCGGGAGGTGTTGGCGTAGGTGCCCCGCAGGCGGGCGCGGACGGTTTCCGTCTGGTTGAAGGGCTGCTCCAGCCCCTCCCACAGGTTGTCCGGGTGGATGCAGCTGCACTGGTAGAAGAGGGGCGGCCGGTCCGGCACCGTGGCGTCGATCCGGGTGATGGCGTCGTGGATGGTTGTGCCGTCCAGCAGATGGCCGGTGTGGTCGCACATGAGGTTGATCCAGTAGGGGATGCCCGTTTCCGACAGGGCTGCCGCCATGCCCCGGGCCTCGTTGACCTCCGGCATGATCCCGGCCACCAGCACGTCCGCCCCGGTTTTGGCGAAGGCCTGGGCCTGATGGCGGTGAAACTCCGCCGCCTCCTCGAAGGGAAGGGCCTCCCCGGGGTTGTAGGCGTCCCCCTTGCAGCCCAGGAGCGCCCCGATGTAGAGGGGCTGGCTCCGCCCCTTGGCCAGCTGCCGCAGGAAGTCCATGTTGTCCTCCAGCACCGGGCGGCCGGCGAAGGGGGAGGCGGCGATGCTCTCAAAGGT
>CAJFVK010000002.1 GCA_904420435.1 uncultured Oscillospiraceae bacterium
AATTCGCCGCGCTCCGCTCCTCTTTTGGTGTCGGAATATGCTTTGCCGGGTCAGCCCTGGAGCAGGCCCAGCTGCAGGAAGCTGAAGAGCCAGAGAAAGATGGTAAAGATGGAAACAATGGAGGAGTGGACCACCAGCTGGGAGGCCAGGGCGGGGTCGCCGCAGTAGCCCCGGCAGTAGGAGAAGGTGGCGGTGGCGCTGGGGCAGGTGAAGATGACCAGCAGGGAGGCCAGGACGATACCCCGGAAGCCCAGGGCCACCGCGATGCCCAGCACGATGGCGGGGACCACCACGCACTTGAGGGTCACCCCCAGGATCACCGGCTTGGCGTAGTTCTTCAGATCCTTCAGGGCGAAGGAGCCGCCCAGGGCGATCAGGGCCAGGGGGGAGGAAACGGATTTCAGGTTGGCCACAAAGGTTTCAATAAAGGGCGGGAAGGTGATGCGGACGGCCATGCAGAACAGCCCCAGGAGCGTCCCCACCAGGAAGGGGGAGGTGAAGACCTTCCAGATCATCTTCCCCACCTTCAGCTTGTCCCCCTGGAAATAGGTGTGCTCGAACACCAGCACCGGGTTTGTGAGCAGGGAGGAGCAGGCCACCATGATGGAGAACACCGCCGTCTGGTCCTGGCCGAAGAGATTGTTGATCAGGGGGATGCCCAGAGCGGCCAGGTTTCCGTGGGATACGCCGTGGACCAGGGTGGCGCAGAGGGCGTTCTGGTTGGGAAACAGCCGTGGGGCCAGGAGGAAGATGGCCAGGAACACCGCGGCCATGGCAATCTCCATAAAGAGGATGGCGTCCAGCTGGAAGGCGGTGGAGAAGTCCGCGTAGTACACGTTGCTGAAGAGCATCACCGGGATGAAGATCTTGAAGCACAGCTTGTCCAGCGCGTCAAAGCCGGCGTCGGGGATGAAGTGGATCCGCCGCAGGCCGTAGCCCAGGAGCATCAGCAGCAGCAGGGGAAAGATGCCGTTTACACAGAGCAGAAAATTATCCATGCAGCCGCCTCACATCATAAACCGGCCGCCGTTGGCCAGGATGGCCTCGCCGGTGATATAGTCGCTCATGGAGGAGGCCAGGAACAAAGCGCAGGCGGCGATGTCCTCCGCCGTGCCCATCCGGCCCATGGGGAGGGAGGAGAGGACCTTCTGCCGGTGCTCCGGCGTCCAGGTGTGGGTAATCTCCGTGTCCACCGGTCCGGGGCAGATGGCGTTGACGTAGATGTGGTCCCCGGCGAACTCCGTGGCCAGATGGCGGGTCAGGTAGAGCAGGCCTGCCTTGGAAGCCCCATAGGAGGGGGAGGCCCCCATATTCACCGAGCGGCCGGCGGTGGAGGAGATGTAGACGATCTTCCCGCCGCCACGGCGCTGGAGCTGGGGGATCACCAGCTGGCTGAGGACCATGGGGAACGTCAGGTTCAGCGCCATCACCTGGTCCCACTCCTGGCGGGTCATCTGCAGGGTGGGGGCGCGCAGGGCCATGCCGGCGCTGCACACCAGAATCGAGGCGCCGCCGAATTCCTCCTCCGCCAGCCGGGCCAGGCGGATGGCGAAGTCCTGGTCGCTGCCGTCCCCGGCCAGGGTGGCGCAGGCGCCTCCCAGGGCGCGGATCTCCTCCGACAGGGAGGCCAGGGCCTCCGCCCTGCGGCCGCAGGCAACAATATGGGCGCCCTCCTGGGCGAAGAGCCGCGCGGTGGCGCGGCCGATGCCGCTGGTGGCGCCGGTGATGATGGCGGTTTGTCCGGTCAGTAAATTTTGCATAAGGTGTCCCTCCTTGGGCGTTGAACACAATGATGTTTAATTATAAGGACAGCGGCAGATGATGTCAAGGCGATTTGTACTAGAATATGACAGTTTATATAAAATTGAAAAGGGGCTTGTAAAATATGTTGTTATATTGTACTATAATGATACGTTCGCTTAAAACACCACGAGGGGATGAAACAGAGTGAAGAGAATTCGCGTGATGGCGATAACGCCTTATGAGGGGCTGCGGGAGACGGTGACGGCCGTGGCGGCAAACTACCGGGACCAGCTGGAGGTGACCGCGATCCTGGGGGATCTGGCCAGCGGCGCCATCTACGCCCGGAAGGCGGAGCGGGACGGGTACGACGTGATCATCTCCCGGGGCGGCACGGCGGAGATGATTCTGAAAAATGTGGCCATTCCGGTCATCAATATCGAGGTGTCCGGCTACGACTACATGCGGGCCATCAAGCTGGCGGACAATATCAAGGGCCTGAAGGCCTTTGTGGGGTTCGCCTATATCACCGAGCGGGCCCGCAGCGTCAACGAGCTGCTGCAGACGGATATTGACATCTTCACCATCAACGAGGAGAAGGAGATCGCGCCGCTGCTGAAAAAGTTGACCAGCCAGGGGTATGAGCTGATCATCGGCGACGTGGCCACCTGCCGCACGGCGGAGGAGCTGGATATCCGGCGGCTGCTGCTGACGTCCGGGGAGGAGAGCGTGATCGACGCCTTTGAGAGCGTCATCGCCTGGACCAAGGCCTACAGCGCCAGTATGGAGCGGCTGCAGCTGCTCCAGCAGGTGGCCCTGTTCAGCGACCGGAAGGTGGTGGTGCTGGCGGAAAACGGGGACCTGATTTACGCGGCGGCGGACCTGGAGGCCATGGGGCTGACCACGGAGGAGCTGCGCCAGTATATCGCCGGCGCGGGGAGCGGCGCGGCCCGGAACTTTATGGTGACCAAGGAGTGCACCGTGCTCTACATCTCCATGAAGGAGCTGATCAGCGACCAGGGCGTCCGCCAGTGGGCCTTTTATATAGAGGAAGTGATGACCGACGGGGTGGAGCGGCTCCACGGCGTGACGGTCCGGAATTTCAAGGTGGGGCCGGCGGACCGGGAGTTCCTGCGGCAGGCCGGCATTTACACCCAGGAGACCATCCGGGCGGCCCGCTCCTTCTGCTTCTCCGCCCAGCCCGTGCTGCTGACCGGGGACAACGGGGTGGGGAAGATGGAGCTGGCAGTTTCCATCCACCGCTACTCCGACCGGTGGAACAAGCCCTTCATCCAGATTGACTGCGCCGCCGTCAGCCCCCTGGACGTGATGAGCGGCCTCCTCCAGAACGGCCGGCGGCTGCGGGAGGGGGGGACGGTCTGCTTCGAGGCCATCGAATCCATCCCCCGGCAGCAGCAGCGGCCCCTGCTGGATGCCCTGGAGCGGCTGGACAACGGCAAGCTCCGGTTTATGGCCACCGGCAGGAGCGAGCTGCGGCAGATGAGCGTCAGCGGGGAGTTTGACGAGAAGCTCTACCGGTTCTTCGCCCAGCTCTCCCTCTACATCCCCAACATCAGCGAGTCCCGGCAAAACCTGCGCAAGGTGGTCAGCTTCTATGTGATCGAGGCCAATACCAAGCTGGGCCGCCAGGTGGTTGGGGTGGACGACGAGGCCATGGAGCTGATCGAAACCCACAGCTGGCCCTACAATTTCGAGCAGCTGCAGCAGGCGGTGTTCCAGATGGTGCTCATGGCGGAGGGGAGCAGCGTGGGCCGGAAGGAGGCCCAGGCGGTGATCGACGCCAGGGAGTACAGCCCCGGCGGCGCCAGGATGGGACTGGAGGGCACCCTGGAGGAGATCGAGCTGCGGGTGATCCGGGCGGTGCTGGAAGAGGAGAAGGGCAACATGTCCCGGACCGCCGAGCGCCTGGGGGTGGGCCGCAGCACCCTCTGGAGGAAGCTGCGTGCCGAATCCTCCCGCACGGTGTCAAATTTGTAAAGTGAAATTTGCATATTTTTCACAAAAAAATTCCCCGTGTGTTTCTTTATGAAACATACGGGGAAATTTTTTTATTATTTATCAAAAAACGCATTGACAAACCATCGAAAATCTGTCTATAATTGTAACTACCAAACAGAGCGGGAAAAATAAGTGTAGCAATTTGAAACAAATTGAAAATGGAGGGAACAAAATGCAACAACTTCCGATCCTGGGCATTACCATGGGCGACATTTGCGGCATTGGACCTGAAATTGCGGTGAAGGCGATGATGAAGCCGGAGACCTACCAGATCTGCCGGCCCATCATCGTGGGCGACAGCCGCGTGGTGGAGCGGGGCGTCAAGGCGGTCAGTGCGGTGGATCCGAAGGCGAAGGAGCTGAAGGTACATAGCGTGACCAAGGTGTCCGACGCGCTGTTTCAGTGTGGAACACTGGACGTGTACGAGGTGCCCCTGAACTGCGAGGACGTGATGGCGGTTCCCTACGGCAAGGTGACGGCTCTGGGCGGCGAGGCCGCCTTCACCTGCGTGCGCAAGGTGATCGAGCTGGCTATGGCCAATGAGATTGACGGCACCATCACCGGCCCTCTGAACAAGGAGGCCATGAACCTGGCCGGCTACCACTACAGCGGCCACACCGAGATCTACGCCGAGTTCACCGGCACCAAGGACTACGCCATGATGCTGGCCGACGAGAAGCTGCGGGTGGTCCACGTGTCCACCCACGTGTCCCTCCGGGAGGCCTGCGACCGGGTGAAGAAGGACCGGGTGTACAAGTGCATCCACATCGCCCGGGACGCCTGCGAGGCCATCGGCATCGAGAATCCCCGGGTGGCCGTGGCGGGCCTGAACCCCCACGCCGGCGAGAACGGCATGTTCGGCCGGGAGGAGATTGAAGAGATTTCCCCCGCCATCGCCCAGGCTGCGGCAGACGGCATCAACGTGGACGGCCCCATCCCTCCCGACACGGTCTTCAGCAAGGCCCGGGGCGGCATGTACGACGTGGTGGTGGTCATGTATCACGACCAGGGCCACATCCCTCTGAAGGTCACCGGGTTCGTCTACGATGAGAACCTGAAGCGCTGGAACTCCGTGCAGGGCGTGAACATCACCCTGGGCCTGCCCATCATCCGGGTGTCCGTGGATCACGGCACCGCCTTTGGTAAGGCCGGCAACGGCACCGCCTCCGCCGACAGTCTGGAGAACGCCATTGACTACGGCGCCCGGATGGCGGTGGCCCGCCTGAAGAAAATGGAGGCGCAGAAGTAATGGACAAGATTGTAATTTCTCATCCCCTGTACCGCCCCGGTATGGAGGCGCTGGAGGGGAAAGCGGAGCTGATCGTCCCCAACGACGGGGACAGCGACCGCATCATTGACGTCCTGCGGGACGCGGACGCCTTCATTCTCCGCATCGGCAAGATCGACCGGAAGGCCATCGAGCAGTGCGACAAGCTGAAGGTTATCACCCGGCCCGGCGTGGGCTACGACAACGTGGATGTGGAGGCCGCCACGGAGCGGGGCATCCCCGTGGTGATCTGCCCGGCGGCCAACGCCCGGGCGGTGGCGGAGCACACGGTGTCCCTGCTCTTTGCCTGCAGCAAGGACACGGTCCGCAGCGTGGAGGAAACCCGGAAGGGCAACTTCAACATCCGCAACGCCTATGCCGCGGTGGATATCATCGGCAAGAAGATCGTGCTCCTGGGCTTCGGACACATCGGCAAGCTGGTGGCTGAGATGTGCACGGGCCTGTCCATGAAGGTGGGCGTGTACGACCCCTATGTGCCCCGGGAAACCGTGGAGCCCATGGGCTACAGCTACTACGACAAGCTGGAGGACGCGCTGGCGGACGGGGACTACATCTCCCTGCACATGCCCTCCCTGCCCTCCACCCGCGGCATGATCGGCAAGGAGCAGTTCGCCGCCATGAAGCCCACGGCTTTCTTCCTGAACGCCGCCCGGGGCGACGTGGTGGATGAGCCCGCCATGGTGGAGGCCCTGAAAAACGGCGTCATCGCTGGCGCCGGCCTGGACGTGCTGGTGGAGGAGCCCATGCCCGGCGACCACCCGCTGATGAGCATGCCCAATGTAACCATCACCCCCCACATGGCCGCCCAGACCCAGGAAACCACCGCCAAGCTGGTAACCATGGCGGCGGAGGGAACCCTGGCTGTGCTGCGGGGCGAAAAGTGGCCCCACGTGGCGAACCCGGAGGTCTATAACCACCCCAAGTGGGCGGACCGCTGAGCGGCTCAGAAAAAGACAAGGAGCGCTGGCATGAGAAATATTTTCATTGTCGCGGATGACCTGACAGGGGCCTGCGATACGGGGATCAAGTTCCGAAAAGCCGGCTGGGATACCACGGTGCTGGTGGACGGAAGGAAACAGACCCCGCTGCCGACAGGCAAGATGCAGGCGCTCGCGGTCAATACGGATACGCGCAGCGCTTCGCCGGAGGAGAGCTTCAGCGTCGTCAAGCGCGTGCTGGAAGCGGCCGGGCGCCAGGAGGGCTGCCGCTACTATAAAAAGATCGACTCTGTCCTCCGCGGCAACATCCAAAGCGAGCTGGAAGCCTTCTTCCAGGTGCTGCACAACGAACTGGCGATTGTGGCGCCTGCCGTTCCGGAGAACGGGCGGCGGGTGAGGAATGGGATCCTGTACCTGGGCCAGGAGGACAACCCGGACCTGGAGACGGACGCCCTGGAGATCCTCCGCAAGAGCGGGCAGCGCCGCTGCCGCTCCCTGCCGCTGGACGTGATCCGGCGCGGGCCGGAGGCCATCATAGCCGAGGTGGACCGGGGCTGCGAGGAGGGTGTGAGCATCTTCCTGGCGGACACCTGGGACGAGGAGGACCTACATATTCTGGCGAAAGCCATTGGCGGCCTGGGCGAGCGGTGCGTCCCGGCGGGGAGCGCCGGCCTGGCACAGTATCTGGCGGAGCTGATATCGGCAGGGCAGACCTGCGAGGAGAAGCCCTGCGGTCTGGAGGAGGCCAGCGGCGCGCTGCTGGTGGTGGTGGGAACCCGCCACCCGGTGACGGCGGGCCAGATCCGGTACCTGCGCCAGCAAATCCAGCCGGAAACCTATCTCCTTCCGGTGGAGGGACTGAGCGAAGAAAATATGGAGGAGCGGGTAGCGGACCTGTGCAGCCGGATCCCGGCGGACCGGACCGACTGGGACGGCGCGGTGATCCTGCTGACCACGGACGTGATCTACAGCAGCACCCAGGACTGCAGCTTTCTGCTCAAGGAAAATGCCTATAACCGCTCCATCAAAGAGGGAATCGGACTGGCGGTCCAGTCCCTGATGGAGCGGATCCCGGTGGGCGGCCTGATCGCCACCGGCGGCGATATCTCCGCGGAGATCTTCGGCCGGCTGAAGCTGGATCGGATTTCCCTGTGCGACGAGCCCATCCCCGGTATTGTAACCGGGCTTGCGGCAGGGGAAACCGGCAAAAAATTTCTCGTCGCGACCAAGTCCGGTGGTTTTGGAAATCCGGACGCCCTGCTGGAACTGTGCCGGCACATGCAGCGTGTCGATCAGTATTTGCTGAAATAGCGAGGAGGAACCAATCAAATGATACAGCCAAAGGGCATTATCGCAGCCATGTCCACCCCCTTTTTCCAGGATGAAACCCTCAACGAGGCGGAGCTCCGCCACCAGGTGGATCGGCTGATTGCCGCCGGCCTCCACGGGATCTTCACCCTGGGCACCAACGGCGAGAACTACGCCATGGACTTTGACGAGAAGGTCCGCATCATGGAGATCGTCATCGACCAGGCGGCCCACCGGGTGCCGATCTATGTGGGCACCGGCTGCGTGACCACCAAGGAAACCGTGGCCCTGACCAGGAAGGCCTGCGAGCTGGGCGCCGACTGCGCCTCTGTGGTGTCCCCCTGGTTCGCCGAGAACACCCAGGAGGGCCTCTACCGCCACTATCGCACGGTGGCGGAGTGCTCGGACCTGCCGGTGCTGATCTACAACATGCCCGCCAGGACCGGCGTGAATGTCCACTACAAGACCATGAAGCGCCTGGCGGAGATCCCGAACATCGTCGGTGTGAAGGACTCCAGCGGCAACTTCGACAACATGCAGCGGTACCTGGAGGAGTGCCAGGGCATTTCCGTTCTGTCCGGCAACGACTCCCTGATCCTGCCCTGCCTGCTGGCCGGCGGCCAGGGCGGCATCAGCGGCATCTCCAACGTGTTCCCGGAGCGGATGGTGGAGATCTACACCGCCTGGGAGGCCGGGGATCTGGAGCGGGCCTGGAAGGTCCAGCGGAGCATCCGCCCCCTGCGGGACTGCATGGCTATGGGCAACCCCAACTCCGTTGTGAAGCGGGCGGCCTTCTTCATGGGCCAGGATCTGGGTCCCGTCCGGGCGCCCTTCAATATCCAGGATGAAACCTTTGATGAAACCATCAAAAAGGCCCTGGCAAAGGTCCAGGGGTAAGGAGAGGAAACGACCATGCTGAAAGAGTATTCCATCAGCATCCCGGAAACCGTCATCTGCGGCGCGGGGTGCATCCACAAGCTGACCGGCCTGATCGAGGAGGCCGGCAAGAAGAACATCGCGGTCTTCGCTGACATCGGCGCCCTCAAGTCCGGCTCCATCGACGGCGTGCTGGAGGAGCTGCGGGCCAAGTTCCAGGTGACTCTGGTGGACAACGTCCCCCCGGAGCCGGAGGACCGGCAGGTCCGTGAGATCTATGAGCAGATGAAGGACTGCGGCGCGGAGCTGATCGTGGCCATCGGCGGCGGCAGCGTCATGGATACCACCAAGATGATCGCTGTCATGATGACCAACCCGGACTACTACGACGATCTCACCGACAAGAGCAAGATCGTCAACAAGGGAGCCCCCCTCTTTGTGGCCCCCACCTCCGCGGGCACCGGCTCTGAGGCCACCCCCAACGCCATCGTGGTGCTGCCGGAGCAGAAGGTGAAGATGGGCGTCGTCCATCCCTACTTCCTGCCCTCCAAGGTGCTGCTGGACCCGGAGCTGACGAGAAGCCTGCCCCAGAGCGTGACGGCCTCCACCGGCCTGGACGCCTTCTGCCACTGCATCGAAACCTACATCTCCCGCAAGACCAACCCCTTTGCCCGGATGTTCGGCCTGAAGGGCATGGAGCTGATCAGCAAGTACCTCCGCCGGGCCTATCACGACGGCAGCGATATGGAGGCCCGGGAGAACATGCTCCTGGCCGCGTTCTACGGCGGCGTGGCCATCACCGCCTCCAGCACTGTGGCGGTCCACGCCCTGAGCTACCCCCTGGGCGGCACCTACCGGATCGCCCACGGCGTGTCCAACGCCATGCTCCTGCCCTATGTGATGCGCTACAATATGGACGCCATCTATGACAGCGTGCCCGCCATCGTGAACGCCATGGGCATCGACGTGACCGGCATGACCGTGGAGCAGCAGGGCGAGCGCCTGGTGGAGGAGCTCTTCGCCATGACGGAGGAGATGAAGATCCCCAACGACCTGAAGCCCTTCGGCGTCAAGGAGTCCGACCTGGAGTTCCTGACCGTGGCGGCCAGCGAGCAGCACCGCCTGCTGGACCAGAACCCCAAGGACATGTCCCTGGCGGATATCCGTTCCATTTATGAACAACTCCTGTGAGAGTTGCAATAAAAATTTTGAAAATTGGAGGAAAAACAGTATGAAGAAAGCTCTTGCCCTTTTGACCGTTGCCATCATGATGTTCTCGATGGTAGCCTGCGGCAGCGGCAACAACGGAAACGGCGGAAACGGCGGCAGCGGTGACGGCGGCGACAGCAGCGATCCCATCTACATCGGTGTGATCGACGCCTTCACCGGCGACCGGGCCAGCAACGGCGAATATTCCAAGGAAGGCGCCGACATGGCCATGAACGAGATCAACGAGGCCGGCGGCGTCATGGGCCGCGAGGTGGTCCTGGTCTATGAGGACGACCAGGGCACGGAGGCCGGCGGCACCAACGCCTTCCAGAAGATCGTTTCTGAGAACGACCTGGCGGCTGTCTGCCTGAACAAGTACTCCTCCATGGTCCTGGCTATGGAGCAGTTCGTGGCCGCTGAGGGCATCCCCGCCATCTGCTGCGGCAGCTCCGTGAACATCGAGTCCTCCAGCACCCCCAACCTGTTCTCCACCCGTAAGAGCGACTCCGGCTCCGGCGTGACCATCGCCAACTGGTGCAACGAGCTGGGCCTGACCAAGGTGGCCATCCTGCACGCTCCCGACGCCCTGGGCACCGGCATGACCCCCGTGATCGAGGCCACCTTTGAGGAGCTGGGCATCGAGGCTGTCAGCGTGCAGCAGTTTGCCACCGAGGAGAAGAACTTCGCCCCCTACATCGCTGTGATCGCTGACTCCGGCTGCGACGGCATCATCGGCATCGCCCAGCAGCAGGAGGCCGGCCTGATCATGTCCGCCATCGGCGAGGCTGGTCTGGGCGTGCCCTGCATCGGCGGTTCCGCTTTCGCCCAGCAGGTGGCTATTGAAACCTCCGGCGGCGCCTGCGACGGCTGGTACTCCGTGACCGCCTTCTCCCCCACCGCCACCAACGAGCCCACCGCCAGCTGGATTGCTGACTATGAGGAGCTCTACGGACGCGCTCCCGACATGACCTCCGCCTGCATGTACGACGCTGTGAAGCTGTTCTGCGCCGCCATGGAGGAGAAGCAGAGCACTGAGGCGGAAGACATCATTGCCTGGCTGACCGAGCTGGACGGCTATGAGGGCGTCTGCTCCAACTACACCTACAACGGCACCCCCATGCTCTCCTCCTCTGAGTACGTTGTCCAGATCAACGGCACCACCTCCGAAGTGGTTTCCCGTGTGGACAGCTGAGGACCAATTCCAACTCTAACGTTCCAGACACAACGACCATCCAAACGGGCGGATATCCCAATAGGAAACCCCTTCTAGGAATTTTCCCAAATCTCCTCTAGTCCCTGCCCTGACGGCGCCGCGGTAGCGGCGCCGTCAGGTGCCCGGGAACACCGTCAAGGAAACGAAAGGGTGACACATACATGTATCTGTACATACAACTTGCAATTACCGGCGTATCCATGGGCATGCTGTATGCACTGATGGCGATGGGCCTGATCCTGATCGTGAAGGCGGTGGGCGTGCTGAACTTCGCCCATGGCCAGCTGTTCATGTTGGGCTCCTATCTGACCTTTATGCTGACCCACCAGTGGAACCTCCCTCTGTGGGGCGTGGTTCTCTGCGGCATTGTGGTCTTTGCCATCTGCGGCGCGGCGTATATGTTTGCCTGTTACTGGCCCCTGCGCAACTCCCCTTGGAAAGTCACCGTTATCATCAGCACCCTGGGCGCGTCCATCGCCCTGGAGGAGCTGGTGCGGATCATCTGGGGCTCCAATCCCCTGACCATGAAGCCCATTGTGGAGGGCACGCTCTATATCGGCTCGGCCTACCTGAGCTACCAGTACCTGTTCATTATCCTCATCGGCGGCGGCCTGATGGCCTTCGTCTACTTCCTCTTTGAAAAGAGCTTTATCGGCAAGCTGATGCAGGCCACCGCCCAGGACCGCTACGCTGCGGACCTGATCGGCATCCCCACCGTGGTTGCCATCGTGGCCACCTATATGATCAGCATGTGCCTGTCCGGAACCGGCGGCTGGCTGGCCGGCCCCCTGTTCCTGGTTTCCCAGTCCCTGAGCAGCTTTGCCCAGAAAGCCTTCGCCGGCATCGTGCTGGGCGGCTTCGGCAGCGTCAAGGGCGCGATCGTGGGCTGCATCCTGATCGGCCTGATCGAGTCCTTCAGCCTGCTCATCACCGACAGCTACAAGGACGCTATCGTCTTCCTGGTCCTGATTATCGTTCTGGTGGTTCGTCCTACCGGCATCTTCGGCGAGAAGATTGCTGAGAAAGCGTAGGTGGGATGATGTTGATGACGAGAAAGAAAGGGTTTACCCTGACACACGCCGGCTATATTGCGGCGGCAGTGCTCTGTGTGCTGATCTTCATCTTCCTCCCCAGCGAGGACGTGGTCAGCCGCTATATGGCCAAGGTTATTAACGAGGGCTTTATCTACTTCATCGCGGTGTTGGGCCTGTGCGTCATGCTGGGCATGGGCGGTCAGGTGACCTTCTCCACCGCGGGCATGATGGGCATCGGCGCCTACGGGACCGCCATTCTGGCCACCCGCTTCGGCATGCCGACTCTGCCGGCCCTGCTGATCTCCGTGGTGGTGGGCGGCATCTTCTCCTTTGTGATGGGCCTGGCCCTGTTCCGCCTGAAGGGCAGCTACTTCTCCTTCGCCTCCATCGGCTTCACCACTCTGCTGTACACCATCTTCTCCAACTGGATGGAGGTCACCGGCGGCCCCGACGGCATCAGCCGGATCCCCGCCCTGGATCTGGGCTTCCTCTCCTGCGACAACTACTACGACTACTTCCGGGTTTACTTCATCGTGGCGATCATCTGCTTCCTGGTGGTGGTCCGGATGCGCAAGACCAGCTTCGGCCGCGCCCTGGCGTCCGTCCGTGATAACGAGATCGCCGCCCGGTCCTTCGGCATCAACGCCTACATGACCAAGGTGTTCAGCTTCACCATCGCCGGTGTGCTGGCCTGCCTGGCCGGCGCCATGTATGCCCTCCACGCCGGCTACATCAGCCCCGAGCCCTTCAAGTATGACCAAAGTACCATCTACCTGATCATGGTCATGCTGGGCGGCGTGGACAGCACCTTCGGCGCCTTCATCGGCTCCATGCTGCTGACCATCCTGCCTGAGCAGATGCGCTTCCTGCAGAGCTACTACAAGCTGGTCTACGGCGTGGGCGTGATTATCCTGATGGTGGTGATGCCCATGGGTATTATGGGCATGGTGCACGCCCTGCGCAACAAGATCCGTATGATCATCAAGCGTAAAAAGACCGCTCCGGTACAAGCGGGAACGGAGGTGAGCTGACCATGGCGGAATGTTTGCTGGAAGTACGCAATGTCAATAAGGCCTTCGGCGGCGTTGTGACTGCGGAAAACGTCAATATGACCGTGGAAGCCGGCCAGATCCGCGGGCTGATCGGCCCCAACGGCGCCGGTAAGACCACGCTGCTGAACCTGATCAGCGGAATTTACGATGTGGACAGCGGCCAGATCATTTTCAATGGTCAGGACGTGACCAAGCTGCCCACCCACAAGCGCGCCCGGATGGGGATCGGCCGGACGTTCCAGTCCCCCCGCTTCATGAACCGGGCCAACATCGAGGACAACCTGAAGGTGGGCACGGACCTGCTCAACCAGTTCGGCTATATCCAGTCCTTCTTCGGAAAGAAGGGCCACGACTTCCTGGCCGATCTGAACGAGCTCATGGAGATCGCCGGTTTCACCTTCGACTGGGAGGACCAGATCACCGCGCTGCCCTACGGCCAGCAGAAGCTGCTGGAGATCGTCCGGGCCATGCTGGCCCGGCCCAAGGTCATCCTGGTGGATGAGCCGGCGGCCGGCCTGAACAAGCAGGAGCAGGAGCGCGCCTCCCAGCTGCTGTTCAAGGCCGTGAAGAGCGGCATGGGCGTTGTGCTCATTGAGCACTCCATGGACATGGTGATGTCCATCTGCGACCGGATCACCGTGCTCAGCTTCGGCCGGGTTATCGCCGAGGGCGTCCCCGTGGAAATTGCCAACAACAAGGATGTTGTGGAGGCATACCTGGGAGGTGACGACGATGCTTAAAATCACAGACCTGCACGCCTATTACGGCCCCATTGAGGCTTTGAAGGGCGTCAGCCTGGAGGTGGGCACAGGGAAGATCGTCTGTCTGATCGGCTCCAACGGCGCCGGCAAGACCACCCTGCTGAACTCCATCTCCGGCATGATCAAGACCACCGGCAGCATCAAGTGGGACGACACGGAGCTGATTCACCTGTCCTGCACCAAGATCGCCAAGTCCGGCATCATGCACGTCCCCTCCGGCCGCCACGTGTTCCCCGGCCTGACGGTGAAGGAGAACCTGGAGGTGGGCACCATCAACTGGCGGGGCCCCTTCGGCGCCCCCCGCTTCAAGGAGGACATCGAGCAGGTGTACAGCCTGTTCCCCCGCCTGAAGGAGCGCGAGAACCAGCTGGCATGGAGTATGTCCGGCGGCGAGCAGCAGATGCTGGCCGTGGGCCGGGCTCTGATGGGCCGGCCGAAGATCCTGCTGCTGGATGAGCCCTCCATGGGCCTGGCGCCCGTGGTGGTGGCGGAGCTGTTTGAGCGGATCGTGGAGATCAACCGCCAGCTGGGCATGACGATCCTGCTGGTGGAGCAGAACGCGAAGATCGCCCTGAAGAACTCCAACTATGCCTACGTCATTGAGGAGGGCAAGATCACCATCGAGGGCGAGTCGGCATCCCTGCGGGATGACCCGAGAATTCGTCAGGCATACCTGGGCAAGCTTGCCGACGCGGCAAGCGCGGAATAGCTGGATAGCTGGAAAGAGGGCAAATTTAACATGGAAAAGCAACTTTATAACCTGCGTGGCATTGTGACGACGGTGATCTCTCCCTTTGCCGGAGAAGACAAGCACCTGGACCTGGACTCTCTGGCCAATGAGATCGACATGGCTTGCAGGGCCGGTGTGGCGGGCTTCCTGGTCCCCTGCCTGGCCAGCGAGCAGTGGCTCCTTTCCACGGAGGAGAAGAAGCTGCTGGTTCAAACAACAGCGAAGGCGGCCGCCGGCCGGGCCAAGCTGATTACCAGCATCACTGCACCTACCACCGAGGAGCGCATCCGTCTGATGAACGAGTTCCGCGACTGCGGGATCGACGGCCTGAATATGCAGGTCCCCCATGAGACGGAGCAGGAGTTTATGGAGGCCATTGAGGCCATCGACAGGGAGAAGCCGGATTTCCTGCTGATCCAGGATGCGGACTTCAACGGCAACGGCATTGACACAGCCTGGCTGGTCAAGGCTTTCCAGAGCTTTGAGAGCGTGGTCGGCGCCAAGCTGGAGGTCAAGTACACGGCCCCCAAGTGCTCCAAGCTGATTGAGGAAACGGACGGGAAGATGCTGGTGGCCAGCGGCTGGGGCAACGACCAGCTGCTGGAGCTGCTGGACCGGGGCGTGCACACGGTGATGCCCTCCGGCATGTTCGAGCTGTGGACCAAGGTCTACGACCTCCACAGCCACGGCAACCGGGAGGCGGCCAAGTGCCTGTTCTACGATATGCTGCCCATCATCACCTTCACCCGCCAGTCCCAGGAGCTCAACCGCTGGTTCCACAAGCGCTATCTGCGGACCCTGGGCGCCTTCGCCACCGAGCTGAGCCGGGAGGAAGTGGTCCTGGACGAGTACCACTACCGGTACGCCGACGAGCTGATTGCCCGGGCACGGGATATCATTGCCCGGCTGGACACCTACTGCTGAAAAAATCCGACAGTCATCGGAAAAAGTATCTGTTTTATGGATTAGGAGGAATGACTTATGGCTACGGAAATCAAGGGCATTATTGCCGCGATGGTCACGTCCATGAACGAGGACGAGAGCCTGAACGAGGCGGAAATCCGCCATCAGGTAAACCGCCAGATCGCCGCCGGCGTGGACGCGGTGTTCTGCCTGGGCACCAACGGCGAGTTCTACATCCAGAGCGAAGAGGAGAAGCTGGAGGTAATCCGGATCGTTGTGGATGAGGTGAAGGGCCGCGTCCCCGTCTACGCCGGCACCGGCTGCCCCGGCACCAAGGCCACCATCGCCCTGTCCCTGAAGGCCAAGGAGATCGGCGTGGATGTGCTGTCCATCATCAGCCCCTACTTTGCCGCCATCTCCCAGAAGGAGATCTATGAGCACTACAAGGCCATCGCTGAGGCGGTGGACCTGCCCATCGTGATGTACAACATGCCCGCCCGCACCGGCAACAACATCGACCCCGCCACCGCCGCCGAGCTGGCCAAGATCCCCAACATCGCCGGCATCAAGGACAGCTCCGGCAACTGGGACAACCTGAAGGGCTATATCGACGCCACCCGGGGCATGGACTTCAGCGTCCTCTCCGGCAACGACTCCCTGATCCTGCCCGCCCTGAAGGAGGGCGGCGTGGGCGGCATCACCGCCGTGGCCAACATCTATCCGGAGACCATGGTGGCCATCTACCGCCGCTTCCTGGCCGGCGATATGGCCGGCGCTGAGGAGGCCCAGAACAGCATCGCGCCCATCCGCGCCTGCTTCAAGTTCGGCAACCCCAACACCGTGACCAAGAAGGCCACCAACCTGACCGGCAACCCGGTGGGCCCCTGCCGCGCCCCGTTCAACTATCTGAGCGACGAGGCTGTAGAGGCCATTAAGAAGACCCTGGCCGAGGACGCCGCCAAGGGCATGAAGTAAATCCTGTCACGCGGGGGAGGGGAGAAGTCCCCTCCCCCCTCCTTTTTCGGCCTGCAAAAAGGCGCTTCGCCGGCAGAGGACAAAAATCTGCCGGGGAGGATGTACGTCCTCCCCGGCAGCCCGGAAGATTCGCTCAGCGGATGGTATTGGTGACGGAACCGATGCCGGAAGCCTCGCAGGTGACGGTATCACCGGGGCGGAGCCACCGGGGCGGCTGCTGGTCAGCGCCGGTGCCGAAGGGAGTACCCAGGGTCAGAATAGACCCGGTCCGGAGAACGCTCATCCGGCTGAGATCAGCGATGGCGTAGGCGAAGTCATACTTGGCCAGAGAACAGGGGGCGTTCTGCCGCAGATCGCCGTTCACATAGGAGCGGACCACGATCTCCGCCGGAGATGGCGCCTCATCGGCCGTGACAATATAGGGACAGACGGGCAGGAAGCCGTCCAGGCTGGTGGCAATGTAGGGCCGGCGGTGCTTCACCGTCAGGTTCCGGGCGATGACGTTGTTGATGACGGTATAGCCGAAGATGTAGTGGGCAGCGTCAGCCGGGCTGACCTGATAGGCATCCCGGCCGATGACGGCGCACAGCTCCGCCTGGTAGTCCAGCTGCGTCACATGGCCCGGATAGCTGGGAACCGGGGCGCCGTCGGTGTTGCAGACGCTGGCCTTCTTGTAGAAGTAGGTGGGAAGCCCATCCGGGTGTTCCTGCCGGTAGGCGGCCAGATCCTCCGGGGAGGCGGCGAAGTTGTTCTCCATCACCAGTACCTCCTGGAGGGGCTCCGGAATGGGGGCCAGCAGAGTGACGGCGCGCAGGTCAAAGCCCTTGGCGGCGTCGATTTTTGCGGCGTCCAGAGAACTGACGGCACCGGAGGTGATGAACTCCTCCAGAGTGGGGGCGGTGAAGCCCAGCGCCTCCAATGGAACGGCGCGGCTGCCGTCGCCGGAGAGAACGGCGGGGTACTGCCTGCCGCGGTAAGCAAAGGTCAGAAATTTCATGACGATTTCCTCCTATCAGACAATTTCCACAACCGGGTTGCTGATGCTGCCGATCCCGTCGATCTCACAGCGGATCACGTCACCGGGATAGATCTTCAGCTTTTCCGGGTTTCCGGCGTCCCTGTTGGCGGGAGAACCGGTGGAGATCATGGTGCCCGCCTTCAGCGTCATGTTCCGGGAGAGCTGGCTGACGATGTAGGGAATGGAGAACACCAGACTGGCAGTGGTGCCCTCCTGGCGAAGATTGTCATTTACCCACAGCCGCAGGTGGAACTCCGGATCCTTCGGAAATTCATCGGCAGTGACGATCCAGGGGCCTACGGGCATATAGCCGTCCATGCTCTTGCCGAGGAAGGGCTGGGTGTAGACCTTGTTCAGCCGGGTGTCACACATGTCGTTGGCCACGGTATAGCCGAAGATGTAGTCGCCTGCCTCCTCGGGGGAAATATTCAGGGCGTCCTTTCCGATGACTACCGCCGCCTCCACGCCGCAGTCCAGATTCTCCGCGTAGCCGGGCACATAGGGGATGGGGTCTCCGTCTCCGGTGGCATAGGCGGTGCGCTTGGAGAAATAGATGGGCTCGGCCACCTCGGCGCTCTTGGCGGACTCACCGCGGAGCTGGGCAATCTCCTGGGCGTGATTTTTGAAGTTGTACCCGATGCAGATCATGTCCCGGCGGAACAGGGGGACAGGGGGCCGTTTTCCCACCTGGGAGAGGGGGATGGTTTCCCCGGCCCAGGCCGCTGCCGCCTGGGAGAGCTGCCGGAGGGAATCCGGGGTGCTCTCCTCGATCAGTTGCTGCATGGAAGAAACCGGGCAGCCCAGCGCCCGCAGCGGAATCACAGAGGTTTGATCCGACGCCAGGACGCCTACCTGGTC
The DNA here is from genome assembly GCA_904420435.1 of uncultured Oscillospiraceae bacterium. Lineage (GTDB taxonomy): Bacteria > Bacillota > Clostridia > Oscillospirales > Oscillospiraceae > CAJFPI01. The sequence goes on from CAJFVK010000002.1 coordinate 17,923, forward strand.
GGCGCCGTCCCGGCTGTACGTCAACAGCTTCATAGAACTCCTCCATCGTTTTAAATTGGGATATTCTGTTAAGAAATCCACTTTGATTATAGCAACTATTTGGTATAAATGCAATAGAACAGCAACAACGCGTTTCAAATTAAAACAAGAAAGGGCGATTACCATGTTTCGAGTCATGTTAACCTATGAACTGTTTGGCTCCGGGATGGAGCGGCTGAAGCGGGAAACCGATCTGTTTGTCAGCAACAGCGGCGAGATCGCTCCCTATGTGGAGCAGCTGCAGTGGGCGGACGCCTTTATCACCCGGAGCGTACACCCGGACAGCGCCACCCTGGAGACCTGCACCCGGCTGAAGGTCATCGGCATTCCCGGGGTGGGGTATCAGAGCTACGACATCGACCTGCTCAACCGGATGGGGATCGCCCTGGTCTACTGCCCCGGCATGAACCTGCGGAGCGTGGCGGAGCACGCGGTGGCCCTCTGCTACGCCCTGACCAAGCGGATCGTGGAGGACGACCGGGAGGTCCACAGAGACAACTACGGCGTGCGCAACAGCTTCAACCACCTGGAGCTGCTGGGCTGCCACGCCGGCGTGGCGGGCTTCGGCAACATCGGCCGGGAAACCGCCCGCCTGTTCCGGGCCAACGGCATGGAGGTCTACGCCTACGATCCCGTGGCGAAGCGGGAGCAGGTGGAGGAGATGGGCTACCACTTCTGCCCCACCCTGGAGGACTTGCTGGAGCAGTCCGACATTGTGTCCCTCCACATGCCCTCCCTGCCCAGTACCTACCATCTGCTCAACGAGGAGATGTTCGCCCACATGCGGGAGGGCTCCTATCTCATCAACTGCGCCCGGGGCAGTGTGGTGGACGAGGAGGCCCTCCTCAGGGCCCTGCAGTCCGGCAGGCTGGCCGGCGCCGGCCTGGATGTGATGGAGAAGGAGCCCTTCCCGGCGGACCACCCCCTCCTCCAGCTGCCCAATGTGATTGCCACGCCCCACGTGGCCGGCGTGACCCGTCAGGCGGCGGAGCGGACCCACGCCATGGTGGTGGACTCCACCCTGCGCCTGCTGGCGAACCAGTGGGGCCCCCAGGTGGCCGTGGCCAACCCGGAAGCCCTGGAACACCCCCGGTGGAAGAATTTGCAGCGGTAAAGCCCCGGCATCCAATGGAAGAGCCCCGGCGGTTCCAGGGAACCGCCGGGGCTCGTTCTTCAAGGGCAACCGCTGGTTGCGGCAGATTTTTCTGCCGGTTGGTAGCGGCAACCGGCGCTTTCTGCTATACTGAGAGCCAGAAGAGGGGAGGAGCGGGAGCCGGAAGGGCGATTCCGCGGGAGAAAGGGAGGCGCGGTATGACACTGGCGGAGAAGATACAGAAGCTGCGGCAGGAAAAGGGGCTCTCCCAGGAGCAGCTGGCAGAGCGGCTGGAGGTGAGCCGGCAGGCGGTGGGAAAGTGGGAGGGCGGCCAGAGCAGGCCGGACATGGACAAACTGATCACCTTGGCGGAGCTGTTCGGAGTTTCCACCGACTACCTGCTGAAGGAGGACGGGGAGCCCGTAAAGCCGGCAAAGAGAAGGTGGCTGCCAGCAGTCCTGGCGGCAGGGCTGATCGTCAGTCTGGCCGGAGCGGCGTGGCTGGGAATCCGGGCGGTCCGGGCGGAAACAGTCCGGCAGGCTCTGGAGGAGGAAACCTCCGCTCTGGCGGCAGCGCAGGAAGAGCTGGAAGCGGAGCTCCGGGCGTCCCAGGAGACCCTGGAGGCGGCCCGGTCACAGCCTCCTGAGAGCCTGGAGGCCTGGGACAACTACTTCTATCAGTTCGCCCAGAGCTACCGGCTGGACTATATGCCGGCATTTCCCGCGGGGGACGCCCCCAGGGAGAGCACAGCCTACCTCTACTGGGCCTTTGCCATCAATCTGGACAACTGGGGGGAGGAGAAGGGGACCATGTCCCGGGCCTATGTGGAGGAGGCGGTGTCCAACCATTTCGGCGTCGTCGATCTGGTCCACCTCCCCATGGTGAAGGGCTGGGACTACGACGGGGAAACCTACACCGCCTATCCCGGCGGCGTCAACCCTCTGCCTGTCTGCCGAGTCAGCTCCTACCGGATCTATGAGGAGGACGGCAAGCTTTTTTACGAGGTGATCCTGGACCGATACCGGCATAAGGAAGGGGAGCTGCTGGACCCGGCGGGGCTGGAAACCCTGGAGGAGGTCTATGGGGCATACGGCCGGGAGAACCTGGAGATTGACCAGCGGGAGAAAGTGGTGTACTACTGCCGGAGCCATCAGGAAATTCCGGTGTTTGTCAGCCATGAGATCCTGCCCCCGGCGGAGTGAAGGCGGCAATTCAAACAGACAAAGGCCCTGGGGACCGCGTAGATCTGCGGTCCCCAGGGCTTCTTTGCGGGAAAGGCTACTGCAGAACCCGGCGGAGGTTCTCCTGGATCTTTTCGGACAGGCGGGCGTACAGGGACAACTCCTCCTGGGTGAAGCCGGCGAAGCGGGTCTGGTCGTACTCCTCCTGGACCGTTTCCAGCTCCCGGAGCACCGGCTGGGCGGCGGGGAGGAGGGAGATGCTCAGCTCCTTGGCCCCCTGGGCGCGGGAGAGGTAGGGGTTGTCCCCGCCCGCCTCCCGGGGCGGCCGGCGCTCCTCCACCTGGATGTAACCCTTGGCGGACAGCTTCTGCAGCGTGAGGGAGAGGGCCCGCCGGCTCATGTCCGCGAAATCCGCCAGGTTCCGGCGGCTCTCCGGCCGGCTGACCCGGCTGAGGTAGAGGAGCAGGCGGGTTTCCTCCAGAGACAGGTCGTTCTGCAGGGCGACGATCTCCAGATAGCGGTCCAGGAGCTTTCGGTTCCGGTAGCCGTCGGAGAGGATCCCGGTCCCCTCTACCGCCTGGGCGCAGACGCTGGTGCGCTCGTCCCCCAGCCGCTGGGTGCCCGGGAGGATCGCCGGCAGCACGCCCCCGTCCCCGGCGCTGTCCAGCAGGAAGCGGTAGACCTGGAAGCGGTTCTTCTCATACTCCTCCTCGTCCAGCACGTGCTTGTAGAAGTTGTTGTAGTAGGCGAACACTCGCAGCTTGGTGCGGATGGCGTTGACAAATTTCCCGCTCTGGGAAACCAGGGAGCCCTTGGTCTTCACGTAGTAGTAGATAGGGGCCTTCAGGGCGTAGAACCGCTGGGCGTGGCGGATGTACTCCAGGTTGAAGATAAAATCCTCACACCAGCTGATGGCCGTGTCCATCCGCAGGTGGTGGGCCTCCGTGATGGAGCGGCGGTAGAGCTTGTTCCAGATGACCCCGTAGTAGAAATCCGCCGGGTTTTCCATCATGTGGCCGGCAAACTCCTCCTGGGAGAGGACCCTGTCCTCCTCGATGCCCCCCTTGTGGGACACCCGGTCCCCCACCACCCGGTAGAAGTCGGCGATCACCAGATCGCACTGGTGCTCCCGGGCGGAGCGGAGGAGGAGCTTGGTGGCGTCGGGGGTGATCCAGTCGTCGCTGTCCAGAAACTGGAGGAACTCCCCCTCCGCCAGGTCCATGGCGGTGTTCCGGGCGGCGGAAACCCCGCCGTTCTCCTTGTGGATTACCCGGACCCGACTGTCCTGGGCGGCGTACCGGTCGCAGAGGGCGGGGGAGCCGTCGCTGCTGCCGTCGTCCACCAGCAGGAGCTCAAAGTCCGTGAACTCCTGGCCCAAAACGCTGTCCACGCAGCGCTCCAGGGTGTGTTCCGCGTTGTATACCGGGATGATGATACTGACCGTGGCCATGGATTCCCTCCTTCACACAGGCGCAGGCGCTTACTTTTTCCGCAGATGGAGCCGGGCGGACTCCACGATGGCGTCGAAAATCCGCCGGAGCTGGGCGCACTCCGCCTCCTGGTCCTTCATCTGGGCCTTGGGGATGATCCAGGCGTTGTTGGGGTCCGTGTACAGATAGAAGGCGTGGCGCGTTTCCCGGATGTCCAGGAGCTTGTCGAAGCTGGAGCGGCGCTCCCGGCCCTGGGAGCGGACCCGGATGCCGGTGGGCGTGATCTTGAGCTCCTGCTGGTAGCTCTGAGCCCGGCGCACCCGCAGGCGGGCGATCAGGGCGTGCCCCAGCAGGGACGCCAGCACCACCACAAGAAAGGTGAGGGCCATGGCGGCCGCCACATACAGGGGCTCGGACCGGTACTCCCCAACGGTGAACCAGCAGGTGATGGCCCCCAGCACGCCGAAGACCAGGATCATCTTCAGATAGGTGCGGCGCATCTGGTACATGGTGAAGCGCAGTATTTCCTGCCGGGTGATGGAAAAGGTGGACTGATACTCCATGGGTGAAACTCCTTACAGCGGGATTAGGTGAGGTTGGCGCTGCCGAAGCTGTAGGGCAGCAGCTCCGGGAGGGTCAGGGAGCGGATCTCCCCCCTCCGGTTCACCAGCAGGACCTCCAGCTCCGGGGCGAACTCCTGGAGCACCTGGCGGCAGACGCCGCAGGGCGGGCAGAACTGGTCCGTGTCCGCGGCCACGGCGATCCGCTTGAAGCGGCGGCGGCCCTCGCTGACCGCCTTGAACACCGCCGTACGCTCGGCGCAGTTGGAGGGGCCGTAGGCGGCGTTTTCGATGTTGCAGCCGGTGTAGACCGTGCCGTCCTCGCACTCCAGGGCGGCGCCCACGGGAAAGTGGGAGTAGGGCGCGTAGGCCATGGGCAGCATGGCCTGGGCGGCGGCGCAGAGCTCTTCCCTTGTCATGGCGAAACCTCCTGATGTTTGTCTTGGAAATATTGTATCACGGGGCGGGCCAGGAAGCAAGATTTTGGTTTGGCCCTTTCCCTCGGCGGCAAAATAGCGTATAATGGGGGCAACAGGAAATGAGGAGGACAGACTATGGGGGAAACCATTCTGCTGAAGCTGGGCGAGGTGGTGCTCAAGGGGCTGAACCGGCACACCTTTGAGGACAAGCTCCTGGCCAACATCCGCCGCCGGATGAAGAATTACGGCAGCTTCAACATCTATTCCAAGCAGTCCACCGTCTATGTGGAGCCTCTGGAGGAGAGTTGCGACGTGGAGGGGGCCTATGAGGCCTGCCGGAAGATCTTCGGGGCGGTGGCCGTGGTCCGCTCCCGGCCCTGCGCGAAGGATATGGACGCCATCATCGCCACGGCCAGGGACTACCTGCGGGAGACCCTCCTGGCGGCCAGGAGCTTCAAGGTGGAGTCCAAGCGGTCCGACAAGAGCTTTCCCTACGGGAGCATCGAGATCTCCCGCCAGGTGGGCGGCGCCCTTCACGACGCCTATCCCCACCTGACGGTGGACGTCCACCACCCGGAGGTGACGGTGATGGTGGAGATCCGGGAGAAGGCAGCCTATGTCCACGGCCCCGCCGTCCCCGGCGCAGGCGGTCTGCCCATCGGCATGGGGGGCACGGCGGTGAGCCTCCTCTCCGGCGGCATCGACAGCCCGGTGGCCTCCTGGATGGTGGCCAAGCGGGGGGTGCAGCTGGAGATGGTCCACTTCTACAGCCCTCCCTATACCTCCCCCCAGGCCCTGGAGAAGGTGCTGGAGCTGGCCAGGCTCCTGGTGCCCTGGTGCGGGCGGCTGCTGGTCCACACGGTGCCCTTTACGGAGATCCAGGAGAGCATCCGGCGCTCCTGCCCGGAGGAGTACTTCACCCTCATCATGCGCCGCTTCATGATGCGCTGCGCGGAGCGGGTGGCCCGGCGGATCGGCGCCAAGGCTCTGGTCACCGGGGAGTGCCTGGGCCAGGTGGCCAGCCAGACCATGGAGGCCATGGCCTCCACCGAGGATGCGGCCACCCTGCCCATCTTCCGGCCGGTGATCGCCATGGACAAGGAGGAGATCGTCCGGATCGCCCGGCGGATCGGCACCTTTGAAACCTCCATCCAGCCCTTTGAGGATTGCTGCACCGTCTTTACCCCCCGGCACCCCCGGACCCACCCCAAGGTGGAGGACGTGCGGGAGCTGGAGAGCGTGCTGGATGTGGAGGGCCTGGTGGACCGGGCTATGGCGGCCACCCGCTACGAGGTGATCCGCTACGGGGAGCGGGACTAGGTGATTTTTTAAGATGTGGTCTTCCAAATCACTTGAGAGGTGAGAATGCTTTGTTCAAGTATGATTTGCCATATGCAAAACCAGGCCAATTCACACTACAGATAAATGGATATCCTCTAAATGTTTCAAAAAAGAAAAGCTACCTAATTGAAAAGATGAAGGCTCATAGGGACGAAATATGTGACATTTTAAATGAGCCGTATAGCGCAGAATATACCATTAAGGATTTTAATGGTAATATAGTTTACTGCAAAATTTATAGTGAAAATGAAAGAGGCAATGCAAAAGGATCCACTCACAAAAAAGATGAACTGAATTATCTTCAAAAAGGAAGTTTTCGCCTTATCACGGATGCGAACGGAGCCATAAAAACAGATGAGAAGTTGCTGAATTATCTGAGTAATATCAGATTTTGCAATCGCTTTCCAGTAATAATTACAAATGATGCTTTAGTCAGTATAGCAACTTATTTGCCGCAAAATAAGTCCGAGTTCATTGCTTTAAGGGGACTTGGCGAACGAATATACCAAGTTTGTGGTGATATTTTTATTCAAGCAATTTCGGATTATTTGAGAGAGAATAAGCTTTAACATAAAAGCAGATTCGCTCCTTTAAAGAGGTCAGGAGGAGATAGCATGCACTACAATGCGGAACTGATTGCCGTGGGGACGGAACTGCTTTTGGGCAACATCGCCAACACGGACGCCCAGATGATCAGCGAGGGGCTCAGCACCCTGGGGATCGACGTATACTACCACACGGTGGTGGGGGACAATCCCCAGCGGCTCCGGGAGGCCCTGGATATCGCCCGGCGCCGGGCCAACATCATCATCACCACCGGCGGCCTGGGGCCCACCTACGACGACCTGACCAAGCAGACCATTTGCGAGGCCTTCGGCCGTCCCCTGGAGCTCCACGAGGACATCTGGCAGGGGATCCAGGACTACTTCGCCCGGCGGATGAAGGGCGGGAAGATCACGGAGAACAACAAGCAGCAGGCCATGCTGCCGGTGGGGTGCACGGTCTTTGAAAACCCGGTGGGGACCGCTCCAGGCTGCGCCTTTGAGGAGGGGGGCGTCCACGTGCTGATGCTGCCCGGCCCCCCCTACGAGTGCCGCTATATGTTTGAGCACCAGGCGGTGCCCTATCTCCAGGGGCTGACCCGGGAGCGGATCTTCAGCCATGAGATCCGGATCTTCGGCAGCGGCGAGTCCCAGGTGGAGGCCACCCTCCACGAGATGATGGTCAAGGGCTCCAACCCCACCCTGGCCCCCTACGCCAAGACCGGGGAGGTGATGCTCCGGGCCACCGCCAAGGCCCACAGCCGGGAGGAGGCGGAGGCCATGCTCCAGCCCATGATCGCCCAGGTGCGGGAAACCCTGGGGGATGTGGTCTACGGGGTGGACGTGTCCAGCCTGGAGGAGGTGGTGCTGCGCCTGCTCCGGGAGAAGGGGCTGACCCTCTCCGCGGCGGAGAGCTGCACCGGCGGACTGCTGGCCAAGCGCATCACGGACCTTGCCGGTGCCTCCGCGGTGTTCCGGGGGGGCGTGGTGTCCTACACCAACGCCGTGAAGGAGCAGGCCCTGGGGGTTCCCGGGGAGCTCCTGGAGCGGTACGGCGCTGTGTCCGAGCCGGTGGCCATCGCCATGGCGGAGGGCTGCCGGCGGCTGTGCGGCAGCGATTACGCCCTGTCGGTGACCGGCGTGGCCGGCCCGGACCGGGACGACCGGGACAACCCGGTGGGGACGGTGTTTGTGGCCCTGGCCAGCCGGGAGGGGACTATCTGCCGCCAGCTGGACCTGACCCGGGGCCGCAGCCGGGGACATATCCGGCATCTGGCGGCCAGCAACGCCTTTGACCTGCTGCGCCGGAAGCTCCAGGGCCTGCCCCTGGAATAGAGCCGCCGGGAACAGGGCCCACGGAACGGCATGTTCAGGCTGCCCAAAAAGGCTGACAAGACTTTTTTGACAGCGAGAAAAGGCGGCCGGAGAGCACTGCTCTCCGGCCGCCTTTTTATATCCCAGATTCAGCCCGCCAGGGCCAAACCGTTTTCATGATCCACTTCATCAGACGATGCCCGGAAGGGGAAACCCCAGCCGGGAAAGAAAAGAGGAATTAGTCGTGCTTCTCGATACGGATCTGGCACACATCGTCGCCCTTGGCGATGGTCTCACCCAGCTCGAAGGAGAACTTGGGGAAGGTGGAGATGATGCCGCGGTCGCCGTCCATGGCGATGTCGCACAGCTCGGGCATCTCAGACTCGGGCAGGCCCAGCTTCTGCCAGGCGGCAACCAGGGGGCAGTAGTGGAAGTCGATGTACAGGTGCTTGCCGTCGTTCTCCTTGATCTCCATGCCGAAAACGGACTTGGTGGGCTCAGCGGCAAACTCAGCGGCGAAGGCCTGCAGATCATCGGTCTTGGTGTACTTGTTGTCGCCGTGGAACACGCCGCAGCGCTTGATGGCGTTGTGGGCGAAGGCATAGCCGTCCAGGCCCTGCTTCTGGGCCTCCTCGATCAGGAGGGCAAACCAGGTGGCACGATGCTCGATGGCACCGCGCAGCAGCTGACCGTCCGCGCCGACAGGAGTAGGATTATTCTTAATCATGATAACAATCTCCTTTTTAAAAAATACATCCGTCAAAGGGTCTGTAAGTGGTACTTTTTTAATCGTCTGTATAAAGTGGATCGGCTGATTTGCAAAATGTTGGCAATTTCGTCGGGGGTGTTCCCCTGCTGCAGAAGACGCTGGATCTCCTGCTGCTCGATCTCCTGGATGCTGCGGCGGGGGGCGCCAACGGAGGCGCCCAGAACCGCGCAGACCGCCTGGGCGGTGATCTCCTGGCCGGGCATGGTGCGGGTCAGGTACTCCATCACCTGGCGGATCTGCCGCACGCTGTGGGTCCAGGGATAGCTGTCCGCCAGGAGGGTTTTGGCATCCTCCGTCAGATGGGGACGGGCGCAGCCGAAGCGCGCGGCGAAAAAGGTCAGGCAGTCCTCCAGATAGACCAGGAAGTCCGGACGGTCCTCCGCCGGACCGGGAAGCCAGATCTCACGGCTGCGGAGGATCCGGGCAAATTCCTCGTCCACAAAGCGGGGATCCGCCTCCTCCATAATGGGGGACTCGGTAAACAGCAGCCGCACGTCCGGCTGGAAGGCGCCCGCCTCCCGCTCCCCCTGGAGATACCGGCGCAGCCGGATCTGCAGGAAGGTAGGCAGGAGAAAGACATTGCAGATACAGAGGGTGCCCTGGTGGGCCAGCAGCATGGCGCTTGGCACATAGGGGGAGATGCCGGAGATCTCCTGGCCGAAGAGCTTCCGCTCCGCCTCCGTGTCCGTGTGGCCGAAGGTGTCCAGCATGATGAGCTTGCCGCTGCGGCCGGAGTCCCGGTGGATGGCTGCTACCAGCTCCACCCGGGAGGTCCGGGAGCTGCATCGGATCAGCAGGGGCTCCCGGTTCCCTGCCGCCTCCAGAGCGGACAGGGCCCGCCGGGGGCTGCGGCCGTCCAGCAGGCGGCGGACCGCCTCCCGAGCCGTCTCCTGGCCGGACGTCAGGGTCAGGGTCAGATCGTCGTCGCCGCCGTGGAGGTTCAGAAAGGCAAAGGCCGTGCCGCTGAAAGCCTCGCTCTGCCACATAGGGTGGCTGCTGAGCTTCCCGTAAAACACCTGGTCCCGGAGGGGGATCACCACCGTCCGGCTGGGCTGGGCGGTACGGGACGCGATTGCCTGGGTGATCAGCGGGTGCTGGATGCAGTCCGTCAGCCGCTTTCCAAGCTCCACGTCGGCGCTGCCGAAGTAGCCCCGGAAACGCTGGTTGCAGGAGATGATATGGCCCGAAGCGTCCACCAGAACGATACCCGTGTCCGATGCTTCCAGCATGGAATCCCGCTCCAGGGAGAGGGTTTTCATGTTCTCGTAGCTGACTTGGGCGGACATTTTCCCGGTGAGGAAGTCCGCCATCTGCTGCAGGAAGCCCAGGATCAGGTTGACGTTCTCGATGAGATGCTTGACGTTGTGCTCCGCGATGACCAGGCCGATGGCCCCCGCCACCTTGTTCTCGTAGAGGATGGGGACGCCCATAAAGCCGGTCATGCTGCACAGAGCCCGGTCCTTGCAGTCCACACAGGACTGGTAGTAGTACTTGTTGTCCACCACCACCGGCTGGCCGGATTCAATGATCCGCCCGATGATGGAGCTGCTGCGGATGGGGATGATGTTGTCCGGATAGTGGAAGGTGTCCGCCACCCGGCGCAGCTGGTCGTCCACGACCACCACGTCCACGCCGATGACCTCGCTGATGGCCACAGAAATCTGCTGGGCATCACGCTGTACGCTCATCAGACCCATGGAACGACCCTCCCCTCCGGAAAAATGAGCGCCGGCTTACAGCAGATTAGCGGTGACGTAGTCGCACAGGCACTCCAGCTGGTAGCTCATGGTCACGGCGCCGGGGTCCAGGTGGCCCACGCCCTTGTTGGCCTGATAGCTGGCGCGGCCCTTGACGGCCTCCATCTTCTTGGTCTCCTCGGCACCGTCAATGGCGGCCTTCTTCACGGCGGCCATGGTGTCGGCGTCGCTGTCGCCCCGCTCCAGGCAGGCCTTGTAGGCCTGGACGGCGGGATACAGGGAGTCGATCATGGTCTTGTAGCCGGGCTGGGCCTTGCCGCGGGTCATCATGTCGTTGACCATGGTGTCCAGAGCCAGGCACAGGTCCTTGCTGTCAATGGTTTCCTTGCCGGCGATGGCCTTGCCGGCGGCCATGTAGGCGCCGCCGTAAAGCACGCCGGAGCTGCCGCCGATCTTGCTCATCATCAGCATGCCGATCTTCTTGAACACGTCGCACATGGGCATCGTCTCCATCTCGGGGCCGGCGGCCACCAGGTTCTCAAAGCCCATGTTGATGTTGGCCCAGTGGTCGCCGTCGCCGGTGGTGGCGTCCAGCTTGCTGATGTACTCGCCGTTGTCGTGGATCTTCTTGGCGGCGATGTTGATGTAGGCCACGTAGTCCTTGGAAGTCATGGTAAAGCTCATAGCAGATTACCTCCTCTTCAATCTCAATCAAACGCGGAAAGCGGGAGCCTCAGAGGGATAGTCCAGGTAAGTCTTCAGCTCGTCATCCAGCTTCAGCAGGGTGACGGAGCAGCCGGCCATCTCCAGGGAGGTCATGTAGTTGCCAACAAAAGCCCGGTAGATCTTGATGCCCTTCTCGGCCAGGTACTTCTCCACCTCGTTGTACATGATGTACAGCTCCATGAGGGGAGTGCCGCCCAGGCCGTTGACCATCACGGCAACCTCGCTGCCGGAGTAGTCGTAGTCCGCCAGGATGCGGCCCACCAGCTCCTCAGCCAGGTCCTTGGCGGGGCGCAGATCCTCGCGGCTGACGCCGGGCTCGCCGTGGATGCCCATGCCGATCTCCACTTCCTTCTCGCCCAGATCAAAGCCGGGAGTGCCCACGCCGGGCAGGATGCAGGGGCTCATAGCCATGCCCATGGAGCGGACGTTGTCCGCGGTCTTCTGAGCGGCGGCCTGGACCTCCTCCAGGCTCTTGCCCATCTCAGCGGCGGCGCCCGCCACCTTGTGGACAAACACAGTGCCGGCGATGCCCCGGCGGCCGGTGGAGAAGGTGCTGTTGGGCACTGCCACGTCGTCCTTCACGACGACAGAGGCGGTCTTGATGTCCTCCATGGAGGCCAGCTCACCGGCCATCTCGAAGTTCATGATGTCGCCGGAGTAGTTCTTGATGACCATCAGCACGCCGGCGCCGCTGTCGGCGGCCTTGATGCCCTCGATGATCCGGTCCGGGGAGGGGGAGGCGAAGACGTTGCCGGCCACGGCGGCGTCCAGCATACCCTTGCCCACATAGCCGGCGTGGGCGGGCTCATGGCCGCTGCCGCCGCCGGAGATGACGCCGACCTTGCCGCTCTTCTTCTCCTTGCGGGAGATGACCTCCACGCCCTCGCCGGCGTAGACCACGTTGGGGTTGGCCTTGGCGAGGCCCTGGAGCATTTCGGTGACAACGTCGTTGGGATTGTTGATAATTTTCTTCATAGCAGTTCTCCTTTTCTATCCCGCCGCAGCGGGAACAGTGATCTGGATCAGAAAAAAGGGATCAGCCGCCCAGATAGGCCCGGCGGACGCGGTCGTCCTTAGCCAGGTCGGAGGCCTTGCCGCTCAGGGAGATGTTGCCGGTTTCCAGCACGTAGGCGTGGCTTGCGATGGAGAGGGCCATGTTGGCGTTCTGCTCAATGAGCAGGATGGTGGTGCCCTGCTTGTTGATGGAAACGATCAGGTCGAAGATCATCAGCACCAGGTTGGGCGCCAGGCCCATGGAGGGCTCATCCAGCAGCAGGATCCGGGGGGAGCTCATCAGGGAGCGGCCGATGGCCAGCATCTGCTGCTCGCCGCCGGAGAGAGTACCGGCAGCCTGCTTGATACGCTCCTTCAGCCGGGGGAACAGCTCGTACACCCGGTCGAAGTTGGCGGAAATCTCCCCCTTGTCCTGGCGGGTGTAGGCGCCCAGGCGGAGGTTCTCCTCCACCGACAGGGCGGGGAACACCTCGCGCCCCTCCGGGGAGAGGCTGATGCCCATCTCCACAATCTTGTGGGAGGCCAGGTTGGTGATGTCCTTGCCGTCCAGCTCCACCTTGCCGCTGCTGACCTTCACAAGGCCGGTGATGGAGTTCAGCGTGGTGGACTTACCGGCGCCGTTGGAGCCGATCAGGGTCACGATTTCGCCGTCGCTTACCTCCAGGGAGATGCCCTTCAGAGCGTGAATCGGTCCGTAAAATACGTTCAGATCAGTCACTTTCAGCATTTTTCTGCACACCTCCCAGATAGGCTTCGATTACGCGGGGATTGTTGGCGATCTCCTGGGGCAGGCCCTCGGCGATCATCTTGCCGTGATCCAGCACGTAAATGCGGTCGGAAATGTTCATAACCACGCTCATGTCGTGCTCGATGAGCAGGATGGTGTACCCCTTGTCCTTCAGCTCCCGGATAAAGCGCAGGAGCTCAGCGGACTCGGCGGGGTTCATACCGGCGGCCGGCTCGTCCAGAAGAATGAGCTTAGCGTCGGTAGCGATGGCGCGGGCGATCTCCAGCTTGCGCTGCTCGCCGTAGGGCAGGCTGTCGGCAAAGGCGTCCCGCAGGTGGTCCAGGCCGATGCTCCGCAGGATCTCAATGGCGCGGACCGTGTGCTCCGCTTCCTCCCTGCGGAAGCGGGGGGTGCGCAGCAGGCTGTCCCAGAAGTTGTACTTGTTGCGGATGTGGGTACCCACCAGCACGTTCTCGATCACCCGCATCTTGGGGAACAGCCGCAGGTTCTGGAAGGTACGGGAGATGCCGATCTTCACGATGTCCTGGGGGATCATCTTGGTCAGGTCCTGGCCCTCGAAGGTCATCTCGCCGCTGGTGATGTGGTAGACGCCGGTGAGCATGTTGAACACGGTGGTCTTGCCGGCGCCGTTAGGGCCGATGAGGGAAACGATCTCACCCTTGTCCACATGGAAGGTGGCGCCGTCAACGGCGGTCAGGCCGCCGAACTGCATGGTGATATTTTTTGCATCAAGAAAACTCATAGCGCACGTCCTCCTTTCTTACTGCCGCGCAGGCGGCTGAGGAGCCTCCGGCTCGCCCTTGTCCGCCAGCATCTTGCGCGCGTACTTGGACAGGTGGTAGGGCTGGGTGGAACGCCAGCCCAGAGCGCCCTGGGGACGGAACAGCATCATCAGCACCAGCAGCAGGCCGTACACCACGAACCGCCACTCGTTGAGGAAGCGGAACCACTGGGGGAACAGCTGCAGCAGGGCGGCGCCGAAGATCATGCCGCGGATGGTGCCCAGGCCGCCAACGATGACCACGCTCAGAATGAGGATGGAGGTGTTGAAGACGAAGTTGTTGGGCTCGATGTAATCTCTGGTGACGCAGTAGAAGCCGCCGGCGATGCCGGTGATGAAGGCGGATACCACGAAGGAGAGAATCTTGTAGCGGGAGGTGTTGATGCCCATCATGCCGGCAGCCAGCTCGTCGTCCTTAATGGCGCGCCAGGCGCGGCCGGTGTTGGAGTTGCGCATGGCCAGGCAGGCAACGCCGGTAATGCCCATCAGCAGCAGGATCAGCACCAGCAGCCAGCCGTTGAACATGGTCAGCTGGAAGCCGAACACCGTGGGCTTGGGGATGCCGCGGACACCGTAGTTGCCGTTGGTCACGCTCTCCCACTGCTTGAGGATCATGTTCACGACCTCGCAGAAGCCCAGGGTCACGATGGAAAGATAGGACCCGGACAGACGCAGGGAGGGGAGGCCCAGCAGGAAGCCGATGAACGCGGTGAAGACGCCGGCCAGCAGGAGGGCGATCCAGAAGTTGACACTGAGCTTGGTCATCAGCAGGGCGCAGGTATAAGCGCCGATGGCGTAGAAGCCCGCATGGCCCAGGGACACCAGCCCGGTGTAGCCGATCAGCACGTTCAGGCCCATGCCCAGCATGGCGTACAGAGCGATCAGAGTCAGCAGCTGGATGTTCACCATGGACAGCCCCATGAAGGGGACGGCGAACGTCAGCACCAGGAAAAGCACTGCAAACACATAGCGGAACCTATAGCAGAAGCTCTCGAAGGTCGAGAGAATACGATTGGATGATTTCTTCATAAGCCTTACACCTTCGTAATTCCTTTCTTGCCGAAGAGGCCGTTGGGCTTGATGATCAGAATCACAATCAGGATCACAAACGCCATCGGGTCACGGACATTACTTCCGATGTACTGAGCTGCCAGGCACTCGCCGATGCCGACCACCAGGCCGCCGACTACGGAGCCATAGAGGATGCCGATACCGCCCACAACCGCGGCAGCGAAGGCCTTCAGGCCGATCAGGTAGCCCATGGTGGGATACACGACCTGATAGTAGCCGCTGTACAGGGCGCCGGCGATGGCGGCGGAGGCGCCGCCCATAAAGAAGGTAAAGGCGATCACGCGGTTGACGTTCACGCCCATGAGCTTCGCGGCCTTGGAGTTCTGCTCGGTGGCCCGCATGGCAAGACCCATCTTGGTCTTGTTGACCACCAGGGTCAGAATCACCAGCAGGATCAGGGCAACCACAAACATGATCAGCTGGCTGCTCTGGATGGTGACGTTGCCGATGGAGATGGGGGGGAACACGTTCGTGGAGGGGAACACCTGCCGCTCGCTGGTGAAGACATACTGAACCGACAGGGTGTTCTGGATAATGAAGGAAACACCTACGGTGGTGATCAGGTAGGTGATGGTTTCCGAGTTCTTCTTGCGAAGGGGCTCCAGGGTGATCTTATCCATGCCAAAAGCCAGCAGGCCCGAGAGGACCAGAGCGATCAGGATGGCCGGAATCATTGGCACCCCAAGGGAGTAGAACAGAAACACCATGTAGGAGCCGAAGGCGAAAATAGAGCCATGGGCGAAGTTAATCAGGCGCAGAATACCAAACACCAGGGAGTAGCCTACTGCGACCAGCGCGTACGCCATGCCAAGGCAAATACCTTGTAAGATGGCTGAGATAAATGTAGACATATCAGGCACGCTTTACGTCACTTCAACAAAGCGCCGTAACAGGTCTCCTTTCTTCTGAATTTTCCCAAATACATAAATGCGCAGTCAAACGACTGCAGCGCCGGACGCCGCCCGAAACCGGGGACGCCGGAAGGATCCGCCGGGAAACCCGGCCGCCCGCCCGAGGGGTAGGCAGACAGATGTAGAACCGCCTCCGCAGCCTCCGGCAGCCGCCGGGAGCGCGGAAACTCGGCACGCCGAGTCCGAAAGAATACCGCCAAACCACAGCGCACGAAAACGGCATGTCCGCTCCCGCAGGGCGCGGCCCCGGGGCAGGGATGGGTCTGGCGGGATTTTCTGTGCCTCCAAAAGGTCAAGCCCAGCGGCCGGCGCGGGTGCCGGGCCGGGGATTGCGGAGGAGGCTCTAACCGCTTCCGGAGAGAGCGGGAGCCCTCTCCGGAAGCAGCGCCTTTAGGGTTGCCTCAAACAACGAACAAAAACGAACGAAGAGTGGTCCGTCCGGCAGCTCGCCGCCGGACGGACCGGCAAATCAGGAAATTGGATTACTCAGCCACAGTCCAGGCGCCATCCGCGATGGTGACCTTGGTGAAGACCTTCTGGGCGTCACCGATCTCATCGAAGGTGGTCTGGCCGCTCATGCCGGGATAATCGGTCTCGAACATGGCCTCCATGATGGCCTCGCGGTCCAGGGAGCCGGCGCGCTCAATGGCCTCCAGCAGGATGCCCACGGAGTCATAGGCCTGGGTGGTCAGAGCGGAGGGAGCGGCGCCGTAAGCCTCGGTGTAGGCAGCCACGTACTCCTGCACGGCGGGATCGGGGTTGCCGGCGAAGAAGGACACGGGGGCGTAGACATCAATGTCGGGCGCCTGCGCGGCGTACTCCAGCAGCTGGTCGGTGTAGGCGTTGGAGCAGCCCACAACGGGAACGATGTAGTTGCTGTTCTGCATGGCCACGATGAAAGGACCGACGGTGCCGTACATACCGGCGATCATGATCACGTCGGCGCCGGCAGCCTGGAAGTTGGCGATCTCGGTGGCGAAGTCAACGGCGGTTTCGGAAACCTCCTGGCGCAGAACCATCTCGGCGTCAAGGGAGGCGATGTTCTCCTCCATGGCGTTGCCGGCGGACTGGCCCCACTCGGTGTCGATGGACAGGACGCCGATCTTGGTGCCGCCCAGGTCGTTGATGGCGATCTCGGCGCCGGTCAGGGTTTCAACGTTGATAACGGTGTTGTTGCGGAAGATGTAGTCGCCGATGCTGGAGTAGTCAGCATGGGAAGAGGTGGGGCTGATATTCACATAGTGGGCCTCCTGATAGATGGGAGCGGCGACCATGCAGATACCAGAAGCAAAGTGGCCGATGACGCCGTAGATGTCGGGATCGGACACGATGTTGTAGGCGATGGTGGTGGCCTCATCGGACTCGGACTTGTCGTCGTACTCGACGATCTCGACCTGATAGGTCTTGTCACCCACGGTGACGCCGCCATCGGCGTTCCACTGATCAGCCATCAGGTGAGCGGCGTTGGCAAAGCCGATGCCGTACTCAGCGTTGTCGCCGGTCATGGGGCCGGCCACGGCGACCTTGATGGTGCCGTCAAAGGAACCGGAATCACCGGAGTCGCCGGTATCGCCGGTGTTGCCGGAGTTACCGGCGTTGCCGCCATTGCCGCCATTGCCGCCGTTGTTGCCGCTGCCGCAGGCAACCAGGCTCAGCATCATAGCCATAGCCAACAGAATGGTAATAACTTTTTTCATCATTCGAGGGATGCCCGAAAAGGGGCATCCATCCTCCTTTCATAGTTTGTTTGTTCGTTGTTTTTCAGGCTGGGAATATATTTTTTGAAAGGATGCGGGCGAAGGCCCTCCTCCTCCAAAAACAGGGGAAAGAAAGGGACAGGCTCAACGGCCGACCATGATGTTCAGGATCTCCTTGTCGGTGCCGAGCATACCGGCGCTGGCCATGCGGCCCACGCTGGCGATGGTGGCCTCCACATCGGCCTTGACAATGCCCTCGCCGTCATAGAAGCCGCGGCTCTCCTTGGCCAGCTCGTAACCCAGGAACGCGCTCTCCAGGGCGGAGGCGATCTTGCCGGCGCAGCTGGACTTGGCGCCGTCGCAGACCATGCCGCCCACGTTGGCGATGGAGTTGACAATGGTCTGGGCGATCACCTCGTAGCTGGCGCCCTCCATGTAGGCGATGCCGGCCACAGCGCCGGTGGCGGCACTGACGGCGCCGCAGAAGGCGGACAGCCGGCCGATATCGGTCTTCTGGTGGATGGCCACCAGGTTGGCCACGCACAGGGAGCGCAGGAGCTTCTCATGGCTGACACCCAGCTCCTTGGCGTACTCCACCACGGGCAGGGAAACGGTCATGCCCTGGTTGCCGGAGCCGCTGTTGATCACAACGGGCATGGCGCAGCCGTTCATCCGGGCGTCGCTGCCGGCGGCGGCTGCGGCCTTGGCCCGGGTCCGGACGGAGTTGCCGCAGTTTTCCAGCAGAGTCTTGCCCACGGCGGCGCCCCACTTGCCGGTGAGGCCCTCCTGGGAGATGGCGGTGTTGTAGCTGATCTGGCGCTCCAGCAGGTCCCGGACGTCGTCCAGATTGACCTGGTCGCCGTAGGCCAGGATGTCGGCCACGTTCAGGGCGCGGCGCTCGGTCACATCGTCGCCGGCGGCCACCTCGGCGCGCTGGTGGATCAGCTGGCCGTTCTTGTAGACGTTGCCCACATTGGTGTGGGTGTCGATGATCTCAACGGAAACGCTGTCCTCGCCGGCGAAAGCGTGGACAATAATATGTAGGGAGTGGATGGAGTCCAGGGGCTTCACGGTGACGATCTTGTCGGCCAGGCCCTTCTTGATGGCCTCGATATCCGCCTCAGTGACCGTGGTGAGCACCTCAAGCTCCTTGTCGGCGTCACCGCCGATGGCGCCGGCCAGCACGGCGGTCTCAATGCCCTTCAGGCCATTGGTCTGGGGGACGGTCACGGCCTTTACGTTTTTAATGATATTACCGGAGCACTCCACTTCATACCTCTCGGCGTCCTTGCCCAGCACTTTCCGGGCATAAGCGGCGCCGTAGGCGATGGCGATGGGTTCGGTACAGCCCATGGCCG
This sequence comes from uncultured Oscillospiraceae bacterium, assembly GCA_904420435.1. Taxonomy (GTDB): domain Bacteria; phylum Bacillota; class Clostridia; order Oscillospirales; family Oscillospiraceae; genus CAJFPI01. The sequence goes on from CAJFVK010000002.1 coordinate 36,614, forward strand.
GCAAAAGCTCCTCGTGGAGGAACTTGGTATACAGGGACATCTTCTTCTCATCAATAGACACGCGGAAAACCTCCTCAAACTCGATATGTGCTGGAACCCGCCAACCCACGGCAGGGCGTGAATTGACGCAGCCATCAATCTGACCATACTTTATCCGTAAAATTCCTGCATTTCAAGCACAATATTTTGGAAATTTGCAATTTCATGACAATGACTAAAATCTGCTTTCTCATTTTGACACCCTGGGCAAGAACGGGCCGAGGGGGAGGCCGAGCAAAATCGGTTTGTGTCAAATTGACATCAGCGGTGAAACAGCGTGCCGGAGTGCCGCCCCGGACGGGCGAAAAGTAAAAAAGACAAAGGCGGTCCCCTCAGGGATGGGAACGCCTTTGCCCTCACTAAAACAAACTAGTGTAATGAATGCCGGTTGTCAAGCGGTTTTCTGCTCCTGCCGCCTGAGAGCGTCCCGCTTCCATCCGGCCTGAGGACAGAAGCCCCTGGATGCCGCCCGGTCAGAGGACCGGGAGGAAGGGGTCGCCGCGGCTGCCGCTGCCGCTCCACTGGCCGGCGGAGATGGTCAGGCAGGGGCGGACCTGGAGGGGCTCCGCCGCCTCGGCGAAGAGCAGGAGCCCGTCGGGCCGGGCAGTCCGCACCATGGCGCCGTTGTTGTAGTAGGGGTCCTCCAGCCAGCAGGGGCCGCCGGCGGCCAGGGGAAGGTTCGCGGCGGAGAGGGCCGCGGCGTCCTCCAGATCCGGCAGGCACACCAGATCCTCCGCCGTCAGGGAATAGGCCTCCGGGCAGTCCCGGGCGGCCAGGGCGGGAAGGTGGGAGCAGTGGAGTTCCTGGACGCCGGCCTGGGCCAGGGCGTGGCAGGGGGCCGACAGGCGCACCTGGCGCTCCTGGGGCTGGAGCACGGCCAGCTCCTCCGGGGAGAAGGCCTCCAGGAAGGGGCTGTTGAGCCAGGCGCGCAGGGAGCTCTCCGTCCAGAGGTTGGCGTTCTCCCCGTCATAGGGGAGCTCCCCTACGCTCCGGGCGGCCACCAGCCGGAGGGACCCTTCCGCCGCCGGGTCCTCCAGGACCAGCCACAGCAGCTCCTCCCCCTCCCAGGTACCAAGGGACACGTAGGCCCCCTGCTCCGGGGCTTCGTGGGACCGGAGGGGCGCCAGCAGCCCGCGGGCGGCGGAAACCGCCGGCGGCAGCGCCAAAAGGACGCCCACCGCCGTTGCCGCCAGAAATTCCGGTACCGGTCGCCGCCAGGCGGCGCGCTGGACGGCGGTCGCCAGCAGAAAGAGAAGCAGCAGGTCCATGATCTCTGCAAAGGCGAACATGTGCTTGGCCAGGTCCGCCTCCCCGTTGGAGATGATGGGCACGGCGAAGGTATAGCCCAGCGCCCCCAGGAGCAGCAGGCAGAGGAGCGCCGCCTCCGGCCGGGACCCCCTCCTTCGCAGGAGGAGAAAGAGGGCGGCGGCCGCCGCCAGGGCCGGGGCCCAGAGGGTGTCCAGGGGCAGCCGCTGCCGCAGGGCGCTCCACAGGGAGAACCGGCCCGAGAGGGTCATCCGGGGAGAGCTCTCCCCGTAGTTGGAGAGGTAGAAGGGACGGACCATGCCGCAGTTTTTCGCCGTGATCTCCAGCTGCTCCCACAGCCGCCCGGGGTGGGTCAAATAGAAGCGGACCAGGTCCAGCTTGCCCACCTCCATCACCGCCTCCCGGTAGCCGTTCTGGTCCAGGTACTCTGCCACGCCGGCGGAGAAGTAGTTGGTGTCCCGCATGACCGCCATCTCCTCCGGAAGGCCCAGGTCCGCCAGGTAGGCCGCGGCGGTGGCCTCGTCGGTGTCGCGCACCACGCCGAAGAAGATGGTGTTGTAGGTGTTGGTCATATTCATCCAGCCCGGAACAGCCAGGAACACCGCCAGCAGCACCCCGGCGCCTCCGGCGCAGGCCAGGGCGCCGGACAGCCGCCGGCCCCGGAGAAAGAGGATCCCCTCCAGCACCAGCAGGATCAGCAGGGCCAGGGGAATATTGAAGAACTTGCTCCAGCCGTAGAGCACCGCCGCGCCGACGCAGGCCAGGGCGGCACCGGCGGTGGGGGGATGGGACAGCACGTGGAGGAGCATGGCGGCGCAGAGGAGGAGGGCGATGTGCTGGAGCCCCTCCCCGTAGAGGGAGTTGAAGTAGGCGGTGTAGCCCACATCGCACTCCACCAGCAAAAAGACCAGCTTCACCGCCAGGTCCCGCCGCCAGGAGGCCAGGCGGAACCGGGAGAAGAGAAAGCCCAGGGCGGCGGCGTACAGGGCCGTATAAAGAAGGCCCAGGATTTCCAGATGGTAGAGGCTCATCTCCTGGCCGGTGAGCTTGTTCCACACAAGGCTCCCCACCACCGACAGCCGCACCGGCAGCAGCTGGATGGAGGGGTAGTCCGCCACTCCCTCCGGGGAGAAGAGGATCCGGGAGAGGTTGCCCAGGGCGGAGTCCTCCTCCAGGCGGATGCGGAAGGTGTCCACATAGCGGAAGGACCGGTCCTCCACCGCCTGCTCCAGGGAGGAGGCGGTCATCACCCGGTAGAAGTCCCCGTTGTCGGAGAGGCCGATGCCGTCCCCGGCAAAGAGGGTGGCCGCCGTGATGGCAAAGGCCGCCAGGGCCAGAAGAAGGCTGCCCCACCGGCGCCAGAGGGGTTCCCGCCGGCTCATTGGGGATGCTCCTCTCCCGCTTTGGCGCTGTCCTCCTTCAGAAGGTAGATGGGCCGGCGTTTGACCTCCAGATAGGTCTTGGACAGGTACTGGCCCAGAATCCCCACGCACAGCAGCTGGATGCCGCCGATGAAGGTGATGATGCAGGCCAGGGACGGCCAGCCGCTGACCGGGTCGCCGTAGAGCAGGGTGCGGACCACAATGAAGCCCACGGCCACCAGGGCGATCAGGCACAGGAGGATGCCCAGCAGGGAGGCCGCCGCCAGGGGGGCCACGGAGAAGGCCACGATGCCGTCAAAGGAGTAGAGCAGCAGCTTCCAGAAGGACCACTTGGTGGTCCCCGCCACCCGCTCCTGGTTTTCAAATTCCAGCCACTTGGTCCGGAAGCCCACCCAGCCGTAGAGCCCCTTGGAGAAGCGGTTGACCTCGCACAGCTGGAGCAGGGCGTCCAGATACTGCCGGGTCATCAGCCGGAAGTCCCGGGCCCCGTCCACGATCTCCGTCTTGGAGATGTGGCGCATGAGGGCGTAGAACCGCCGGGCGAAGAAGGAGCGGATGGCCGGCTCCCCCTTCCGGGTCACCCGGCGGGTGGCCACCGAGTCGTAGCCCTCCTCCCGGATCAGCCGCAGCATCTCCGGCAGGAGGGACGGGGGGTCCTGAAGATCCGCATCCATGACGGCGGCATAGTCCCCGGTGCAGTGGGTGAACCCGGCGTACATGGCCGCCTCCTTGCCGAAGTTCCGGGAGAAGGAGAGGTAGCGCACCCGCCCGTCCTCCCGGGCCAGCCGCCGCAGGAGGGGGAGGGTGCCGTCGGAGGAGCCGTCGTCCACAAAGAACAGCTCGAAGGTCAGCTGGGGCATCTCCCCGGCCACCCGGCAGATCTCCCGATAGAAGTGGGGCAGGGCCTCCTCCTCATTGAAGCAGGGGACAATCACAGACAGGGTTTCACTCATGCTTCTCCCTCCTTTGGAACACCAGAAACTTGCTGAGAATGTAGTTGAGGACGATCACCACCGCCTGCATGACCGCCTTGGCGGCCAGCTCGCCCACCGAAAGCAGGTCCACCAGCAGGAAGAGCCCCGCCTCCTCCACCGCCAGGGTCCCCAGGCGGGACAGGGCGAACAGCAGCAGCTGCCTGGGCCATCCGGTCCCTCCGCCGGAGAAGACGAAGGAGCGGTTGGTGCAGAAGGCGAAGAGGACGGAAACCACCCAGGACGCTACATTGGCCGCCAGGTAGTGCATGCCCAGAGGGCCGTGGAGCAGGGCGTAGCTCCCGATGCTGACGGCGGTGGTGAGAACGCCGAAGACCAGGTAGAGGATCAGCTCCCGGGCGGCGGGGGAGAGCCGGGGGAGCAGAAACCGGCAGAACAGCCCCAGGGCGGCCAGACACAAAAGGCCGGCCAGCAGCACAGGCGGCGCATAGGGCGGCATAGAGCTCCTCCTTCCCGCAGACGACATGGTTTAGGAAAAGTTTAGCATATTTTTGGGCTGATGTATAGAGAAAACCCGGCAGATTCCAAAGGAAAAATGCAAAGCCGCCCTGGACAGAGCGGCATTTTTGTGGTAGCATCTTCCTATCCCGAAGAGAAGAAGAGGTGGGGCGATGCCGGTGAACATGAAGGCCGTGATCGCGGAAACATTTCTGCGCATGGCCGGCGAGAGAAGTGTGGACAAGATTTCGGTGAAGGACCTGGTGGAGGAGTGCCACATTTCCCGGCAGACCTTCTACTACCATTTCCAGGACCTGATGGAAGTGATCGAGTGGGCTGTCAGTCAGGCGGCCCGCCGGACCCTGGAGGAGGGACGGCAGGCGGGCAGCGCCCAGGAGGCGCTGCGGATCTTCGTGACCTCCGCCATGGAGCACAGCGGCCTGCTGCAGCGGCTGCTGAACTCACAGCGGCGGGAGCAGGTGGAGCGGCTGATGGTGGAAACGGTCCGCTCCTGCCTGGAGGAGCTGAGCCGGGACAGGCCGCCCATGGAGTCCATCAGCGCGGGGGACCGGGAAACGGCGCTGGACTTTTATGCCTTCGGCATTGTGGGCCTGCTGCTGAAAAACACCGGCAAAAAGGGCCTGGACGTGGACCTCCTGGCCAGCCAGATGCACCGCCTGCTCTCCGGGCGGATGCTCCGCCTGCGGGGGCAGGAGGACGGGGAGAACCCCTGAGGGAGAGAATACAAAAACAGCCCGGCATGTCAAGTACATGGACATGCCGGGCTGTTTGCGCCGTCAGCGCCGGGGGAAGGCCCTCGGCGGACAGGGGCCTTTACTGCTGCCGGGGTACCCGGCGGGCGGCGGGGAGGGGACAGGCCTCCAGGGAGCGGAGAACCTCCTCCCTGGGGCGGATGGAGGGAATGCCGCCCCGGTGCTGGGTGGAGAGGCTGGCCGCCGTGGAGGCAAAGGCCCCCAGGGACGCCAGCTCCTCCTCCCCCAGGTCCTCCGGGGCCCTGCCCAGCTCCAGAAGGCGGCTGACCGCGGTGCCGCCGAAGATGTCCCCGGCCCCTGTGGTGTCCACGGGCTTTACAGGGGGGCAGGGCACATAGACCCCGGCGCGGCTGTTGGAGAGCCAGCAGCCCAGGGGCCCCAGGGTAACCATGGCCAGGCGGACGCCCAGGTCCTCCAGCAGCCGGCGGGCCCCCTCCTCCGGGCCGCAGCCCCACAGGAAGTCCACCTCGTTGTCACTGATCTTCACCACATCCGCCTGGCCGGCACCCCAGAGGATCTGCTCCCGGGCGTCCGCCTCCCGCCGCCACAGGGGTGGGCGCAGATTGGGGTCAAAGGTGATGAGCTTGCCCAGCTCCCGGGCGCAGGCCACGGCGGAGCGGGTGGCGGACCGGGCCGGCTCGTCGGTGAGGCTGAGGCTCCCGAAGTGGAGGACCCGGGAGGCCCCGATGAGGGAGCGGTCCACCTCCTCCGGCCGCAGGCAGGTGTCGGCCCCGGGCTTCCGGGCAAAGCTGAAGGACCGGTCCCCCTCCGCTGAGAAGGTCACAAAGGCCAGAGTGGTGAAGACAGTTTCGTCCGCGGCCACGGCCCGGACGTCAATGCCGGCGGCAGCCAGGGTGTCCGTCAGCAGGCGGCCGAAGGCGTCCCGGCCCACCTTCCCGATCAGAGCTGTCCGCTTCCCGCAGGCCGCGGCGGCCGCCAGAAAGTTGGCCGGCGCCCCGCCGGGATTGGCCTCCATTACCGGATAGCCCATCTCGTTTTTCCCTTTTGCCGCAAAGTCGATCAGCAGCTCGCCCACGGCGGTGATATCGTAGTCCACAGCCCCCGCTCCTCTCCGGAATTTTCCCCATTATAGCGCAGCTCCGGGCCTGTTGGCAAGGCGTTTCCGCCTGGGCGCGGCGGGCAGGGACGGAGAAATCGCATATTTTGTGAACTAACTTTGCTTCTTTTGTGAACTTTAGCACTCGCCTCTTGACAGTGCTAAAATTGGTGTTATGCTATAGATGAACCTTGAGAGAGGGAGCGGAAAGCGGGCCGGATGGCCCGGCGGAGCGCCCCCGGTCCCAGGGGAAGACAATGTAGGTTCCGGCGGCGGACAGGCCGGCGGGATCGGGCAATGGAAGCTCGCCACCGGGTGGAGGATTCCTCACAGCTACGAGCAGCAGAAAAGAATGGAGGAATGAATGATGTTGCCCAGCATTTTTGGTGAAAACCTGTTTGATGAATTTTTTGACGAACCCTTCGGCATGATGCCGTCCTTCCGGGGCAGGAACCCCCTGTACGGCAAGAACGCCAGGAATTTGATGAAGACGGACGTGCGGGAGACCGAGAACAGCTATGAGCTGGATGTGGACCTGCCCGGCTTCAAGAAGGATGAGATCCAGCTGCAGCTGGAGAACGGCTATTTGACCATCAGCGCCGCCAAGGGCCTGGACGAGGATCAGAAGGACCAGCAGGGCCGCTACATCCGCCAGGAGCGGTACGCCGGCGCCTGCAGCCGGAGCTTCTACGTGGGCGAGCAGGTGGAGCCCAAGGACGTGTCCGCCAACTTCGAGGATGGCATCCTGAAGATCAGCCTGCCCAAGAACAGTCCCAAGGAGCTGCCGAAGAACACCACCATCGCCATCGGCTGACGGCGGAATGGAACGGAAAATGGCCGCACCTTAAAAAGGCGCGGCCATTTTTTTGTGCTCAGCCCGGCGAAAACTTCCTTCGGGAAGGCTGCCGAAAAAATCTGACAAGCTTTTTCGACAGCTTAAAAATGCCATGACTTTCCCATTGCTCCGCAGTGGAAAAATCCCCGCTGCGCGGGCCGCACGCCTTGCGCGGCGAGGCTTTGCGGGGCATTCGATTGGATTCGGGGCGGGCTTTGCTCCCTCGAGCTCCCCCTGCGCTGGGCGATTTTTTCCTTCTGATGGGCGTTCTTCCACACGCTGAGGGGGCGGACAGGCTTTTGCCTGTCCGCCCCCTCAGGGATGTTCAGAACTCGATGCTGCCGGTGGACTTGTCGTTCACCACGTAGTAGGCCTTCCGCTCCTCGGGCTTCACATACAGGCGGAAGCTCTTGATCGAGGACGCCCGGTGGCCCTCCGCCACATAGGCGGCCTTGGCCTGGGCGGCCAGCTGGGATGCCTCCCACTCGCCCTCGCCAAACTGGATATACACCGCGTCTTCCGCCTTGGGAGCGGCCTTGACGGGCTTCTTCTCGGCCTTCTCCGCCGCCTTCTTGACCGGGGCCTTCTTCTCAGCGGCGGCCTCCACAGGGGCCTTCTCCTTCACGTCCGGGTTTACAGCTTTTGTCATGACTGGTTCCTCCTTCCAGTTGTTCTGACTGGGAACAAATGCGGACAGCTTGTCTTGTTGGTATTCATACGGGTTTTCTCATTTTACAGATTCTTCCGCCCGATTTCCACCGCAGACCGTCGAATTCGGCCGGCAAAGCGGCCAACGGGAAAACCTGTATCAGATACGTTCAGTGTAGCATAGTTCTTGGGAGTTTTCCACTTGCAAAAGAAAAAATTTTTCACAAATAGGGGCGGTTGGACAGGGGGATTCCTCTGGAAATTCAAACAAAAGCAGGCTGATAAAAGAGAACCGCCGGAAAATGGAGCAGGTCAGAGCACGGAGAAGCAAAAGTTTTTTGCGAGGATCGGACGCTCGGCGGCAGAGAACAGCTCCAGAGGATTTTCTACACCGGGAGATTCTGCTATAATGATACCAAAACCAAAACGCTGCCGCCCCGGCTGGGGCGGCGGCCGGAGAGGAAGCGACGGACTATGAAGATCATCGACGCCCACCTGCATCTGTTCTCTGAGAAGGACTCCGCCGAGGAGATGGCCCGGCAGGTGGGCCACCACAACAGCACGGAGCATCTCCGGCAGGTGTACGGGGAGCTGGGCATCGTCCACGGGGTGGTGATGGGCAACCACAGCCTGGAGCTGGGGCGCCACGACTACCCCGCCGATCTCTTCCACTACTGCGTGGGCCTGGACAGCAGCCTTCTGGAGGGCGGGAGCCGGGTGATCGCGGACCTGCCGGACCGGGTGGAGGAGCACCTGCGGCGGGAGAGCTGCTGCGGGGTGAAGCTCTACCCGGGGTACAACCGGATCAGCCTGTCGGACCCCATGTATCAGCCCCTCTACCGCCTGGCCGCCCGGTACGGTAAGCCCGTTGCGGTCCACATGGGGCTCACGGCCTTTCCCCGGGCCCACCTGAAGTACTGCCACCCCCTGGCCCTGGACGAGGTGGCGGCGGACCATCCGGATACCCGGTTCGTCATGTGCCACTTCGGCAACCCCTTCCTGGAGGCCGCGGCGGCGGTGGTGGAGAAGAACCCCAACGTGGCCGCCGACCTGTCGGGCCTTCTGGAGGGCCGGGTGGACCTGGATGGCTATTTCCGGGAGCAGGCGGGCTACGTGTCCCTGCTGCGCACCTGGCTCACCGCCATCCAGTGCTGGGATAAGATCCTCTTCGGCACCGACTGGCCCATCGTGAACCTGGGGGAGTACATCGGCTTTATCGCCCGGCTGGTGCCGGAGCGGTACCACGAGGCGGTGTTCTTCGACAACGCCGACCGCATCTACGGCCTGGGGCTGTGATACCGCGGCAGCTTGCCGCCTGATGGGCCGGCGGAGCGGCGCCCGGCCCCGCTGAGAAAAGGAGAACATGCCACGGCAGGCGCCGGGGGTCCACGGATCCCCGGCGCCTGTCCTTTGCCGGGGAGCGCCATGGGCGGAGCGGCGCCCCGGCGGCCCCGCCGCGCCATGGGTACACCTCTTCGAAAGTGTCCGGTTTTTTGACAGATCCCATGGGCTGTCCATACACATCCCCTGGATTATCCATTCTCAGGCCGGCGCTGTTTTGCTATGGTGTTAGGGGAAGAATACGGGGGCGGGCGTCCCTTCAGCCGGGGAAGCGATCCGGCCCCGGACGGCGTGCATCTCCTTCCGGCCTGCGGGCGGAGGAGAGCGGAAAACGGGAAAGGAACCGGGTATGGAAACCAGATTTGGAAAATGGATCAAAACCAAGGGATTTGCACGGCTGTTCGTCCTTGTCCTTCTGGGGGCGGCGTGCTATATGGGCCTGCGGGCGGGCAACGCGGCGGACTGGCTCTGGGGCAGGCGGCTGTATGGGCCGATCTTTCTCCTGGTCCTGCTGCTGATGCTCCTGGCGGTGTATGCACAGCATACCGGCGTCCAGGGCCGGTTCCAGCGGTGCTGCAAGCGGATCTCCGCCTATTTTCTCTGCTTCCTGCTCTACGACGTGCTGGCGCTGCTGGTCTCCGACCTGGCGGGGCTGCTGCTCCGGCTGGGACCGGCGGTGCGGGGCTGGCTGGTTGTGGCGGCCGCGGCGATCTCCGCGCTGCTGCTGCTCTGGGGCAGTGCGCACGCCAGGCGGTTGGTATGCCGTGGAGCTGGGGATGGAGCCCGGTACCCGCCTGGTGCTGCTGAGCGACCTGCACATCGGCATCTTTATCGGCGCGGGCTATCTGGAGCGGGTGGCAGCGGCGGTCAACCGCCTGGAGCCGGAGCTGGTGGTGATCTCCGGGGACCTCTTTGACGGGTATCTGCCCGCAGACGACGACCAGCTGGGGCGGGCGGCCGGGGCCCTCCGGAAGATCCGCGCGCCGGGGGGCGTCTACGCGGTGGTGGGAAACCACGATCCCGCCGTGACAGACCAGCGGTTCCGCCGGTTCCTGAAGGAGGCGGGGATTCAGCTCCTGTATAACGAGGCGGTGGAGCTGGAGAACATGAACCTGGTGGGCCGGGCGGGGATCGTCGACAGCCGGGACGGCCGCGTCCCGCTGGGCCGGCTCCTCCAGGAAACGGAGCCCCGCAAGCGGACCGTGGTGCTGGACCACGACCCCCAGGGGGATCCGGGAGGCCGTATCCTACGGAGCGGACCTGGTGCTGTGCGGGCACACCCACAAGGGACAGTTTTTCCCCATGACCATTTTGACAAGGCTCGCCAACGGCAGGGACTACTTCTACGGGGAGCGCTCCTTCGGCAAAACCCACGCCATTATCTCCGCGGGCACCGGCTTCTTTCAGCTGCCGATCCGGATCGGGACGGACAGCGAGATCGTCGCGGTGGATCTCCAATAGGACCGGGCAGGACAGGGCGCTCCGGCGCGCGGAAGGAAGAGGGGCGCGGCCTGCCTGACAGGGCCAGAAAAGTGTCAAATAGACTGACAGATCCCCGGGTCTGTCAGTACAGGAAGCAAATATTGACAGTAGCCCGGCGGCACGGGATGTGTTATAAAAATCATGTACAGCGCAGGACATTCCCCATGCCGATAGGGGAGCCTGCCGGAGGAGATTTGTCCTGGAGCAGATCCGGAATTTGCGCGAGAAGAAGCTTCCAGCAGAAGGGGTGAGATCAATGGAAGTAGGACAGGGAATATTTGCCGTGAAGCTCTGCGAGCTGGAGCAGGAGTATGGACGTCTGCAGAGCAGAATCCATCTCTTCCAGGAAAAGGACCCGGAGCGGGTGAGCCAGGAGCTGGAGCGGCTCGTGGACGAGTATCGGGAGAGAAAGCTCCTCCTGGACGAGCGAATCCGCTCCTGCCGCTCCCCGGCGGTGGCTGCCCTGGCCCAGGCCCAGTTGGAGTTCGGGCAGCGGGCGGAGCGGATTTTGCAGGAGGACCTGCCGGCCGCCATGAAGGACAGCGGCCGAAGCGCCGCAGAGAGCCAGGCGGAGGCCGTGGCCCTCTACGCGGAATATGCCGTTGACTTTGCGACCCAGGCCATGCGCTATGCCCTGACAACGGCGCTGGCGGCCATGGTGCTGCAGGAGAAAGCCGCCAAGACGGCGGAAGAACCGAGAAAGGAAGTGATCTGAGATGCAGGAAGTGAAACCACCCAGAAAGCCGTTGGTATACTACTATGTCATCGCGCTGCTGGTGCTGCTGTTCCTCCAGTTTTTGGCCATGCCCTGGCTGGTGGAGGGGCAGATCCAGCAGGTGGACTACAACACCTTCAACTCCATGATAGAAAACGGGGAGATCGGGCAGGTTGAGATCCAGGAGCAGGACAACCGGATCCTCTTTACCAACAAGGAGGGGACCGCTGTCTACAAGACCGCCATGCTGCCCGACGACACCCTGACGGAGCGGCTGCTGGACGCGGGGGTATCCACCTCCGGCGTGGAGATTGAGCAGACCTCCCTGCTGGCCTCTATCCTCAGCTGGGTGATCCCCATTGTGATCTTTGTGGCCCTGGGGCAGTACCTGTCCCGGAAGATGATGGAGAAGGCCGGCGGGCCCAATGCCATGTCCTTTGGCAAATCCAACGCCAAGGTGTATGTGAAATCCTCCGAGGGCATCAAGTTCTCCGACGTGGCCGGCGAGGACGAGGCCAAGGAGAACCTGCAGGAGATCGTGGAGTACCTCCACGACCCCAAGAAGTACCAGGAGATCGGCGCCTCCATGCCCAAGGGCATCCTGCTGGTGGGCCCTCCGGGTACCGGCAAGACCATGCTGGCCAAGGCCGTGGCCGGCGAGGCCAACGTGCCCTTCTTCTCCATGTCCGGCTCGGAGTTTGTGGAGATGTTCGTGGGCATGGGCGCCTCGAAGGTCCGCGACCTCTTTAGGCAGGCCAAGGAGAAGGCCCCCTGCATCGTGTTCATCGACGAGATCGATGCCATCGGCAAGAAGCGGGACGGCCAGCTGGGGAGCAACGACGAGCGGGAGCAGACCCTGAACCAGCTGCTCACGGAGATGGACGGCTTCGAGGGCAACACCGGGGTCATCATCCTGGCGGCCACCAACCGGCCTGAGTCCCTGGATCCGGCCCTGACCCGGCCCGGCCGGTTCGACCGGCGGATCCCGGTGGAGCTGCCGGACCTGAAGGGCCGGGAGGATATCCTGAAGGTCCACGCCAGGAAGATCAAGGTGGCGGAGGACGTGGACTTCGGCAAGATTGCCCGGATGGCCTCCGGCGCCAGCGGCGCGGAGCTGGCCAACATCGTCAACGAGGCGGCTCTGCGGGCTGTCCGGAACGGGCGGAAGTTCGCCACCCAGGCGGATCTGGAGGAGAGCATCGAGGTAGTCATCGCCGGGTACCAGAAGAAAAACGCCATCCTCACCGACCAGGAGAAGAAGGTGGTGGCCTACCACGAGATCGGCCACGCCCTGGTGGCGGCCAAGCAGACCAACTCCGCCCCGGTACAGAAGATCACCATTGTGCCCCGGACCTCCGGCGCCCTGGGCTACACCATGCAGGTGGACGAGGGGAACCACTACCTGATGAGCCAGGCGGAGCTGGAGAATAAAATCGCCACTCTCACCGGCGGCCGGGCCGCCGAGGAGCTGGTGTTCCGCTCCGCCTCCACAGGGGCCTCCAACGACATTGAGCAGGCCACCAAGCTGGCCCGGGCTATGATCACCCGGTACGGCATGAGCGAGGGGTTCGACATGGTGGCCCTGGAGACGGTGAACAACCAGTACCTGGGGGGCGACACCTCCCTGGCCTGCTCGGCGGAAACGGCCGCGGAGATCGACAAGCAGGTGGTGGAGCTGGTGAAGCGCCAGCACGAGAAGGCC
>CAJFVK010000003.1 GCA_904420435.1 uncultured Oscillospiraceae bacterium
CGACCAGGAGATCATGGCCGCCCAGAAGCTCCTGGGGCGGACCTGCGGCGTCTTCGGCGAGCCCGCCGGCGTCACGGGCACCGCCGGGGTGAAGAAGCTCTGCGAGCAGGGGGTCATCGGCAGGGAGGACACGGTGGTCAGCGTGGTCACCGGAAACGGCCTTAAGGACGTGGCCAACGCCATCGCCGCCTGCGGGGAGCCCATCTCCATCCCCGGAGACATGGAGAGCCTGCTGGAGGCCTTTGCCCAGCGGGGGATCACCGTGGAATAGAGGGAGGAGCCGGGGCGCCGCCATAGCGCGGCGCCCCGGTTTTTCTGCCGCGGAAGGGAGGGGCGGCTCAGAGGGTGATCTCGATCCGGTTGCCCTCCCCGTCGGACACGCAGCTCTCGTAGTAGCCGTCGCCGGTGAGACGTGGGCCGCTGAGCACCGGATACCCGTCCTGCCGCAGCCGGTCTGTCAGGGCGTCCACCGCCTGGCGGCTCCCCACGCTGAAGGCCACGTGGGCAAAGCCGGCGGCTGGGACCGCCCGGTCCCCCTCGGCCAGCTCCGGCAGCCACATCAGCTCCAGCCGCCCGCCGCTGTCAAAGGAGAGAAAGCAGGAGCGAAATCCGGTGCGGGGGTTGTGGTAGTCCGCTCCCGGCTGCGCATGAAAATATCGGGTAAAGAAGCGTTTGGCCGCCTCCAGATCCCGGACATACAGGGCGGTGTGTTCGATCCCCATGGCGGTGCCCTCCTCTTTTTGTAAGATATACAGCGCTATGATATCACGAAACCGCGGCAAAGCGCAAGGAAAACCGAGCCGGGCTGGGAAAACCACGGAGCGCCGGTTGCTTTTTTGCCCAAAAGCGGTATAATGTGGAGGTAATGTCTGACTCGGAGGATGATCCCATGAAACTGATGGTGCTCGACGGCAACAGCCTGGTCAACCGGGCCTACTACGGCATCCGGCCCCTGACCACCCGGGAGGGGCTCTATACCCACGCCGTCTTCGGCTTTGTCACCACCCTCCAGCGGCTGCTGGAGGAGGAGAACCCGGAGGCCCTGTGCGTCACCTTTGACCGGCGGGAGCCCACCTTCCGCCACCTGGAGTACGAGGGCTACAAGGCCCAGCGCAAGGGCATGCCGGAGGAGCTGGCGGTGCAGATGCCGGTGCTCAAGGAGGTGCTGGACGCCATGGCCATCCCCCGCTACGAGCTGGCGGGCTACGAGGCGGACGATTTGATCGGCACCATCTCCCGCAGGTGCGAGGCGGCGGGGTGGGACTGCGTGGTGGTCACCGGCGACAAGGACAGCCTACAGCTGGTGGACGAGCACACCAAGGTGAAGCTGGTTTCCACCCGCATGGGCCAGACCACCACAAAGGACATGACGGAGGAGAGCTTCCGGGAGGCCTACGGCTTCGCACCCATCCACATGATCGACCTGAAGGCCCTGATGGGGGACGCCAGCGACAACATCCCCGGCGTTCCCGGCGTGGGGGAGAAGACCGCCATGGCCCTGGTGCAGAAGTATGAGAGCGTGGAGGAGATCTACCGGCTGCTGCCGGACATCGAGGCCAAGCCCGCGGTGATCAAAAAGCTGGAGGCGGGCCGGGAGCTGGCGGAGCTGAGTTACCACCTGGCCACCATCATCACCGACGCGCCCCTGGACTTCTCCCCGGAGGAGAACCTGCGGCAGCCGGCAAAGCCGGAGCTCTACCAGATCTTCCTCCGCCTGGAGTTCACCAAACTCATCGAGAAGATGGGCCTCACCGGGGAGGCGGCTCCCGCCGCTCCTGTGGAGGACGCCGGGGCCGTCACCGGCGCCTGCGAGAGCGAGATCGTCGCCGATCCCGCCCGGGCGGAGGAGCTGCTCGCCCTCTGGCGGCAGATGCCTTGGGTGGCCTGCCTGGCCCTCCCGGGGCTGGAGGGGCTCTGCGTGGAGTGGGGGGATTCGGAGGGCGGCCGGGCCGCCCTGTTCCTCCCAAACCGGCTGGAGAGCTATAACGAATTCCTCCGCGCCTTCTTCGCCGGCGATATCCGCAAGGCGTCCCACGAGGTGAAGGAGCTGACCCGGGAGCTGCTGGCCCAGGGGCTGCCGGCGAAGGGCTTCCTCTTTGACGCCGCCCTGGCGGGCTATCTGCTGGATGCCACTGCCGGCCACTACGACTTAAACCGCCTGAGCGTTTCCTGGCTGGGGTGCGAGGCGCCCAAGCCCGCCTATCTGGCGGAGGGGACCGCCATGGAGGAGGACGGGGAGGCCCTGGGGGCCTTTATGAGCCACACGGCCCTGATCGGCGCCCTCTATGAGAAGATGGCGCCCCGGCTGGAGGAGCTGGAGATGAAGGAGCTCTTTGAAACCGTGGAGCTCCCCCTGTGCCGGGTGCTCGCGGAGATGGAGCTGGCGGGGATGCTGGTGGACGCCGGGGCCCTCCAGGAGATGGGGGAAACCCTCTCCGCCGCCATCGCCGACCTGGAGCAGCGGATCTACGCCCACGCCGGCCCCTTCAACATCAATTCCCCCAAGCAGCTGGGGGAGGTGCTCTTTGAGCGCCTGGGCCTGCCTGCCTACAAGAAGACCAAGACCGGCTACTCCACCAGCGCCGAGGTGCTGGAGAAGCTGCGCTTCCAGCACCCCATCGTAGACGAGGTGCTGGAGTACCGGCAGTACACCAAGCTGAAGAGCACCTATGTGGACGGGCTTTTGAAGGTGATCGGTCCGGACGGCCGGGTCCGCACCAGCTTCCAGATGACCGTCACCGCCACGGGCCGCCTGAGCTCCACGGAGCCGAACCTCCAGAACATCCCCACGAGGACGGAGCTGGGCAGCGAGCTGCGGCGGATGTTCGTGGCCGGGGAGGGGAACGTGCTGGTGGATGCGGACTACAGCCAGATCGAGCTCAGGCTCCTGGCCCACATCTCCGGGGATGAAACCATGCGGGACGCCTTCCGCCACGGGGCGGACATCCACGCCATCACCGCCTCCCAGGTCTTCGGCGTGGCGCCGGAGGAGGTGACCGGCCAGATGCGCCGGGCGGCCAAGGCGGTGAACTTCGGCATCGTCTACGGCATCTCCCCCTTCTCCCTGGCCCAGGACATCGGCGTCACCGTGGCGGAGGCCAAGGCCTATATGGACAGCTACTTCGCCAAGTATCCCGGCGTGAAGCACTACATGGAGGAGATCGTGGAGCGGGCCAAGGCCGACGGCTACGTGGAAACCCTGTTCCACCGCCGCCGGAGCCTGCCGGAGATCAAGTCCTCCAACTTCAATATGCGCTCCTTCGGGGAGCGGGTGGCGCTGAACATGCCCATCCAGGGCACCGCCGCTGACATCATCAAGCTGGCCATGGTCCATGTCCGCCGCCGGCTTTTGGAGGAGAGGCTGAAGGCCAGGCTCATTATGCAGGTCCACGATGAGCTGATCGTGGAGTGCCCCCGGGAGGAGGCGGAGCAGGTGAAGGCGCTGCTGACCGAGGAGATGGAGCGGGTGGTGAGCCTGTCCGTCCCCCTGACGGCGGAGGCCCACAGCGGGAAAAACTGGCTGGAGGCAAAGTGAAGGAGGGCCTATGACCTATACTGTGGTACCGATGACCTACGACCATGTGCCCCAGGCGGCGGAGCTGGAGCGGCTGTGCTTCTCCGACCCCTGGTCGGAGCGGATGCTCCGGGAGCACCTGGACAACCAGTGCGCCGCCGCCATCGCCGCGGTGGGGGAGGATGGAACCCTGCTGGGCTACGCCGGCCTCCTGGTGGTGCTGGACGAGGGATACATCACCAATGTGGCCGTCCGCCCGGCCTACCGCCGCCAGGGGATCGCATCGGACCTGCTGGGAGTGTTCGAGCGGTTTGCCAGAGGCCACCAGCTGGCCTTCCTTACCCTGGAGGTCCGCGCCTCCAACGCCGCCGCCATCGCCCTCTATGAGATAATGGGGTATGCCCGGGTGGGCGTCCGGAAAAACTACTACGAGCATCCCAGGGAGGATGCCGTCATCATGACACGGGAGTTTACTGATGGAACTGAAACTGCTGAATCCTGACCAGCTGCGGCTGGCCTATGAAACGGACCTGCGAGAGGCTTTCCCCCCGGAGGAGCTCAAGCCCCTCTCCACCATGGAGGAGCTGGAGCGGCGGGGCCTTTACGACGCCCTGGCCCTCTTCGGAGAGGAGGGGGAGGGGCCCCTGGGCTACGCCCTCCTCTGGAAGCATGAGGACCCCCGCTTCCTGCTGATCGACTACCTCTGCGTGCCGGCGGGGCGGCGCAACGGGGGCATCGGCGCCAGGCTCCTGGCCGCCCTGATTGACCGGTACCCGGAGGACACGGTGCTGATCGGGGAGTCGGAGGCCCCCACCGGTCAGGCCGGGGCCGACGAGATGATCCTCCGCCGCCTGGCCTTCTACCGGCGCAACGGCGCGGTGACCCTGGGGTATGACACCGCCCTCTTTGGCGTCCACTTCAAGACCATCGCCTGGTCCAGAGGGCCCCTGCCGCCGGAGGGGGAGATCCTGCAAAAGCACCGGGAGATCTACGAGAACCTCTTTGCCGGCAGCCCCCTGGAAGAGATGATCCAGATCCCCCTGGCGCCGGGGGAGGCGCCCCGGCCCAGAACCAAGTGGACGGAGGGATGAAGCCATGCTGATTCTAGCCTTTGAGTCCTCCTGCGACGAAACCGCCGTGGCGGTGGTCCGGGACGGCCGCCATGTCCTCAGCGACGCCATCCTGTCCCAGGCGGACATGCACGCCCTCTATGGGGGCGTGGTGCCGGAAATCGCCTCCCGCAAGCACATCGAGGCCATCGCCGGCCTGACCGATCAGGCCCTCCGGGAGGCAGGCGTCGGCAGGGAGGAGATCGACGCGGTGGCAGTCACCTACGGCCCCGGCCTGATCGGCGCGCTGCTGGTGGGGGTGAGCTTCGCCAAGAGCGTGGCCTACGCCCTGGGAAAGCCCCTGATCCCGGTGCACCACCTGCGGGGCCATATCGCCGCCAACTACCTGGCTTTCCCGGAGCTGGAGCCCCCCTTCCTGGCCCTGTGTATCTCCGGGGGCAACTCCATGCTGGTGGACGTCCGGGGCTACACGGACATGTCCATTGTGGGGGCCACCCGGGACGACGCGGCGGGGGAGTGCTTTGACAAAATCGCCCGGGTGCTGGGTCTGCCCTACCCCGGCGGGAAGCCCATGGACGATCTGGCCCAGGGGGGCTGCGACACCGCTTACCACCTGCCCCGAAGCAAGGTGACAGACTGTGACCTGGATATGTCCTTCTCAGGCCTGAAGACGGCGGTGGTGAACCTGGTCCACAACGCACAGCAGAAGGGGGAGGAGATTGACCGGCCGGGCCTGGCGGCTTCGGTGGCCGCGGCCATCAGCGACGAGCTGGTGCCCAGGACCATGGAGGCGGCCCGGCGCTTCGGCCACCACACGGTGGTGGCGGCCGGCGGCGTGGCGGCCAACAGCCGGATCCGGCGGGACCTCCAGCGCTCCTGCCAGGAGAACCATCTGAAGCTCTACCTGCCGCCTCTGCGCCTGTGCGGCGACAACGGGGCCATGATCGGCAGCCAGGCCTACTATGAGAGCCTCTGTCAGCCAGCTGCGGACATGACGCTGAACGCTTACGCCACATTGGAAATATGACCCTCTGCGGAGAGCCCCCTGTGTAAAGGCAGGAGGCTTTCTTTTTTGCAGGCCCTCATCTGGCTCTTTCAGGAAAAGGGGGAGCGGGATGGGAAAATCCGTGGGAAAAGCAGGGGTATGCGGAATATATGCAGGAGAAGTCGTTATGTAAACAAAAAGCCAGATTTCAGGAAGGGGGGAAAGTGGCGTTACCGAATTTGGAAAAATTATGTAAAAACTAAGTAAACTCATTGTGGCACAAGGGGTTCAACGGTGTGGAAAACCCTGTGGAAAATGTGTATAACTCATTGTAGTGCTGGATTATCGCGACATTTATGTTAAGCAGACGGGTTTTGCCGGGGCCTGGCGCTTCCCGGAGGAAAGGCAAAGAAAAGTCATGAGGATTGCGAGAATTGTCGAAAAAGAGCAATGGAGCGGCCTGTCGAACCGGGACGAGAGCAGGAGGGTCTGCGGCGGCGATATGCAAAAAAAGAGCGGATCGTGATGCAGAGCGGCTGCAAAAATACTGTTTGTAATCTGCTGCGGAGCTGTCCTTGATTGGAGGACAAAAGAGGCAGCATCCGGCGGGGCGGGACAAAAGAGGGAAATTCTGTTGTAAAAGAAGGGGGATTATGGTATACTGATACCTTAGAACACTATATCCAAATAGGGGAGGAAACGAGACCTTGGCTGAGCAGGAGAAGTGGATGGAACAGGAGGAGAGGGAGTCAAAGGACGGGAAGCAGAAGAAGGAGAACACCCTTCTGGAGTGGACCCGGGCGCTGGTAGGCGCTGTGCTGGCAGTGGTGCTGATTTTTACCTTTGTCTGCCAGATCATCACCGTCCAGGGGCCCTCCATGCAGAACACCCTCTACGGGGACGACAAGGTGCTGGTGCTCAAGCGGGCCTTCTGCACCATCGGGGTGGGGGACATTGTGATGGTGCACCAGTACAACGCTCCCCTAAATGAAACGATCATCAAGCGGGTCATCGCCACGGAGGGCCAGACGGTGGACATTGATTTTGACACCGGCACCGTGTATGTGGACGGCCAGGCCCTGGAGGAGCCCTATATCGCCGAGCGGACCTACACAAGCGAGGGAACAGAGTTTCCGGTGACTCTGGGGGAGGGGGAGCTCTTCCTCATGGGGGACAACCGCAACCACAGCACCGACAGCCGCAGCAGCATGCTGGGCGTGGTGGACGAGCGCTACGTAGTGGGCAAGGCGGTGCTGCTGCTGTTCCCGGGGCACACGGCCTCCTATCTGGGGGAGCAGACCGGCACCGGGGAGCGGGACTACAGCCGCATCGGCCTGATCCAGTAGCCCCGCCGCAGGAGAGAACGGAAAACAGGAGTAGGGAATGAATATTCAGTGGTACCCCGGGCACATGACCAAGACCCGGCGGATGATAGCCGACCAGCTCAGGCATATGGACGCGGTGTGCGAGATCCTGGACGCCCGGATCCCCCTGTCCAGCCGAAACCCGGACGTGGGGGAGCTGACGGCGGGCAAGCCCCGGCTGGTGGTCCTCAACCGGGCGGACCAGGCGGACCCGGCGGCCACAAAGCGCTGGCGCTCCTGGCTGGAGGGACAGGGCTTCGCGGTTTTGGAGTGCAGCGCCAGGGACGGCCGGGGCACGGAGAAGTTCCCCGGGGCGGTCCGGGCCCTGCTGGCGGAGAAGATCGCCGCCTACGAGGCCAAGGGCCAGGTGGGCCGGACCCTGCGGGTCATGATCCTGGGCATCCCCAACGTGGGGAAATCCACCTTTATCAATAAAATCGCCCGCCGGAAGGCCGCCAAGGCTGAGGACCGGCCCGGCGTCACCCGGTCCGGCCAGTGGGTGCCCATCGACCGGGGGCTGGAGCTGCTGGATACCCCGGGCATCCTCTGGCCCAAGTTCGAGGACCAGCGGGTGGGGCTGAACCTGGCCTACACCGGGGCGGTGAAGGACGAAATCATGGATCTGGAGACCCTGGGCTGCCACCTGATGGCCTATCTGGCCGGCGCCTATCCGGAGGCCCTGGCCGGGGCCTACAAGCTGACCAGCATCCCGGCGCGGGAGGGCGAGGAGGACGACGTGGCCTGGGGCTACCGCCTGCTGGAGGCGGCGGGCCGGAAGCGGGGCTTCCTGATCTCCGGCGGGGAAGTGGACACGGAGCGGATGGCAAAGACCCTGCTGGATGAGTTTCGCGGCGGCAAGCTGGGCCGGTTCACCCTGGAGCTGCCGGAGGACGGATGAGAGCGGATGGGGGAGCGCCATGGACCTTTATACATTTGAGCGGGAGGCCGTAGCCGGAGGGCATATGTTGGTCTGCGGGGTGGACGAGGCGGGGGCCGGGCCCCTGGCGGGGCCGGTGGTTGCCGCCGCCGTCATCCTGCCCCGGGAGTTGGCGATTCCCGGGCTCAACGACTCCAAAAAGCTGACGCCCAGAAAGAGGGAGGCGCTGTTCGACCAGATCACCGCTGCCGCGGTGGCCTACAGCATCGCCTTTGTCACGGCGGAGGAGATCGACGAGCTGGATATCCTGAACGCCCGGATGCTGGCCATGAACCGGGCCATCGAGGGGTTATCCGTTCAGCCGGACCTGTGCCTGATCGACGGCAACCGGGACCATGGCAGCGCCGTTGCCATCGCCGCGCCCCATGTGTGCCTGGTGGGCGGGGACGGGAGGAGCGCCTCCATCGCCGCGGCCTCCATCCTGGCCAAGGTCAGCCGGGACCGGTACGTCACCGACGTGCTGGACCGGGCATATCCCCAGTACCAGTTCGCCCGGCACAAGGGCTATGGGACAAAGCTCCACTACGCCATGCTGGATACATATGGACCATGCCCCGCCCACCGGCGGAGCTTTTTGAAGAAGTGGGAGGCGCGCCGTGGGGACGCGTGAAACGGGGAACCTGGGGGAGAGCCTGGTGGCGGACTACCTGCGCCGCCGGCGCTACACCCTGGTGGGCAGCCAGTACCGCTGCCGCTTCGGGGAGATCGACCTGATCGCCCGGAAAGGGGAGCTGTTGTGCTTTGTGGAGGTCAAGACCCGCAGCAGCGCCGCCGTGGCCCTGCCCCGGGAGGCTGTGGACCGGCGCAAGCAGGAGCGGCTGCGATCAGCGGCCGGTTTTTATCTGGCGGAGAAGGGGCTGGACTGCCCGGTGCGCTTTGACGTGGCGGAGGTATACCTGACCGCCGGCGCCGGGCCCCGCATAGAATATCTGGAGAACGCATTTTGAGGTGATGGCCGTGTATCCCTATTATGACGCCCACTGCGACACCCTCAGCCGCTGCCTGGCGGAGGGGTGGGACCTGTGGGAGAACCCGGGACATCTGGATCTGAAGCGTCTGTCCGCCTATGAGCCGGCGGGCCAGGTGTTCGCTTTGTACTTAGACAGCGCCAGGGTGCCGCCGTCGGAGCGCTTTGCCAGGATTACCGCCCAGGCGGAGCTGTTCCGGCGGGCCAGGAAGGCCTATCCGGCGCTGCTCGAGCGGAGCTGCCTTTCTGTGGAGGGGGCGGAGCTGATGGACTGCGACGAGGGGAAGCTCCCCCTGGTGCGCGGCTGGGGCGTCCGGTGGGTGAACCTCACCTGGAACCACCCCAACGCCCTCAGCGGCTCCTGCCTGACCGGAGAGGGGCTCACGGAGCGGGGGCGGTCCTTTGCCCGGCGCTGCGCCGCCCTGGGGATCGGGGTGGACGTGTCCCACCTGAGCGACCGGGGCTTCTGGGACCTGATGGACCTGGAGGACGTGACACTGCTGGCCAGCCACTCCGACAGCAGGACACTTTGTCCCCACCCCCGGAACCTGACGGACGAGATGTTCCGAGCCCTGATAGAGCGTCGGGGCTTTGTGGGGCTGAACTACTCCAGGGGGTTTCTGGGGGAGAACCCCACGGTGGAAACCGTGGCGGACCACCTGGAGCACTTCCTGGAGCTGGGAGGCGAGGACCAGGTGGGCCTGGGCTCGGACTTTGACGGCACCGACGTGCCAGGGGACCTCTCCGGGGTTCAGGACCTGCCAAACCTCTGGGAGGCCCTGTACCGGCGGAATTACCCGGAGAGCCTGGTGAAAAAGATCGCATACCAAAATTTAGGCCGATTTTTGGGACAATAATACCCGGGAGGCAGGGCGATGAAGCGGATTTGGAGAATCGGTTTCCTCTGTGGCATCCTGTTGCTGCTGACACAGCTCACCCGGCTGTGGATGACCCCGATTCCTCCAGTAGGGGACGACGGCATGGCCCCGCCTGTGGAATTTCCCCAGAGGGAAGGGAGCGTGCTGGCGCGGATTGTGCCGGAGAAGATTTTTCCGGAAACCGGCGGCGCTGTTTGGGAGGAGAGTCCCTGTCTTGTGGCAGCCGGGCGGGTGGAGGAGGATCTCCACGGAACGCTGGAGGAGGGACAAACAGTCTGGGTGGTGCTGGCTGTGGAGGACAGTACCCTGCTGGCAAACCTCCGCTCCTGCTTGGAGGATTGCTCCGCCTTTTATGCCTACGATCTGCAGGCCCTTGACGAGATGCTGACTTCAGAAGACCAGGAGGTGCTCCTGCTGGAGGGTGCCCTTGCCATAGAAGTTTATGAGGAAGCCTGGCTTCCACTCACCGCAGAGGGCCAACTTAACCTGGCAGACCTCCGCTCCTGCCTGGAAGAAGGAGAAAGTCCTTTCAAGGAACCCGATTTTGGCGAGGGCCTGAAAACACCGGAGGCGCTTCGGCGGCTGCTGCTGGAGCGGTCTGATCCCAACTACACCAGCAATCTGCTGGAGCAGCATGAGGCCCGACAGAAGGCGGAGTGGGAGGCCTACGAGGCGGCTCTGGCCCGCCGGCAAAATGGAACCATCCTGTACAGCGTCGGAATTTTTCTGCTGATAGCGGTATGGCTGCTGCTGGAGCGGCAGGACCAAGCTTGATCCTATGTAACAGCGGACCGTTTCAGCAAGAATTGCAAAAGAGAACCAATAGGGAGGACATACCGATGAAATACCTGAGCACCAGAGATAAGACCCTGCACCTGAGCGCGGCGGAGGCCATCAAGATGGGGCTGAGCCGGGACGGGGGCCTCTTCACCCCCGAGCGCTTCCCCTCCCTCACGGAGGAGGAGATCCGGAGCCTGTGCCCCATGACCTACCAGCAGCGCGCCGCCCTTGTGATGGGCAAGTTCCTGGACGACTTCACAGCGGAGGAGCTGGAGAGCTTCGCCGCCTCCGCCTACAGCGAGGAGAAGTTCGATACCCCTGCCGTGGCGCCCCTGCGGCAGGTGGGGGGGAGCACCTGGTGCCTGGAGCTGTGGCACGGCCCCACCAGCGCCTTTAAGGACATGGCGCTGCAGATGCTGCCCCTGCTGCTCTCCGCCAGCCTCCGGAAGACCGGGGAGGACAAGACCGCCTGCATCCTGGTGGCCACCTCCGGCGACACGGGAAAGGCGGCCATGGAGGGCTTTGCCGACGTGCCTCAGACCAAGATCATGGTCTTCTACCCAAGGGACGGGGTCAGCGAGATCCAGAAGCTCCAGATGGTCACCCAGGAAGGGGAGAACGTGGGCGTCTGCGCGGTGCAGGGCAACTTTGACGACGCACAGACCGGGGTGAAGCGGATCTTTTCCGACGGGGAGATCCGGGAGGAGCTGGAGCGGCGGGGCTGCTTTTTGTCCTCCGCCAACTCCATCAACTGGGGGCGGATCCTGCCCCAGGTGGTCTACTACGTATCCGCCTACTGCGACCTGATGAAGGAGGGGGCCGTGGCCTTCGGGGACAGGGTGAACGTCTGCGTGCCCACCGGCAACTTCGGCAACATCCTGGCCTGCTACTACGCCAAAAAGATGGGCGTCCCCCTGGGGAAGCTCATCTGCGCCAGCAACCGCAACGACGTGCTCACGGACTTCATCCGCACCGGCGTCTACGACCGGAACCGCCCCTTCCACACCACCATGTCCCCCTCCATGGACATCCTGATCTCCTCCAACTTAGAGCGGATGCTCTTCGAGCTCTCCGGCGGGGACGACCAGCTGGTTCGGGGCTATATGGACCAGCTCTCCAGGACCGGCCGGTATGAGATCGGCGCCGGGATGAAGGAGAAGCTCCAGGAGATCTTCTACGGCGGCTTTGCCAGCGAGGAGGACACCTCCGCTGCCATCACCGCCCTCTACGCCGACGGCTACCTCATCGACCCGCACACCGCCGTGGCGGCCAAGGTGCTCGCGGACTACCGGACGGAAACCGGGGACGAGGCGCCGGCCATCTTCGCCTCCACCGCCTCCCCCTACAAGTTCTGCGACAGCGTGCTGTCGGCCATCGGCGAGAAGCCCGTCAGCGACAGCGTGGAGCGCATCGCCCAACTGGAGGCGGTCAGCGGCGTGAAGGCCCCCCGGCGCCTGGCGGAACTGAAGGGCAAGCAGCCCCGGTTTGACGGCGTGACGGAAAAGGAGAAGATGGAGGACATTGTCCTGAACTTCCTGCGATGAAACACTGCAAACAGTGAGAGGAGGGATTGCAGTGGAACAGAAGCGGTTAAAGCGGTTCTGGGTACGGACCAGACTGGTGCTGCTGGCTGCAGCAGTATTCCTGTGGAGTTTGGCCAGGCTATTGCTGACGACAACACTCCCGCAGTGGGCCGCTATTGCGCTGTTTGTGGCGGGGTGTCTGTCCTTGCTGGCGATAGCGGTGGTCAATAGCCGGCATCTCCGGTGTACCTACTGTGGCAAAGGGATTGCCGTCGGTTTCTGGAACCCGCGGAAGGAGCCGGCCTACTGTAAACACTGCGGCAAGCCCTTCCTGTTTGACGACGACTCGCCCGGCAAGACCGAAACTACAACGAAAGAGGAACCATAGCCTATGGCCCTGTACGCCATCGGCGACCTGCACCTGGGGCTCAGCGTGGACAAGCCCATGGACGTGTTCGGCCCCGGCTGGGCCAACCATGTGGAGCGGCTGCAGGAAGCCTTTTCCAAATTGCACGACGGCGACGTGACCGTCCTCTGCGGGGATACCTCCTGGGGGAACGACCTGGGGGAGAGCCTGGCGGATTTCCGGCTGATCGACAGCTTCCCCGGACGGAAGCTCCTCCTCAAGGGCAACCACGACTACTGGTGGACCACCGCGGCCAAGATGAGGCGGTTTTTCGCGGAAAACGGCCTGACCACCCTGGATATCCTCCACAACAACTGCCATGCCTACGGGGACTGGGCCCTCTGCGGCACCCGGGGGTGGTTTTTCGAGGAGGACCAGAAGCCCCACAACGCCAAGGTGTTCAACCGGGAGGTGATCCGGCTGGAGGCCTCCCTGAAGCTGGCGGAGGGCCGGCCCATCCTGGCCTTTCTCCACTATCCGCCCCTGTACCAGGGCTACCGGTGCGGCGAGATCCTCCGGAAGCTGGAGGCGTACCGGGTGGAGCGGTGCTTTTACGGCCATCTCCACGGCCCCTCCCACCGGCGGGCCCTGGAGGGCGCCTTTGGCGGCGTGGACTACAGCCTGGTTTCGGCGGATTATCTCCAGTTTGTTCCGAAGAAAATCTGTGATTAGCGGAAATAACAGTAGATTTTTTCATAATTATATGCTAGAATGCTATGTTGCCCGGCCATAGAGATGGGCAAGTAAACGGAGGAAAAGAAAAATGAGTGTTAAGAATTGCGAAAAAGTCGGAAGCAACCAGGTGGCGCTGACCGTTGAGGTAGATGCCGCCGCCTTTGAAGCAGCCATCGAAAAGGCCTATCGGAAGATGCGCGGGCAGATCAGCATCCATGGCTTCCGCAAGGGCAAGGCCCCCCGTAAGATCATTGAGAATCTGTACGGTGTGGAGGTCTTCTTTGACGAGGCTGTGAATATCGCCATGCCCGACGCCTATACCGAGGCGGTGCAGGCGGAGAAGCTGGAGCCGGTGGGGTACCCCGAGGTGGAGCTGCTGGATGTTTCCAAGGACGGATTCTCTTTCAAGGCCACCGTTTATGTCTATCCCGAGGTGAAGCTGGGCCAGTACAAGGGCCTGAGCGCCCCCAAGGCGGAGGTAAAGGTGTCCGCCGCGGATGTGAACCACCGCCTGGAGGAGATGGCCCAGCGCAACAGCCGCCTGGTGGGCGTGGATCGCAGCGCCGAGAAGGGCGACACTGTGAATATCGACTACGAGGGCTTTGACAACGGCAAGCCCTTTGCCGGCGGCAAGGCCGAGGGCTTTGATCTGGAGCTGGGCTCCGGCAGCTTTGTCCCCGGCTTTGAGGATCAGCTTATCGGCATGAGCGCCGGTGAGGAGAAGGACATCGACATCACCTTCCCCGAGGACTACCACGCGGACCTGGCCGGCAAGGCCGTGGTGTTCCACGTGAAGGTCAACACCGTGCAGGTGAAGGAAGTCCCCGCCATTGACGACGAGTTTGCCAAGGACGTCAGCGAGTTTGAAACCCTGGCGGACCTGAAGAAGGACATCAAGGCCAAGATCTCCGCCGACCGGGAGGAGGCCGCCAGCCGCGCCTTTGAGGATAGCCTCATGCAGCAGGTGGCCGACAACCTGGAGTGCGACGTGCCCAAGCCCATGGTGGACGACCAGGCCCAGCGCTTCGTGCAGAATCTGAAGATGCAGATCCAGCAGCAGGGCATCCCCTATGAGCAGTACCTGAAGCTGACCAACATGACCGAGGAGGATCTGCTGGGCCAGGCCCAGGAGCCCGCTGTGCGCCAGGTGAAGCTGGAGCTGGCCATGGAGGCCATCGCCAAGGAGGAGAACGTGGAGGTCACCGACGAGGAGATCGAAGCGGAGTACGCCAAGAACGCGGAGCAGTACGGCATGAAGGCTGAGGACCTGAAGAAGTATATCTCCGCCGACTCCATCCGCGCCCAGCTGACCAACCAGAAGGTGGTCAAGATCGTGGTGGACAGCGCCATTGCCACCAAGCCTGAGGAGAAGGCCGAGGAGGGCGAGGCCGCTGAGGAAACCCAGGAGGCCCCTGCCGCCGAGGCGGAAACCGCGGAGTAACCACCCGCCCCCGACGGGGAAAAGAAATTGACGACCGGCAGGGTCTAAAATGCCGGAGAGCTGGTTATCATAGCAGGGAAATATGCTGTGATGGCCGTGTTGCGTGTCAGAACAGAGGGACATCCAGTTTTCAGGAGGTTTCGTCTATGAGCTTAGTTCCGTATGTAGTGGAGCAGACCAACCGGGGGGAGCGGTCCTATGATATCTTCTCCCGCCTGCTCAACGACCGCATCATCATGCTGTCGGAGGAGGTCAACGACACCACCGCCAGCCTGGTGGTGGCCCAGCTGCTGTACCTGGAGTCCCAGGACCCGGACAAGGAGATTCAGCTGTATATCAACAGCCCCGGCGGCTCTGTGACCGCCGGCATGGCGATCTACGACACTATGCAGTACATTAAGTGCGACGTGTCCACCATCTGCATCGGCCTGGCGGCCAGCATGGGGGCGTTCCTGCTCTCCTCCGGTGCCAAGGGCAAGCGGATCGCCCTGCCCAACGCGGAGATCATGATCCACCAGCCCTCCGCCGGCACCCAGGGCCAGATCACCGATATGGCGATCCACCTCAAGCGCCTGGAGACCATCAAGAAGCGTATGAACAAGATCCTGGCGGAGAACACCGGCAAGCCCATCGAGGTGGTGACGGCGGACTGCGAGCGGGACAACTTCATGAGCGCGGAGGAGGCCAAGGAGTACGGCCTTATCGATAAGGTTATTTACACGAGGTAGGTAGATCCCACATGAGTGAAGAAAAGAAATCCCTGCGCTGCTCCTTCTGCGGACGGCATGAGGAGCAGGTGGAGCGGATGATCCAGGGGCCCGGCGTCCGGATCTGCGACAACTGCATCCGGCTGTGCATGAGCATCCTGGAGGAGGACTACGGGGAGGCTCCGTCTGAGCTGGAGGTTCCGGAGAAGCTGCCCACGCCCCGGGAGATCCGGGAGGTGCTGGACCAGTATGTGATCGGCCAGGACTCCGCCAAGGTGGCCCTCTCCGTGTCGGTGTACAACCACTACAAGCGCATCTACTACGGCGGGGGCGATGATGTGGAGCTCCAGAAGAGCAACATCCTCATGATCGGCCCCACCGGCAGCGGCAAGACCCTGTTTGCCCAGACCCTGGCAAGGATTCTGAAGGTGCCCTTCGCCATTGCCGATGCCACCACCCTCACCGAGGCGGGCTATGTGGGCGACGACGTGGAGAATATCCTCCTGCGCCTGCTCCAGGCTGCCGACTACGACGTGGAGCTGGCGGAGCGGGGCATCATCTATGTGGATGAGATCGACAAGATCGCCCGGAAGAGCGAGAACACCTCCATCACCCGGGACGTGTCCGGCGAGGGAGTCCAGCAGGCCCTGCTGAAGATCCTGGAGGGCACCGTGGCCAACGTGCCGCCCCAGGGTGGGCGCAAGCACCCCCACCAGGAGTTCATCCAGATCGACACCCACAATATCCTCTTTATCTGCGGCGGCGCCTTCGACGGCCTGGACAAGATCATTGAGCGCCGCCTGGACAAGAAGGGCATCGGCTTCGGGGCGGAGATCCCCAGCAAGAAGGAGCGGGACGTGGGCAAGCTCCTCCAGGAGGTGCAGCCCCACGATCTGCTGAAGTTCGGCATCATCCCCGAGCTGGTGGGCCGGCTGCCGGTGATCGCGCCGCTGCAGTCCCTGAGCCGGGAGGACCTGGTGCGGATCCTGACCGAGCCGAAAAACGCCCTGGTCAAGCAGTACCAGAAGCTCTTCTCCTACGACGATGTGGAGCTGGTCTTTGAGCCGGAGGCCCTGGGGGCCGTGGCGGACCAGGCCATCGCCCGGAACATCGGCGCCCGGGGCCTCCGGGCCGTCATGGAGGGGATCCTCACCAATATCATGTATGACATCCCCTCCGATCCCACCATTACCAAGGTGACGGTTACCGCCGCCTGCGTGGAGGGGAAGGAGGCACCCCGCCTGGAGCGGGACGCCGACAAGACCAGCCGTCCCGCCAAGCTGAGCGGGGGGAAGGCCGAGGAGCGGCGGGGAAGAGTCAATCCCGCATCCGCCTCGTAATCAGCGGAGAAAAACATGACTGCTGCTGCAGGACTATAGAGAGGGGGAAAAGGGGTGTCCTGCGACACCTCTTTTCGCCCATTTGGCCCTGGAACAGGCTGCCAGCAGAGGCCGGGGCCGAAAAATAAGACGCGGAGGGTTCCATATCCGCGCCGGAAAGGAGAAGCTATGGAACAGACAACCTTGAATATTCCTGCCCTCGCACTGCGGGGGCTGACCATATTTCCCAATATGCTCATGAGCATCGACGTGGAGCGGGAGATCTCCATCCGCGCCCTGGAGCGGGCCATGGAGCACGACGAGCACATCTTTCTGGTGACCCAGAAGGAGATGACGGTGAACCTGCCCGGGGAGGAGGACCTCTACGCCATCGGCACGGTGTCCGCTGTGCGGCAGATCCTGCGGATCTCCGAGAGCGCCGTGCGGGTGCTGATGGAGGGCAAGTGCCGGGCCCGCCTGCGGCGGATCTGGCAGAACAACCCCTACCTCCAGGTGAATGTGGAGATCATCGAGGAGAAGAAGGGCCGTCCCGGCCAGGACAAGCTGGAGGCGCTGCTGCGCCAGACCATCTCCAACCTCCACGACTACGTGGCGCTGAACCCCCGGAGCGGGGACGACCTGCTCACTATGGCGGCGGACAATCGGAATCCGGGCTATCTGGCGGACTATATCGCCCAGAACATCGCCCTGCGCTACCAGGACAAGCAGACGATCCTGGAGGAGCTGCGGCCCATGATGCGGCTGCAGAAGGTCAACGAGCTGCTGACCAGGGAGATCGGCATCATCAACCTGGAGCAGGAGATCGAGAGCAAGGTCCGCCAGCACGTGGGGGAGATCCAGCGGGACCACATCCTCCGGGAGCAGCTGCAGGTGATCCGCCGGGAGCTGGGCGAGGGGGACGAGGACAACGAGGCGGAGGAGTACCGCCGGAAGATCCTGGACCTCCACCTGGAGCAGGAGGTGGAGGAGAAGCTCCTCAAGGAGGTCAGCCGCCTCCAGAAGCAGCCCTTCGGCAGCGCCGAGGGCTCGGTGCTCCGCAACTACCTGGACGTGTGCATGGAGATGCCCTGGAACCACTACACCAAGGAGCGGGCCAATGTGGCCGCCGCCCGGAAGATTCTGGACCGGGAGCACTACGGCCTGGAGAAGGTCAAGGAGCGGATCCTGGAGTTCATCGCCGTCAAGGAGCTGAACCCCAAGGCCAAGGGACAGATCCTCTGCCTGGTGGGTCCTCCGGGGGTGGGGAAGACCTCCATCGCCATCTCTGTGGCCAAGGCGCTGAACCGAAAGCTCAGCCGGCTGAGCCTGGGCGGCGTCCACGACGAGGCGGAGATCCGTGGCCATCGGAAGACCTACATAGGCGCCATGCCCGGCCGGATCATCGACGCCATCAGCCGCAGCGGCTCCATGAACCCCCTGCTGGTGCTGGATGAGATCGACAAGATCGGCACCGACCACCGGGGAGATCCCGCCTCCGCCCTGCTGGAGGTGCTGGACAGCGAGCAGAACTACGCCTTCCGGGACCACTATCTGGAGATCCCGGTGGATCTGAGCCAGGTGATGTTCATCACCACCGCCAACACCACGGAAACCATTCCCCGGCCCCTGCTGGACCGGATGGAGGTCATCGAGCTGAGCTCCTACACCGACGAGGAGAAGGTCCAGATCGCCCGGCGGTACCTGCTGCCCAAGGAGCTCAAGGAGCACGGCATCCACGGCCGGCAGCTGCTCGTGTCGGACGATGGCATCCGTGCCATGATCGAGAACTACACCCGGGAGTCCGGCGTGCGTCGGCTGGAGCGCCAGTGCGGCAAGCTGTGCCGGAAGGCGGCCATGCAGCTGGTGGAGGGCTCTGTCAAGCAGATCCGCGTGACAGAGAAGAACCTGGCCGACTTTCTGGGACCCGCCCGGTATACCCGCCCGGCCCTCTCCGGCAAGGAGGAGGTGGGCCTGGTCAACGGCCTGGCCTGGACGGAAGTGGGCGGCGAGATGCTGGAGGTGGAGGTCAACGTGATGGAGGGCTCCGGCAAGCTGGAGCTCACCGGCAACCTGGGGGATGTGATGAAGGAGAGCGCCCACGCCGCCATCAGCTGCCTGCGCAGCCGCACCCATCAGCTGGGGCTGGAGCCGGATTTCTACAAGACCAAGGATATCCACATCCACTTCCCGGAGGGGGCCGTCCCCAAGGACGGGCCCAGCGCCGGCATTGCCATCACCACGGCGGTGCTCTCCGCCCTCACCGGGCGGAAGGTCCGGGGGGATGTGGCCATGACCGGGGAGATCACCCTCCGGGGCCGGGTGCTGGCCATCGGCGGCCTGCGGGAGAAGACCATGGCCGCCTACCGCAGCGGCATTAAGACGGTGATCATCCCCAAGGAAAATGAGAAGGACCTGGAGGAGATCGATCCCACCGTCCGCGCCGGCCTGCGCTTTGTGCCGGCGGAAACCATCGACACGGTGCTGGCGGAGGCCCTGGTGTATCCGGAGGCCCACAGCCGCGGGGAGGATCTGACGGTAACCTTCGCGGCGGCGGAGCCTGTGAAGGATTTGGCCTTGCGCCAGTGACAGGGGGAGCCATGCCCATCCGATTTGAAAATGTGGAATTCATCCGCTCTGCCGCCGGCAGCGACGGCTTCCTCCGAGACGGACTGCCCCAGATGGCCTTTGCCGGCCGCTCCAACGTGGGGAAGAGCTCGGTGATCAACCGGCTGGTCAGCCGGAAGAACATGGCCCGGGTGGGGGCCTCCCCGGGGAAGACCGCCCAGATCAACTACTTTCGCATCGACGGTCAGGCCTATCTGGTGGACCTGCCGGGGTACGGCTTCGCCAAGGTGTCCAAGGCGGAGCGGGACCGGTGGGGCCGGCTGATGGAGGCCTACTTCGCCTCCGGCCTGATCCGCCTGGGGGTCATGATCGTGGACGCCCGCCACAAGCCCACGGCGGATGACCAGACCATGGCCCGATGGTTCCGGGACACGGGCTGCCCGGTGCTGGTGGTGCCCAACAAGCTGGATAAGCTGAAGAAGTCCCAGGTGGAGCCCAGCCTTGCCTGCATCCGGGAAACCCTGGACCTGCCGGAGGGCGTTCCGCTGATCCCCTTCTCCGCGGAGAAGGGGACCGGCCGCATGGAGCTGATCGAGCAGCTTTCTGCGGCCATCCGGGAGGGATAGGAAGCATACAGCAGCATCTGACAAGTGATACTGCTTGTCAGATGCTGCTTTTGTGAAAGGAGGACATTGCAGGGAAGCAACCTGGCTTTTTCACGGAGGGGGCCGGTTGCTGTTGCCTTTCCTCCGAACATCTGTTAGAATAAAAAAAGTATATGCGCAAGGAGGACCCTATGCGGATTTTGGGCATCGATCCCGGCGTGGCCACCATCGGCTTCGGCATGGTGGAGGCGGAGCGGGGGCGGCAGCGTCTGCTGCAGTACGGGGTCATCACCACCCCGGCGGGGATCCCTCTGTCCAGCCGCCTGTGGCAGATCAGCCAGGACATGTCATCCCTGCTGAGCCAGCTGAAGCCGGACGAGGCGGCGGTGGAGGAGCTGTTTTTTGACAAGAACATCACCACCGGTATCGCCGTGGCCCACGGCAGGGGCGTGATTCTCCTGGAGCTGGAGCGCGCGGGGGTGCCGGTATACGAGTATACCCCCATGCAGGTGAAGCAGGCGGTGGTGGGCTACGGCAAGGCGGAGAAGCGCCAGGTGATGCTGATGACCCAGCGGCTGCTGAAGATGCAGAAGATTCCCCGGCCGGACGACGCGGCCGACGCCCTGGCCCTGGCTCTGTGCCACGCCCGCAGCGCCACCAGCCTGCTCAATACCGACCGGGTCTTTGACCCGAGAAAATACGACACCCGATAAAGTCGACACCCAATAGCGGGTACATTTCTTTCATCACAGGGGCCCAGCGTCCCGGGAGGCAGCTATGTTTTACTATCTCAGCGGTACGGTGGCCCATGTGGAGGCATACCTGGCCGTCATCGACTGCGGCGGCGTGGGCTACGCCTGCCGTACCACAGCGTATACCCTGTCATCCCTGAAAAAGGGTGACAAGGGAAAGCTCTTTACCTATCTGAACGTCCGGGAGGGGGTCATGGAGCTCTACGGGTTCTCCACCCAGGAGGAGCTGAACCTCTTCCAGCAGCTGATCTCCGTCAGCGGCGTGGGACCCAAGGCGGCCCTTAGCATCCTCTCCGCCACCACCCCGGCGAACCTGGCTATGAGCATTATCACCGGGGATGAGAAGGCCCTGACCTGCGCTCAGGGGATCGGCAAGAAGATCGCCCAGCGGGTGATTCTGGAGCTGAAGGACAAGCTGGCCAAGGGGCAGACCCTCGCCGCCGGCGGAGCTTCCGCCGGGGCTGCGGTGACGGTGATCCCCCAGAATAAGCTGTCCGAGGCGTCGGCGGCCCTGGCGGTGCTGGGCTACACCCAGGGGGAGATCAACCTGGCATTGAAGGATGTGGATATGGAGCAGCCCCTGGAGGAGGTCATCCGCCAGGCCCTGAAAAAGATGGTGAAGCCATGAAGCGGCTGATCCTGGTGGGGGGACCTATGGGCGTGGGCAAGAGCGCGGTCTGTGAGGAGCTGCTCCGCCGCCTGGAGCCCGGCGTCTACCTGGACGGGGACTGGTGCTGGCATATGAGCCCCTTCTCTGTGACGGAGGGGACGAAGGCCATGGTGCTGGACAATATCTGCGCTCTGCTGGGGCGTTTCCTCCGCTGCGATGAGCTGGACAACGTGATCTTCGGCTGGGTCATGCACCAGCAGGAGATCATCGATACGATTTTGTCCTGTCTGCCGCTGGAAAACGTATCTGTGAAGTGCTTCTCCTTGCTGGCGTCGCCGGAGGCCCTGGGCCGCCGGCTGGAGCGGGATATCCGGGCCGGACGGCGGGCTGAAGGCGTGATAGAGAGGAGCCTGGCCTATCTGCCCCTGTATCAGGAGCTGGATACCATCAGGATCGATACCGACGGCCTGACGCCCGGGGAGGCGGCGGACTGGATTGCCCGGCAGGTCCGGGAGGAGGGGAACGATGGCAAAATTTGAGAAGAGCTTTCAGGGCGACTTTGACCATGCCCTGTCCCTGCTCCACCAGGCGGTGATGGAAGGCAGCACCACGGCCTCCCTGGAGGACCGCAGCGACTTTCGCTGCGGGGACGCCCGCTGCGCGGTGCGGGTGTATGAGCGGTACAGCTATTTTGGCGGCAACCGGGTGAGCTTGAGCGTGACCCTGGTGGGCCGGGGGGAGGAGCTGTTTCTCTCCGCCATCACCTCCGGGGGCAGTCAGGCCATGTTCTTCAAGGTCAACACCTGGGGAGAGGAGTCCTTTTTGGACGCCCTTGAAGAGGTCGTGGACCGCCTGTAGAACGAAAAAAGGCGGGGCGCGGCCATGGAGAGGAGCGCGGCGCTCAAGGGGAGAAAAAGGAGGATAAGCATGGGAAAGCTGCTGACAAGGGAGTACTGGACCTTCTGGCGGGTCTTCTGGTGGTGGATGGCGGTGGGGTTTGCCGCGTCCATTCTGGACGCCGCCGTGCTCCA
The DNA here is from genome assembly GCA_904420435.1 of uncultured Oscillospiraceae bacterium. GTDB lineage: Bacteria > Bacillota > Clostridia > Oscillospirales > Oscillospiraceae > CAJFPI01. Next base: position 22,130 of record CAJFVK010000003.1, read on the forward strand.
CGCCCCCTGGTACTTCGGCAGCGCCGTCCGCGCCGGAGTGGGGGTCACGCTGCTCCTCTACCCGGTCTACCCGCCGGCGCTGGAGTGGGAATCGAAGCATAAAAAGCCTTGGTGCCCGGCGAAGTGCCGGAGATTTATTCGGATCATCGCGGCGCTGGAGATTTTGATCTCCTTTTGGGTCCGCACAACAGTCATTGGATAGGAAGGAAGCCTATGGCAATCGATTTTTCCACGACGGAATTTGAAAATGAGCCCTATGAGCCCCTTGTGACCACCTCCCTGACCCGGGAGGACGAGGGGGAGTACTCCCTGCGGCCGAAGACGCTGCGGGAGTACATCGGCCAGGAGAAGGCCAAGGGCAACCTGGAGGTGTTCATCCAGGCGGCCAAGATGCGCCACGAGCCGCTGGACCACGTGCTGCTCCACGGCCCCCCGGGCCTGGGCAAGACCACCCTCTCGGGCATCATCGCCAATGAGATGGGGGTCAACATCCGCATCACCTCCGGCCCCGCCATCGAGAAGGCCGGGGACCTGGCGGCCCTGCTGACCAACCTAAACGAGAATGACATCCTCTTTGTGGACGAGATCCACCGGCTCAACCGCCAGGTAGAGGAGGTGCTCTACCCGGCCATGGAGGATTTTGCCATCGACATCATCATCGGCAAGGGGCCCTCAGCCAACTCCATCCGGCTGGACTTGCCCAAGTTCACCCTGATCGGGGCCACTACCCGGGCGGGCCAGCTCTCCGCCCCTCTGCGGGACCGGTTCGGCGTGACGCTGCGGCTGGAGCTGTATACGGCGGAGGAGCTGGCGCTGATCGTCACCCGGTCCGCCGGCATTCTGAACGCCCCCATTGAGCCCGAGGGCGCTATGGAGATCGCCAAGCGCAGCCGGGGCACCCCCCGGATCGCCAACCGGATGCTCCGCCGGGTCCGGGACTTTGCCCAGGTGAAGGCGGACGGCGTCATCACCCGGGAGGTGGCTGACCAGGCGCTGACGGCCCTGGAGGTGGACTTCCTGGGGCTGGACAACATCGACCGCCGTATGCTCCGGGCCATTATCGACTTCTACGGCGGCGGACCGGTGGGTCTGGACACCCTGGCGGCCACCATCAACGAGGAGGCGGTGACCCTGGAGGATGTGTACGAGCCCTACCTTATGCAGATCGGCTTCCTCACCCGGACGCCCCGGGGCCGCTGCGTCACCCACAAGGCCTACCAGCACCTGGGCCTCAGCGTCCCCGGCGGGGCGCTGGACCAGCTGAGCCTGTGAGAACGGGCGGCGCGATGGAACAGACGCTGGAGCGGGAGCAGGCAATCCGCCGGTGGTTTTCCATGTGGCTGACCGGCGCGGACACCGGGATTTCGACCCTGTTCGCCAGGGACTGCGTGTATATTGAGAGCTGGGGGCCGGCCTACCAGGGCTCCGCAGCGGTGGCCCGCTGGTTTGAAGAGTGGAACCGCCGGGGGCAGGTGCTGCGCTGGGAGATCCGGCAGTTTTTCCACCGGGACGACCAGACGGTGGTGGAGTGGCTGTTTGCCTGCCGGACGGAGGACCTGGGTGAAACCTGTTTTGAGGGTCTCTCCCTGGTCCGGTTTGACGGCGAGGGGCGCATCGCCTCTCTCCAGGAGTTCGGCTGCCGGCTGCCCCACTACGACCCCTACAGCGGCGGCCCTGCGCTCCGCGATCAGGAGGGATAGGGGAGATGGACGGCGTCTACGTGTCGGGCGTCTATCTCCGGGAACCCCTGCCGGAGGACTCCTATCTCCGCGCCCTGCCCGCGGTCCGGGCCCTGGAGGGGCGGGAGTCCCCGCTGGCCTTTGATGCTCCGGTGACCTTCCTGGTGGGGGAGAACGGCAGCGGGAAGTCCACGCTGCTGGAGGCCATCGCCCTCTGCTGCGGCTTCAACGCCGAGGGCGGCACCCGGAATTTCCGCTTCTCCACCCGGCCCACCCACTCCCGGCTCTGGGAGTACCTGACGGTGGCCCGCCGCCGCTATCCACGGGATGGGTTCTTTCTCCGGGCGGAGAGTTTCTACAACGTGGCGACCAATATTGACGAGATGGACGAGGAGCCCTCCTTTGGCCCCCGGCTCATCGACAGCTACGGCGGGGTATCCCTCCACGCCCAGTCCCATGGGGAGAGCTTCCTCAGCCTGGTGCAGCACCGCTTCGGCGGCCACGGCCTTTACCTCCTGGACGAGCCGGAGGCGGCCCTGTCCCCGGCCCGGCAGCTGACGCTCCTGGGGGAGATGCACCAGCTGGTGGGGATGCAGTCCCAGTTCATCATCGCCACCCACTCGCCCATCCTGATGGCCTACCCGGGCGCCCGGATCTACCTGCTGGATGAGTCGGGCATTCGACCGGTGGGCTATGAGGAAACGGAGCACTACCAGCTGACGAAACGGTTTCTGGAAAACCCGGAGCGGATGCTCCGGTATCTCTTTGAGGAGGATATGGGGTAATGGACTGGACGGGACTGTGCGTTTTGCTGCTGATTCCAGCGGTCATGATGCTGCTGGGCGCCATCTTTCTCAAGCGGCCGCCCAGGAAGATCAACGACTGGTTTGGCTACCGCACCAGGCGGGCCATGTCCAGCCAGGAAGCCTGGGACTTCGCCCACCGGACCTGCGGCCGGATCTGGCTGCGCTGGGGCGCTGTGCTGGCTGTGGCGACGGTTTTGGTCGTTTTGCTGCTGGGGCGGGGAGAGGCGTCCCTCCTCTCCAGCTGGGGCGGCACGGCGGTTTTGCTCCAGTGCGGGGTGATGATCGTGAGCACTGTCCCCGTGGACCAGGCGCTGAAGCGGAATTTTGACCAGGACGGTCATCCGATCAACAAGGAAAACTAACAATCATAATGAGGTGTTTGACAAATGGGAAAACTATTTGGAACCGACGGCATCCGCGGCATCGTGGGGGAAAATCTGACCGCTGACCTGGCCTTCCGGGTGGGGCAGGCGGTGACCCATGTGCTCACAGAGGAGAAGGGCGGCGCGCCCCTGATCACTATTGGCATGGATACCCGCATCTCCTCGGACATGCTGGAGGGGGCCCTGATCGCCGGGATCTGCTCCGCAGGCGGCGATGTGATGCCCCTGGGCACCATCCCCACCCCGGCGGTGGCCTATCTGACCGTGAAGGTGGAGGCGGACGCGGGCATCGTCATCTCCGCCAGTCACAACCCCTTTGAGCACAACGGCATTAAGGTCTTCAACGGCCAGGGCTACAAGCTCTCCGACGCCCTGGAGGAGCGGGTGGAGGAGAAAATCCTCTCCGGAGAGAATCTGGCCACTGCCAAGGGTGCGGACATCGGCAAGCGGATCCACGGGATGAAGAGCCTCAAGTACGAGTACATCAAGTACCTCCAGAGCACGGTGAGCGACGACCTGGCGGGGCTGCGGATCTTGGTGGACTGCGCCAACGGCGCCGCCGCCGCCACGGCCCCGGATCTGTTCGCGGGGTTTGATATCGAGGCGGACTTCATCCACCGCAAGCCCAACGGCGTCAACATCAACGACCGCTGCGGCTCAACCCACTTAAAGAGCCTGGCCGCCATGGTCACCGCCGGGGAGTACGACCTGGGCGTGGCCTTCGACGGGGACGCGGACCGCTGCCTGATGATCGACGAGCAGGGGAACGTCATCGACGGGGACAAGATCATGGCCGTCTGCGGCAGGGACATGAAGGAGCGGGGCACCCTTACCGGCCGGACCATCGTGGGCACGGTGATGAGCAACCTGGGCCTCCACGAGTTCTGCAACAAGAACGGCATCCGGCTGATCTGCACGGCGGTGGGGGACCGGAACGTGCTGGAGAAGATGCTGGAGTTCGGCTACCGCATCGGCGGCGAGCAGTCCGGCCACATGATCTTCACCGACTACGCCACCACCGGCGACGGCCAGCTGACCGCCCTCCAGTTCCTCCAGATCCTCAAGCGCAGCGGCCAGAAGGCCAGCCAGCTGGCGAGCATCTGTCCCCAGTACCCCCAGGTGCTGGAGAATGTGAAGCTGGAGAACGTGGCGGGGCTGAAGGAGGCCGTCATGGCCGAGGAGCGGCTGCTGGAGGCCTGCCAGCGGGAGGAGGAGGCCATGGCCGGGGAGGGCCGGGTTTTGGTCCGCGCCTCCGGCACGGAGCCCCTGATCCGGGTTATGGTGGAGGCGAAGACTGTCGAAATTGCACAGTCCTGCTGTGACAGGCTTGTGGAATTAGTGAATTTAATCAAAAACGAGCTGGCGATTTCGAAAAGATTTTGATATTTTTCTTGACAAACCAGCCAAAGATTAGGTATAATATGTTATGGTTTTGTATGACACTGAATCCCAGAGTCCTCTGGAGGAGATGAAGGACGAGGAGCTGTGCGCCAGGGCAGCCGGCGGGGACCGCCAGGCGGAGGAGGCGCTGGTGAAGCGTTATCATCGCCTGGTCCGCGCCATTACCCGCCCCTATTTCCTGGCGGGCGGGGACCGGGACGATCTGCTCCAGGAGGGCATGATGGGACTCATGAAGGCGGTCCGGGAATTCGATCCCCAGAAGGACGCCTCCTTCCGCACCTTTGCTGAGGTCTGCATTCGAAATCGCATGTTCTCCGCCCTGCGCGCCGCGTCACGGGAAAAGCACAGAGCGCTGAACCAATCGATTTCCATGGAAGCCCCTTTCTTTGACAGCAACTCCTACGCATCGGTATCGGGACACGCGGCCAGCGTCAATCCGGAGGAGCTCTATATCCTGCGGGAAAACGCGGAGCGTGACTTCATCAGAATCAGTCAGCAGCTGTCCTCCCTGGAGAGGAAGGTGCTCTCCCTGTACCTGGAGGGGATGACCTGCGGCGAGATTGCCCAGGCCCTGAATAAGCCCGCCAAGTCCGTGGAGAACGCCATACAACGCATTCGCCGGAAGGCTGCCCGGTGACACATCCCATGGCGCAATCAGCGACGCGCTGACCGCAATATATTTTTTTCTATGCAAAGAGAGGGTAAAAACAATGTACGAAGACAAGACTTTGGTGTGCAAAGAGTGTGGCAAGGAGTTCGTGTTCACCGCCGGTGAGCAGGAGTTCTACGCTGAGCGCGGCTTCCAGAACGAGCCCCAGCGCTGCAAGGCATGCCGTGACGCCCGCAAGAATGCCGCCCGCGGCCCCCGTGAGTATTTCACCGCTGTCTGCGCGGCCTGCGGCGGGGAAGCTCGGGTTCCCTTTGAGCCCAAGAGCGACCGTCCTGTGTACTGCAGCGAGTGCTTCGCCAAGATGAGAGGGGAAGCCTGAGTCCTGCACCTGAAAAAGAACGTAAAAGGAAGCCCGCCTTGTATAAGGCGGGTTTCCTTTCTTGCGTGACGGGGCGGGGCTTTGGGGCGCCAGCCCCGCCGGCCAGGAGCTCCGCGGAGTATCTCCGCCTGCGGGCGGCCGCAATCATACGTTTTCCCGCAGAATGGGGAGAGGGCTGCCGTTTGGCAGCCCTCTCCTGGTGTCGGGAAAATATTCAGAGAGATAAGGAAAGCGATAGAAGTTAAGCCTTTTGCTTGCGGGCGTCGATCTCGGCCTGGTACTTGGCGATCTTCTCCGGGGTGATGTGATAGCCCACCAGGTAGAGGATGAAGGAAACAGCGGTCAGGATGGCGGGGATCAGCATGAAGCCGACCAGTACGCCTTCCTGGAGCTGCGGAGTGATACCGGTCTGCAGAACGGTATCAGCGTCGATGAAGCCGCCGATAGTGCCCATGGCGAAACCGATCAGCAGGCTCTTGATGACCACGCCCACCTTGATGGGCACGTTCTGCATGCCCATGATGAAGCCGGCGGCGTTCTTGCCGGTCTTCCACTCGTTGTAGATGATGATGTCAGCGTACATGGCGCTGGTCAGGCCGCCCTTCAGGCCGATGCCCAACTGGCCGATGGACATGGTGATCATCACCAGGATCAGGTTGCCGCCGGTGACAAAGTAGGCCAGCAGGGGCCCGACGGTGCACAGCAGGGCGCTCAGCAGATAGGTCTTCCGGATGGACAGGGCTTTGGCCACGTAGCGGCTGGTGTAGGCGCCTACAAAGGCCAGGATGGTGGTCACCAGAATGTAGGGGGAGGTGAGAGTTTCGTTCTCCACTACATACTTGAAGTAGTATGCAGTCATGCCGGCCACCACGAAGTTATAGCCAGAGGTGCCGAACTCGCAGATGAGGAGGACCAGCAGGGGGGGATTCTTGAACAGAGCCACCAGCATGTCCTTGCCGCTGAGACCGGAGCCCTTCTTTTTCTTCTCCTGGGCCTGGTTGGCCTGGCCGGCCACCTCAACCTCGGAAACCTCGTAGCCGTCGAACATCTTGAAGTGGGCAAAGTACAGGGCGGCCATCAAGGCGGCGAAAGCGAAAGCGGTGGCGGCGTAGCCGTACTGCTCACCCAGCACATTGCTGAAGAACATTGCCGCATAGGGACCCACATAGGAGTAGGTCAGACGGCCCAGGTAGCTGTAGGTGAAGTTGTTGGAGCTCAGGGCCATCCGGTCCTCCGGGGTGCTGGCGGCCACAGACACCATGGTGGCGTTGGCCACATAGGGGATGTTCCAGGCGATGTGGCTGGTGGCGGCACCCAAAACAATGATAGCCGCAGCCGCAGCTCCGTCGCCGATCTTCAGGAACTGGAAGGTGTAGAGGAAGGGGACGATCCAGGGGACGGCTACCAGCCAGGAGCGGTAGCGGCCCCAGCGCATGGGCTTCACGGTGTTCAGGATCACGCCGTAGATCCAGGACAGCACCGCGTCGATGGTGCTGGCGATGGTGGCGATGGTGGTGGCCATGGTGTTGTTGAACTTGGCTACGTCGGTCAGGAAGTACTGGAAGTAGTAGGTCTCGATGTTGGTCATCCAGCCGAAGCCGATGCTTCCGACGCCGTAGAAGCGCTTCAGAGTTTTACTCAGCGGCTTCTTCCCACTGGCGGTTTTTGTCGTTTCGTTTGCCATAACGGCCCTCCTTACAAGTCACACATAAATGTGAAATTTCAGTGGTGGGGTTACTTGCTCTGATAGTACTCCCGGGACAGGCAGTACATCATCTCCTCGCTCTTGGGCTGGCGCTCGGCCTTGCCGTCCCGCAGGGTGGCGAAGTAGCGGCCGTCCTTGCCCAGGGTTTCGATGCGCTCCTTGATGAAGCCCTCCACCTGGTCGTCCGGCAGCTCGGCGGGGATGGCGAAGGAGCTATCCTGCGCCAGATCCTTGCCGTACTTCTCCATGAGATCCAGCTTGTCGTTGCAGGTGTCCTGGCCCTCCCAGCAGTCCCAACCGTCCTCGATGAAGGCGGGCAGGAGGTTGCCGATGTTGCCGCAGGAGTGGTGGATCACGTACATGCCCTCGTCGTGGATGGCCTTGCAGATCCGCTGATAGTGGGGCTGCAGCATCTCGCGGTATGTAGCCGGGGACATGAAGGAGCTCTTCTGGGAGCCCATGTCGTCGTGGAAGTTGATAATGTCCGCGTGGTAGTACTTCTTGGCGATCTTGATGAGCTCGATGTGCCAGTCGGTGAGCTTCTCATAGAAGGCGGTCAGGGCCTCGGGCTCCTCCAGCAGGTAGCAGAAGGCGTCCTCAAAGCTGGTCAGGTCGGCCAGGCGCTCAAAGAGGCCGTTGACAATGACGAAGATGGTGGCCCGGTCCTTGGAGATGACGGGCTCATAGGTTTCCTTGTAGTCCTTCTCCCAGTCGATGGCGTTCAGGTCGGGCCAGACGATCTCCTTCTCCCAGTTGGTGATGTCGCTCAGCCGGCGGGTGCCGGGCTTGACCATGGCCGCGTTGGTCATGGGCTCGTACTGCCACTCGATGCCGAACCAGTCCTTGCCGCCCTTCCAGCGGGCCATGGCGTCGGGCATCACCAGGGGCTGGATAAAGTTGCAGTCCGTGCTGATGTTGGGCAGCCACAGGGGCATCTCCTTACGGAAGATCCGCAGCAGGTTCTCCTTGGGGGTGATGGGGGTGTTGAATTTCCGGGCCGGGGCGGCGGGCATGCCATAGGGCTTGGGAACGGCGGGATACATGCCGACGTCCTTCAGCTCCTCCGCGCGGTTGAATGGATAACTCATACAATGAAACTCCCTTCTCGATGTTAGATTATGTGCTAATTATACGATACTTCTCAAAAAACCGCTACATCTCACCGATACGATAATTTTTGAGATTCCCGCAGATTTTGGTATCCGCGGTGCAACTCCCGGAAGGGAGGGCTCACCACTCCTCGGTCATGAACTGCCGGCCGAAGGCGTACATGTAGTCCTGATATTTGGCGGGGCAGTTGCGCAGGTTGCAGTACACCGGGGCGGTGTCCATGGTGGGACCGTACTTCTCCACGAAGTTCTTGGCGGCCTCCCGCATCTGCTCCTCGGTGGCGTCCATGGGCAGGGTCTCCGGCTCGATGCCCAGGACGATGTCCTTGCCGTAGCGCTCGTGGAGCATGGCCTTGTCGTTCATGGGCTGGCCGCACCACACGTCGATGCCGGCCTCGATCATGGCGGGCACCAGCTTCTCCACCTGGCCGCAGCAGTGGAACTCGAAGATCACACCCTTGCTGTGGCAGTAGTCCACCAGGCGCTTGATGTAGGGGAGGATCATCTCCCGGACGGTTTCAATGGAGAAGAAGGGCGCCCGCTGGGAGCCCCAGTCGTCATGGAAGTAGAAAATGTCCATGCTGAAGCACTCGATGTACTTGTCGATGATCTTCTCATAGACGTCGCACAGGCGGGAGAACAGCTTGTGGACCGCCTCCTGCTGGTCCTCGTCCACCAGGGCGATGATGGCGCCCTCGAAGTCCATAAAGGAGATGAGGCGCTCAAACATGCCGTTGAGGAACCAGACCAGGGTGGGACGCTCGGGATCCACCCGCTCCTTGTTGCGCTCCTTGGCGCCGGCCCAGTCGTAGGAGTCGATATCCGGGAACTGGATTTCCTTCTCCCAGTCGTTGGCGTCGCTCAGGCGGGGATTGCCGGGCTTCACCATGGAGCCGCCGGCCACGGGGATGTAGACCCACTCGGTGCCGAACATGTCCTTGCCGCCGCCGGTGTTGGGGTCAAAGGGGCCCTCGGCGTCCATCACGAAGGAGCGGGCCACGCAGTCAGGCACCACCCGGGGGGCGAAGTTCACGATCTCGCTGACCAGGGGGATCCACAGGGGGGCGGGGCCGTCCTTGTGGAACATCCGCATGTAGTTTTCTTTGGGGGTGATGGGGGTGTGGTACAGGGGCAGGGGTTCCATGCCGGGACGGGAAGGGATCAGGCTCTTGGGGTTGAGCTCATCCTTCCGGAACGGGTACTTCTCCATTTTCAAATCCTCCTTTATAAACAAACTCAATCACTTTTGTGCGCGGATTCCTTGAACTGTTTTCAGTATAACAAAAACCCAGGGCCGAATCATAGGCCCTGGGCATACCAAATAAATTATAGAATCTGCACATTCCTTCGTACCGGCGGATGAAAGAATTCGTCAGATCAGACAGGGGCGCTATAGCCGCAGCGTGGGGAAGGACTCGATTTTGTCCCCGAACAGCCGCAGGAAGCGGATGGAGAGCTTGATGTAGTCACGGGTATAGGCGTCGGTGATGTCCCCGTGGAGGGCCTCGGTGATCTTCTTGATCCGGTAGACCAGGGTGCTCCGGTGGACGTACAGCTCGTTGGCGGTGTTGATGAGGGAGCGGTCGTTGTTCAGATAGACCCAGAGGGTTTCGATCTGGTTGCCCCAGCGCTCCTGGTCCCGCAGCCACATCTCCACCACGTCCGGGTGGCAGGCGTACAGGGCCTTCTCCGTGTCCTGGGCGGCGGAGATCTCCAGCAGATAGTCGATGGTGTAGCTCCGGAAGAAGTAGAGGTAGACCTGGGGGTCCAGGCTGATGCCGTAGCGGACGGCGGCCCGGGCCTGGTGGTAGAGGATCGGGAAGCAGTCCAGCCCCTTGGCGGCAAAGCTGGCGCCGGCGCGCAGGTCGTTGTTCTTGGCCACCTGCTCGATCATCTCCGCCGCCTGGGACGCCTGGCTCAGATTCTCGTTGACGATGGCGATCACATTGGTGTCGTTGGTGAACACGGCCGCGTGGGGCAGCTTGCTGATCAGCAGCTGGGAGATCATATAGAGGAAATCGTCGGAGATCCGCTCGTCAAAGCCGGAGAAGGTGATGAGCCGGTAGAAGTGGTCGTGCTCCCAGCCCAGATAGCGCATCTGCTGCTCCAGCCGCCGCTCCTCCACCCGGTAGCCCATGACCACGTCCAGGAAGATGGAGTGGCTGTTGGACACGTCGTCCTGGCCGTTGCGGTCCGGCAGGTAGGTGGACAGGAATTCCGCCAGGTACTTGATGACCTGGCTGTCCCCGGGGTTCAACGGCCGGTCCTTCTCCAGGACCGTGATCCGCCCGTAGAAAATCCCGTGCTGGAAGATGTCGATGGACAGGCAGTCCAGCCGGTCGGCGCTCTTGGGAAAGCGCAGCAGCCGGGGCTCCCCCCGCCGGCGCAGAGGCGCCTGGTCGGAGAAGCTGCGCAGGTAGTTGATGCTCTTGATGGAGCTGTAGTGGAACTCGTTGAGGTAGGCCCACTCCTCGTCCAGGGCGTCCTGGGCGTACTCGGCGCTGATGGCCAGGACCTTGTTGTTGGCGTCCTGGAGGATCACGGGGTTCCCGAACACGTTCCCGCACAGGGCGATGAACTCGCCGTACTGGCCGGCGGCCAGTGCCTGACAGACGTTGGTCTGCCAGGAGCGGTAGAAGTCAAAGATACCCTGGATGATCTCAAAGGCCTGCTTCTCATCCATGTTCTTGATCCGGATGATGTCGCCCTCCCCGTTGCACACGCAGTCCGGACCGTCCTGGTAGACGTGGACGCAGTTGGTGGCGTAGGCGTTTCTGGCGCTCATCAGCAGGGGCGCGTCATGGCTCCGGATCTGGAGCTCCGCCTCCAGACCCGCCAGTCGGTTGGCAATCATCCACATATTCAGGCGCACAGCGGAAACCTCCGGTCAGTTGTAGATTGGCGCCGCCGGGGGCGGCGGGAAAAGAAAAAACCGCCGGTGCCACTGGGCGCGGACCGGCGCGCGGCAGACGGGCTGCCGGACAGGCTTTTCCACAGATTTATTATAGGGCAGGGGGAGCGCCCCTGTCAATACGACGGGATGGAGAAAAAATTTCCCGGGGGCGGCAGATGCCTGCCGGCCCCCGGGAAACAGGGCGTCTATTTCCTCTGGTAGGGCGTGTCCTCCAGGGGGAGGCTGTAGCGCCGCTTCCCGTCCAGCCGGTAGTAGGCGTCGGCGATGGCGGGGGCGGTGGGGATGGAGGTGATCTCCCCGATGCCGATGGCCCCCAGGGCCACGTCCAGCCCCGGCTTCTCCACCACGATGGCCTTCACCTCCGGGATCTGGTTGGCCTTGAAGAGCCCCAGGGTGCCGAACTTGGCGGTGGGCTTGCAGTCGGTCAGGGGATAGCGCTCGGTGAGGGCGAAGCCCATGCTCATGACCACGCCCCCCTCGATCTGGCCCTCCACGCTCTTGGGGTTCACCGCCCGGCCCACGTCGTGGGCCGCCACCATGCGGAGGATCTTCCCGTCCTCCCCCAGCTCGCACAGCTGGGTGGCGTAGCCGTAGGCGATGTGGCTCACGGGATTTGGCACATCGGCCCCCAGCTTGTCGGTCTTGGTGGCGTACTCCCCGTAGTACTCCGTGCCGTTCAGGTCGGAGAGGGTCTTGCCCTCCAGGGCCCGCTTCAGCTCCACGCAGGCCCGGCGGCAGGCCTCGCCGGTGATGGTGGTCTGCCGGGAGCCGGAGGTGGTGCCGGAGTCCGGGGCCTCGTAGGTGTTGGAGCGCTCGTAGACAATGGCGCTGCGGGGAAGGCCCAGGGTTTCGCAGCACATCTGCACCAGCACGGTCCCCAGCCCCTGGCCGATGCAGGAGGCGCCGGCCTCGATGTGGACCTTGCCGTCCTGCACCACCAGGCGGCAGCGGCCCGTGTCCGGCAGGCCCACGCCCACGCCGGAGTTCTTCATAGCGCAGGCGATACCCACGTATTTCCCCGCGTCGTAGTAGGGCTTGATGGCCTCCAACGTTTCCGCCAGGCCCGTTTCCGGCCCCACGATCTGGCCGTTGGGCAGCTCCTGGCCGGGGCGGATGGCGTTGCGGTAGCGGATCTCCCAGGGGGTGATGCCCACCTTGTCCGCCATCTCGTTGAGGAGGCTCTCGATGGCGAAGCAGGTCTGGGTCACGCCGAAGCCCCGGAAGGCCCCGGCGGGGGGATTGTTGGTGTACCAGGCGTAGCCGTCGATCTCGAAGTTCTGGTAGTTGTAGGGGCCGGCGGCGTGGGTGCAGGCCCGCTCCAGCACCGGCCCCCCCAGGGAGGCGTAGGCCCCGGTGTCAGCGATGACCGTGGCCTTCACCCCCTGGATGATGCCGTTTTCGTCGCAGCCCAGGGTGAACTCCATGTCCATGGGGTGGCGCTTGGGGTGGACCAGGATGCTCTCCGCCCGGGTGAGCTTCATCTTGCAGGGACGGCCGGTGAGCAGGGCTACCAGGGCGCTCAGGTGCTGGACCGTCACGTCCTCCTTGCCGCCGAAGCCGCCGCCCACCAGCTGGTTTTGCACCTTTACCTTCTCAAAGGGCAGGTTCAGCATGGGGGCGGTCTCATGCTGGGTGTCATAGGCCCCCTGATCGGAGGAGAGGATCTTCACGCAGTCCCCCTCCAGATAGCTCACCGCGCACTCCGGCTCCAGGAAGGCGTGCTCGGTGAAGGGGGTGGAAAACTTCCCGCTGACCACGTACTTGCTCCCGGCGATGGCGGCGGAGGCGCTGCCCCGGGAGACGTGCTTGTGGGCCAGGAGATTGCCGCTGCGGTGGACCAGGGGGGCGCCCTCAGCCATGGCCTCGTAGGGGCTGCGCACCGGCGTCAGGGGCTCGTAGTCCACCTCCACCAGCTTCTTCGCCTCCTCCACGATCTCCATGGTTTCCGCCGCCACAATGGCGATGGCGTCCCCCAGGTAGTGGGTGATGTCCCCCACAGCGATCATGGTGTCCCAGTCCTTCATGAGATGGCCCACCTTGTTGGTGCCGGGGATATCCGCGGCGGTGAACACCCCCACCACTCCCGGCAGGGCTTTAGCTTTCTCCGTGCGGATGGCCAGCACCCGGGCCCTGGGGTAGGCGCTGCGGACGGCGGAGGCGTAGATCATGCCGTCCAGGTAGATGTCGTCGGGGTATTTTCCGTACCCCAGCACCTTCTCCCGCACGTCCAGCCGGTGGACCGACTGGCCGAACCGCCAGTTCTCCGCGTCCGCCTGGGGGACGGCCCCCTCCCGCAGGACCTTTGCCGCCAGCTTCACCCCCTGGATGATCTTCACATACCCGGTGCACCGGCAGATGTTGTTCCGGAGGGCGAAGGCGATCTCCTCCTCCGTGGGGTCCGGGTTCTGGTCCAGCAGGGCCTTGCCGGCCATGACCATCCCCGGGATGCAGAAGCCGCACTGGACCGCTCCCGCCTCCCCGAAGGCCCAGACCCAGGCCTCCTTCTCAAAGTCGCTGAGGCCCTCCACCGTCAGGACCGATTTACCCGCCAGCTTGTCCGTGGTGAGGATGCAGGCCCGGGTGGCCTTGCCGTCCACCAGCACCGTGCAGGTGCCGCAGGCGCCCTCGCTGCAGCCGTCCTTCACGCTGGTCAGGCGCAGCTCATCCCTGAGGTAGCGGAGCAGCTTCTGGTTTTTCTCCACCGTGACCGTTCTGCCGTTGACCTGAAAGGTTGCCATAGCCGTGCCCTCAAACTTTCCTAAAATTTTGTCAGGGAGCCACACTTTCTTTTAGAATATCATACTATAGTTTCCACAAATCCGCAAGGAGATTCTCTCCCACAGCTGGCAAAAGCGCTATCTTTTTTGAGAATCAGGCCTCCGGCAGCTCCCAGCCCACCAGGAGACTCCCCTCCGCCACGGTCACCCGGGCCTCCGGCTCCAGGATGTGGTTGCTGACCCCCAGGGGAAAGGCGGCGGAGAGGCGGGCGTCCGTCAGGGGGTACTGGACCCCCTCCTCCCGGATGCCGCCGGCGTCGGCGCCCAGGCAGAACACCGACAGCAGCCCCCACTCCACGGTCCGCGGAATGGAGATGGACTCGTTTTCGATGGCCGTGTAGACGAAGCGGTTGTCGTAGAGCCAGCCTCTGGCCCCCTGGCGGCGCAGCCACAGGAGCATCTGCAGGTTGGCGACGGTGTGGTCCAGCCGGAGCCCGCCGGTGCCGCCGTAGATCTGAAAATCCCGGTAGCCCCGGCGGAGCCCCTCCTTCATGGCCAGGGAGGTATCCGTGTCGTCCTTCTCCACCGGGGAGCGGAGGGTCCGGGGAAAATCCGGCTCCGGCATGGAGTCGAAGTCCCCCACCAGCAGGTCCGGGGCAATCCCCAGGCGCTGGCAGGCCCGGTAGCCCGCGTCGGCGGCGATGACAAAGTCCCCGGCGCCGGGGCGGCGGTAGACGCCGTACACCGTGCCGGCGCCGAAAATAAAGCAGCTTCCCATGATATCAGATCCCTCCGGATGTACACAGGCTTTTCCCCAGTATACCACAGGGGCGGGCGGTTGACAAAGGGAGAAATCGGTGGTATAGTGTTGCCACAATCCAAGGGGCGCTGGCGCATGCCGGCTGAGATGCGACGTATGGCCGTCGAGGTCCCTCGAACCTGATCCGGGTAATGCCGGCGTAGGAATGCGAGTAATAGTAGTATGCACCGTATGTCTGCGCCTGCGGACATGCGGTTTTTTCGTGTGCCCCAGGCAGGTTCCTCTGGATGAATCACGAGGAGGAAAGAAACAACATGAACAGGAAAACAAGAATGCTTGCCGAGGGGGCCGTCATGGTGGCGCTGGCCCAGATCTTGTCCTACATCAAGCTCTTCGGCGACCTGCCCAACGGCGGCTCCATCACCCTGGCCGCTGTCCCGATTGTGCTCTACGCGGTGCGCTGGGGCCTTGGGCCGGGGCTGCTGGCCGGCTTTGCCCTGGGCCTTCTGCAGATGGTATTCGACGGGGCTTATGCCTGGGGCTGGCAGTCCATGCTGCTGGACTACCTGGTAGCCTACACGCCCCTGGGCCTGGCCGGCCTCTTCAAGG
The DNA here is from genome assembly GCA_904420435.1 of uncultured Oscillospiraceae bacterium. Taxonomy (GTDB): domain Bacteria; phylum Bacillota; class Clostridia; order Oscillospirales; family Oscillospiraceae; genus CAJFPI01. The sequence goes on from CAJFVK010000003.1 coordinate 37,202, forward strand.
GCAAGTCCTGGGGGGTGTTCCCGGGGGCCCTGGTGGGAAACCTGGGCCGCTTTGCCGTCCACTATATCAGCGGCGTCACGATTTACAAGATCCTGGCGCCCACGGAGTTTATGGGGACCACCTTCACCAGCCCCAGCTTCTACTCCCTGATTTATAACGGGTCCTACATGCTGCCCAACCTGATCCTCTGCCTGGTGGCCTTCGCCCTGCTCTACAAGCCCATGAAGAAATATTTCGTGGGCGCGGACCTGCAGCGGGCCTGAGGAAAAAGACGTTTCGACGGCATTTTCCATTCTCTCCCATGAAAACCGGCAATTTGGCTGAAAAGCTATTGACGAAAACCTGGAGAAATGTTATCCTAAAAGTGCTAGGATGAGTGGCTAGACTGGAGCATTGGAACAGAGGGGAGTTCTTAACCAGGCGCTGTGCCGCCGCTCCGGATATGGCCACAGTCATTGCTGCCGCTGAGCAGGACTTCTATCCTGGAAGTCCTGCTTTTTTTATGCAAAGGCACAGGGGGAGGCGCGTGCCTCCCGGCGGCGTGACAGGGCATCCGGTTTCCGCGGGCGGGGAAGCCCGCGGGGAAAAAGCTCCATGGGGAACGCCTCCGCTGCGTCAGGAAAACTGCGGAGGCGGATGGAGCGAAAGAGAAGCGAGGGCCCGGGGGAAAGCAGCTGTACCGCCCGCTGCTGGGTCTGCGCGAAGCAGGCTGCGCTTTCGAACCTGAGCGTACCCCCGGACCTGCCGGCGGAATTCGGAAGAAAGCGGATGTGAACGTATGGATGTATCATTTTCCAGTTTCCTGCAGGAGGTGACGGCCAGCCCGGTTTTGCTCATTACGGTTCTGCTGACCCTGGGCGTCATCTTCGTCAATGGCTGGACCGACGCGCCCAACGCCATCGCCACCTGCATCACCACCCGGTGCATGGGGGCCCGGTCGGCCATTATCCTCAGCGCCATTTTCAACTTCCTGGGCGTGCTGATCATGACGACGATCAACAGCTCCGTGGCCTCTACCATCAGCAATATGGTGGATTTCGGTGACAACACCCAGGATGCGCTGATCGCCCTATGCGCTGCGCTGTTCTCCATTGTGGTCTACAGTGTGGTGGCCTCCTTGTTCGGTATCCCCACCAGCGAGAGCCACAGCCTGATCGCCGGCCTCACCGGCGCGGCCATCGCCATCCACAACAGCCTGGAGGGGGTCAACGGCGCCGAGTGGATCAAGGTGATTTACGGCCTGGTCCTCAGCCTGGCCTTGGGTTTCATCAGCGGCTGGGTGATCTGCAAGCTGGTCACCATCCTCTGCGCCCGGATGGACCGGCGCAGGACCAACGGATTCTTCAAAGGCGCCCAGATCTTTGGCGCGGCGGCCATGAGCTTCATGCACGGCGCTCAGGACGGGCAGAAATTCATCGGCGTGCTCTTTTTGGGCATCGCCTTCTGCAAGGGGCAGAGCAGCGTCACCGGCATGGTGATCCCCGTGTGGCTGATGATCCTGTGCAGCATCGTCATGGGCGTGGGCACCAGTGTGGGCGGCGAGAAAATCATCAAGTCCGTGGGAATGGACATGGTGAAGCTGGAGAAGTACCAGGGCTTCTCCGCCGACCTGTCGGCGGCCTTCTGCCTGCTGCTGAGCAGCCTCTTCGGCATCCCGGTTTCCACCACCCACACCAAGACCAGCGCCATTATGGGCGTGGGCGCGGTGAAGCGGCTGAGCGCCATCAACTTCGGCGTGGTGAAGGACATGATGCTCACCTGGGTCTTCACCTTCCCGGGCTGCGGCCTCATCAGCTACCTGGTGGCCAAGCTGTTTATGACGATCTTTTAATGGTTCCGGCGGAATCCTGACAACGATGAAATGATAGAATAAGGGAGCGAAGGATCATGGCGAAGAAGCAAGATTCATTTTATTTTGACACGTTTTATACCTGCATCGACTACTCCTGTCAGGCGGCCCACCTGCTCCACGACGTGATGGCCAACTACGACCCGGAGCAGATCGGGGAGAAGCTGGACGAGATGCACGCCATCGAGCACGCGGCGGACGTGAAGAAGCACGAGCTGCTCAACGTGCTGGTCAAGGCGTTCATCACCCCCATCGAGCGGGAGGACATCCTGTTGCTGGGTCAGAACATCGACGACATCACCGACCAGATTGAGGACGTGCTCCTGCGGCTGTACTGCAACAACGTGCAGACCATCCGGCCCGACGCACTGAAGCTGTCGGAGGTGATGATCCGGGTCTGCGAGGAGGCCAAGAGCATGGCCAAGGAGTTCGCGGACTTCAAGCACTCCAAGACCCTCCACCAGCACATTGTCAACATCAACACCATGGAGGAGGAGGCGGACGCCCTCTTCATCTCCAGCCTGCGCACCCTCCACACCACCTGCTCCGATCCCCTGGAGATCATCGTCTGGCGGGAGATCTACACCTTTATGGAGATCTGCGTGGACGCCTGCGAGCATGCGGCGGACACGGTGGAGAGCATCGTGATGAAGAACTCCTGACGGCCCGGCGAAGGGAATCAGCGGCCGCCTGCCCACCTGGCAGGCGGCTGTTTTTCTGGGCGGGCGGAAAAATTTTCGGGGAAATGGTGACTTTATCACTTGACGGCGGGCGGTCCCTCTTGCTATACTGCCGGAAACTTAGTATACTAAAAGGAGCAAACATATGGGACTTGATCTGGAGATCAGCGTTTCCGCGCTGACCGTGTTCCTGCAGGGGCTGGTCAGCTTTTTCTCCCCCTGCGTCCTGCCCCTGGTGCCGCTGTATATCGGCTACCTCTCCGGCGGAGCCAGGACGGTGGAGGCGGACGGGACGATCCGGTACCGCCGGGGCCGGGTGATGTGCAACACGGCGTTTTTCGTGGCGGGCGTGTCCTTCGCCTTCTTCCTTCTGGGCCTGGGATTCACCGCCGCCGGGCAGTTCCTCTCCCGGTACCACCAGGTGTTCACCTGGGTGGGAGGGATTCTGATCATCCTTTTCGGCATCTACCAGCTGGGGATCTTCGGCTCCTCCCGGTTTTTGTCCACCGAGCGGCGCCTGCCCTTCCGGCTGGACCGGGTGTCCATGAGCCCCGTCACCGCCCTGGTGCTGGGCTTCACCTTCTCCTTCGCCTGGACCCCCTGCGTGGGGCCGGCGCTGACCTCCGTGCTGCTGATGGCCTCCTCCGCCTCCTCCGCCGGCCGGGGGTTCCTGCTGATCGGTGTCTACACCCTGGGCTTTATCCTGCCCTTCCTGGCGGTGGGGCTCTTCACGGGGACGCTGCTGGACTTCTTCAAGCGCCACCAGAAGGTGGTCCGCTACACGGGGAAGATCGGCGGCGCGCTGATGATCCTGGTGGGCGTCCTGATGCTGACCGGCTGGCTGAGCAGGCTGTCCCTGTACCTCTCCCAGATGACCGGCGGCGTGGAGGACGCCCAGAACCAGACCGTGGAGCAGCAGGAGGAGCCATCCCAAGAAGAGCCGGCGCCGGAGGAGGAGCCCCAGGGGGAGCCCGTGGTCTATCCGGCGGCGCCGGACTTTACGCTGACCGACCAGTTCGGCCAGAGCCACACCCTCTCGGACTACCAGGGCAAGACGGTGTTCCTCAACTTCTGGGCTACCTGGTGCGGTCCCTGCAAGGCGGAGATGCCGGACATCCAGTCCCTGTATGAGGACTGGGAGGAGAACACCGGGGACCTGGTGGTGCTGGGAGTGGCCAACCCCGGCGGCATTGACGGCACGGAGGAGGAGATCGCGGCGTTTCTGGAGCAGAACGGCTATACCTATCCCGTGGTGATGGACGCCACCGGGGAGGTGTTCGCCCAGTACGGCGTCTATTCCTACCCGATTACTTTTATGATTACCCCGGAGGGCACGGTTTACGGCTATGTGCCCGGCTCCATCCCGGACCGGGAGCTGATGGACAGCATCGTGGAGCAGACCATGGATGCCGCCGCTCCCCAGGAGGAGCCGTCGGAATAACGGAAGAAGGAGGAACCCCCATGTACACCAGTGTCATTCATACCCCCATCGGCGCCTTGACCATCTGCAGCAACGGCGCCGCGGTCACCGCCCTGCGCTTCGGCATCTACCGGGAGGAGGATGGCAGAGATCTGCCGGTCCATCAGGCCTGCCAGCAGCAGCTGGAGGAGTATTTCATGGGCCGCAGGAAGGCGTTCGACCTGCCCCTGGCGCCGGAGGGCACGCCCTTCCAGCAGGAGGTGTGGGCGCTGCTGCGGACGATTCCCTACGGCAGCACCCTGTCCTATGGCCAGGTGGCCGCCGCCCTGGGGCGGCCCCGGGCGGCCCGGGCGGTGGGGCTGGCCAACAACCGCAATCCCATCCCCATCATCATCCCCTGCCACCGGGTGGTGGGGAGCAGCGGAAAGCTGGTGGGCTACGCCGGTGGGCTCCCCATCAAGGAAACCCTGCTGGAGCTGGAGGCCCGCCACCCGTAATCGGACAGGCGGAAGAAGCAGAGAGGACCGGGAAAGGAGAAGCACAATGGCAAGGGAAAAGACCATCGGGACATTTTTGGAGCTGGGCAGCTGCCAGGCGGTGGAGTGCCTGGGACGGACGGGCCTGGACTACATCGTCATAGACACGGAGCACAACTGCTACAGCGAGGAGAGCGCGGGGGCGTATATCCGGGCGGCGGAGAACACCGGGCTGCTCCCCTATGTGCGCATCGGGGATATCCGTCGGCCCTACGTGCTGCGGATGCTGGATCTGGGCGCCCGGGGGCTGATTGTCCCCAACATCACCTCGGTGGAGCAGGTGCGGGAGCTGGTGACCTACGCCAAGTTCCCGCCGGTGGGCCAGCGGGGCTACTGCCCCAACCGCACCACCGGCTGGGGACAGGACGACTGGGCCCAGGATGTGCAGGCCTATATGGCTGCCTGCAACCGCCGCTGCAAGCTGATCCCCCAGTGTGAAACCAGGGAGGCACTGGAGGCGGTCGAGGAGATCGCCGCCCTGGAGGGGGTAGACGGGATCTTTGTGGGCCCCTGCGACCTGTCCATCTCCCTGGGGATCCCCCTGCAGTTCGACTCCCCGGTGCTCCTGGAGGCTATTGAGCGGGTGCTGCGGGCCTGCCAGCAGTATGGAAAGGAGGCGCTGATCTTCGCCTCCTCCCCGGCGGATGGGAAGCGGTGGCTGGAGAGGGGCTTTGACAGCGTCACCTGCGGCCTGGACACGGTGGTTCTGGCGGAGGGGTGCCGGCAGATGGTGTCCGCCTGCCGGCCGGAGTAAACCGCGGCAGTAGAAAGAATAACGGGTCCCCGGCAGAATCGATTCTGGCGGGGACCCGTTTTTAGTCAAACAGCTGTCCTGGGAGCTTCCGCTTTTCCTTGGGCGGAAAGCGCCGGTCGAAGGCTTCCGCCTGGGCATCCTCCACGAAATAGCCTGCCGGTGTGAAATAGACGCCGGTTACGCCCCGCAGGTACCCCTCCTGCAGCTCCCGCAGGAGAAAGTAGGGGAGGGGCTCCCCCTCCGGCGCGCCGTGGCAGCGGATCCCATACCTGCCGGCCTCCATGAAGCCGGACTTGCCGTAAAAGGCGGGATTGCCCTCGATGCACAGTACGCCGGCCCCCAGGCTCACCGCGCGCTCCATAGAGCGGTCCACCAGCAGCTTTCCGTAGCCCCGGCGCTGGAAGTCCGGGTGGATGCTGACGGGGCCGAAGGTCATGGCGGGGATGCGCCGGCCGTCGTCCGCCTGGATCCAGGCGCGGGCGTACATGATGTGGCCGATCAGCCGCCCCTCCTTCTCCAGCACCAGGTCCAGCTCCGGCACGAAGTCGGGGTTGCTGCGAAAGGTGTGCAGTACATAGTGCTCCGTGCAGCCGGGGCGGTACACGTTCCAGAAGGCCTCCCGGGTCAGGGCTTCGACGGCCTCGTAGTCGGCAGGGGTCTCCCTGCGGATCATCAGCTGATGTTCTTCCATGCTTCACTTCCTCCTGTGTCCGTTCGCCGTTCCGCCGGGGAAGCAACGAACGCATTGGCCGCTTATCGCGACGGGGGAATCAGCGGTAATTGCCCGCCATATACTGGGCCAGCAGGTCCGGGTCACTGGTGGAGGCCAGCTTGGCCATCTTCTCCTCCTCCTCGCGGCTGAGCAGGCGGCAGCGCTCCAGCACATCCTTCAGGTAGGCCCGGGGGAACTTGACCGCGCCGTTTTCGTCCATGTGGATGATTTCCCCAGGGCACACATCCATGCCGCAGATCTCCACCGGCACGTTGACCGCCTTCACCGCCTGGGGCCCGTGGCCGGGGGAGGTGCCGGTCAGCATGTACTGCAGGCCGATCTCCCGCACCTCGCCCAGATCCCGGGAGGGGCCGTCGGAGAGGATGCCCACGCAGCCCACAGACCGGAAAGCGGTGGCCATATTTCCGCCGCACAGGCCGATCTTACCACGGATCCGCTGGGGGAAGTCCTGCTTGATGACGACGATGGTGGGCCTGGGGGAGTCGCTGAGGGCCCGCAGCACGTCGCCGAAGCTGGGGCCGCCCTGGACGGTGGGGTCCGGCAGCCCGTAGACGCAGGTCACCGCGAAGCCGCACACCCGGCCCAGCTCCGGGAACATCAGGCGCAGCCGGTCGTCTGTGTACCAGTTCACGTCCCAGGGGTGGTAGAGCCCCAGGCAGGTGGGGGCGCCGGGGTAGGTGGCCACCACGTTGGTGACGGTGGGCGTGTCGAACTGCTTGAGCTCCTCGATGATCTCCAGCTCCTGCTCAGGGGTCAGGGGTTCTCTGTTCATGGGAAAGGCTCCTTTCAGCATGTTGTCCTGTTGTGAGAGGAATATACTGAAACCATCTTAACACAAACCTGGAAAATTGCAACGGGCAAAGGGGCCGCCTGGGCGCAGCCGGATCCGCCGCGCGCCCTGCGGGCTTCCCCAAAGCCGGCGGGGCTTGGGCGGGTTCCGGAAAAGCCGCCGCACGGAAAAGGGCCCCGCTCAGCTGAGCGGGGCCCTTGCCTGCCGGCAGAGCGCCGGTGGCCGCGAGGAGGCTTTTACAGCTTGCTCAGGGCGGCCTCGTCGCCCACCAGCACAACATTAGGATGCATCTGGAGAATGGAGGCGGGCACCTGGGGGACGACGGGGCCGGTGAAGGCCTGCTTGACGATATCCGCCTTGTCCGCGCCGCTGACCACCATCAGGATCCGCTGCGCCTGCATGATGGTCTTGATCCCCATTGTCAGGGCCTGGCGGGGGACCTGGTCCCGGGAGGAGAAAAAGCGGGCGTTGGCGTCGATGGTGTTGGCGGTCAGGTCCACCACATGGGTTTCCAGCTCAAAGGCCTGCCCCGGCTCATTGAACCCGATGTGGCCGTTGTGGCCCATGCCCAGCAGCTGGATGTCAATGCCGCCCAGGCTGTGGATTACCTGGTTGTACCGCCGGCACTCCGCGTCCGTATCCTGGGCGAGACCGTTGGGGACGTTGGTGTTTTCCGGCGGGATGTTGATGTGGTCAAAAAAGTTGCTCTGCATAAAATAGCGGTAGCTCTGGGGGTGGTCGGGCGACAGGCCCACATACTCGTCCAGATTGACCGTTTTGACCGCCCGGAAATCCAGGTCGCCCTTCCTGTACCAGGCGATCAGCTGCTGATAAATGCCGATGGGGCTGGAGCCGGTGGCGAGGCCCAGGACGGAGTCCGGCTTCAGAATCACCTGGGCGGAGAGAATATTGGCCGCCTTGCGGCTCATTCCGTAGTAGTCTTTTGCACAGTAGATTTTCATAATACACCTCACAGCAGTCTGCTGTCCGGACTTATTTTGCGAGAGAGGGACCCGCCGGCTGCAGTTTTCCGTCAACATAGACCGCTTTGATGTTCAGATCCTGGTCCAGGACGACCAGATCCGCGCTCTTCCCCGGGGCAATGACGCCGGCGTCAAGGCGAGCGGCCAGAGCGGGGGCGGTGGAGGCGGCGTAGACGGCGTCCTCCAGGGGGAGCCCAAAGCGGACCGCGTTGCGCAGGGCGTCCATCATGGAGATGGACGAGCCGGCGATGGTGCCGTCCAGAAGGGTGGCGCGGCCGTCCTTCACCACGATGGGCTGTCCGCCCAGGGTGTACGGCCCGTCCGGCATCCCCGCGCACCGGAGGGAGTCGGAGATCAGATTCAGCCTCTGGCCGAAGAGCTGATGGGTCATGCGGACCACCGACGGGTGGATATGGATGCCGTCGCAGATCAGCTCCACGCTGGCCCCGCTGTCATAGGCGGCGCCGATGATGCCGGGCGAGCGGTGGAGCAGGGGGGGCATCCCGTTGAACAGGTGGGTCGCGTGGGTCGCGCCCAGCTGAAAGGCCTCCATGGCGGTTTCATACCCGGCGGTGGAGTGCCCCAGTGATACGGCGCACACCTGGGAGGCCTGCCGGATAAACGCCATGCCGCCGGGCTCCTCGCAGGCCACCGTGACCAGCCGGACCTGGCCGCCGCTGGCCTCCTGCAGGCGGAGCAGCATGGAGAAGTCCGGCTGATGGAGGTTTTCCGCCGCCTGGGCGCCCCGCTTGGCCATGGACAGGAAGGGGCCCTCCAGGTGGACGCCGGCGCATTTGGCGCCCCCCTGCCGCCTGAAATCCCGGATGGCGTGCATCGCCGCGGTGAGGACGTCCTCCTGCAGCGTCATGGTGGTGGCCAGATAGGAGGTGACGCCGTGGGCGGCGTAGTAATCCGCCAGGGGCTGCAGCCCCTGGGGTTTGCCGTCGCTGAAATCCTCCCCTATGGCCCCGTGGGTGTGGATGTCCACCAGGCCGGGGATCACATAGAGGCCGTTCCAGGGGCCGTCCGCCTCCTGCAGAGCGGTGATCGCGCGGTCAAAGGAGAGATTCCCCAGAAGGAACTCCCTTCCCACAAACAGCTTGACATGCTTCAGTTCCATCCCGGCCGCCTCACTTCCGCTCCGGCAGGCTGGCCGCGGCCATGGACTGGCCCACCCGGCGGAATTTCTCGTCGGGCAGGGAGAGGGAGATCTGATCCGCCAGAGCGGGATAGGCGTCCCGGAGCGTCTGCCGGCAGGATTCCAGAATGGTGTCGCCGCCCTTGCCGCTCATGACGCGGCCCAGCAGAAGGACGTTCCGGCAGCGGTAGAGATCGTAGTAGAAGGCCAGGGTGTGGCCCAGGTAGACGCCGATGGACTGGTAAATAGACGCCGCCAGGGGGTTTCCCTGCTCCATCAACGCCTGCACCTCCTTGAGCTTCTCCGCCGGGGAGAGCTTCTCGGAGAGGGCGATGCCCGCCCGGGGTGCCAGCTTGATCACAGCGTCCTGGGAGAAGTACTTTACGCCGCAGCCGATGTCGCCGCTCCACTCGTCCACCGCCGCGCCGGGGGCCGCGTCCACCGGGACAAAGGCCAGCTCGTTGAGCCAGCCGGTGATGCGGCCCTGGCCGTCCACAAAGCCGGCCGCCTCGCTGGTGCCCATGGCGATCCCCAGGACGCTGTTGGTCCCCAGGCTCATGGCCCCGGCCAGGGCGGACACGTCGCCGTCGTTGACCACGGCAAAGGGGACCTGGCCGAAGGTGTCTGTAACGGCCCGGATGTAGATGTCCTTCACCTTCTCCTCAAAGAGGGGGCGGGGGACCTGGAGGAACAGGGAGGCGCTCATGGTCCGGTTCCCGATGTAAATGCCGGCGGAGGAGATCCCCACGGCGTCCACCCGGGGCAGGTGGGCCGCGGCGGACCGCAGGGCGGACACGATGCCCTCGTAGTGGTACTGGGGGTCCGTGCTGCGCTTGGGGAACCAGACGACCTCCTCGGAGAAGACGGTTTCCCCGTTGATCACAGCCGAAACCTTCCGGTCGGAGCCGCCGGCGTCAAATCCGATGCGGCACCCGTCCAGATGGCCGCCGACCGCCTGGGGGGCGTCCTTGGCCGGCGGCACCTGCGCGCACTGGACCACCTGGAAGGGCCGCTCGAAGACGTCCGCCATAAAGCCGGCGTCAAAGGCGCGGCTGCCGCGGCTGCTGTAGGCCTCCGACAGGTAGGCGAAGGCGTTCTCGTCGCCGGAAACGTAGATTCGCCAGCCGCCCTTCATCCAGAGAATGGTCTTGACCAGGCGGTCTATGTAGTAGCGGTCCGCCTCCGCCATCTCCGGCGTGCCGTGGAGAAAGGTCTGGAGGGAAGCCATCTCCCCGTTGGCGCGCTCTACAGCGATGTGGACCGGCTTCCTGGCCGTCCGCAGAAAGGCCCGGTTGAACTGATGGATCGGGATAAAGTCCGGGTCCAGGGGGGGACGATGCTCCACCGGGACCTCTATGCCGTGACAATTCATAAAAGGACTCTCCTTGCAAGATAGAATCGATCCTCCATTGCACACGATGCCGGCCCGGATGTCGGAAGCCGGCCGGACAGGGGGGAGGGGGAAAGGGGCCGTCAGCCCTTGGCGGGCGGTTGCTCCCGGTATTCGCTGGGAGCCACGCCCGTGTATTTTTTGAAGATCTTGGAGAAATAGCTCTGGCTGTTGAAGCCCGCCGCATAGGCGGCCTCCTTGACGCTCATGTCCCCTGCGGCCAGCAGCTTTTTCGCCTGGTTGATCCGCACCTGGGTCAGATATTCCGTAAAGTTGCTGCCCGTGTGCTTGCGGAACAGCTTGCTGAGATAGAAGAGCGAAACATTCAGCTCCTCCGCTACGCTGTCCAGGGTGAGATCCTCCTGGAACCGGCTCTTGACGATCTGCACCGCTTTTGCCACCAGCTGGTTTGGCTGCAGGCTCTCCTGCCGGTTGTGGAGGGCGGCCAGGCTGCGGAAGGACCGCTCCAGAGTGTCCTGCAGCGCGTTGATGTCCTCGATGGCGAACAACTGCCCGGAGGACAGGGGCTGGAGGTCGCCGGCGTTCTCCGGGAAGTTGCCGATGACCAGGATGTAGAGCCAGTAGGCGGACTCCTGCACCTGCTGGTAAGCGGTCAGAAGCTGAAAGGTCCCGAAAAACCGCTGGAGCTGCTCGGGGATCAGCTCCGCCTTGCCGGCGCGGATGCTCTGGGTGATTTTCAGGGAGATCTCCGTGATGTACGCCAGGGAGTTCTGCTCCGGCAGGCCGCCATTCGCCTGAAAGGTCAGGGGCGCCCCGGTGGCGGCCGCGCCCCGCAGCGCGGCGATAGCCTGCTCGTAGGAGCGCCGCAGATCGTCCGCGCAGTCGGCCACGCTGCCCACGCCGATCTGGCAGGGGGAGCCGCTGGCGCAGAGGGTGTTGGACAGATGCCGCATGGTTTCCTGGACGCGGGCGGGGTAGAGGGCCTCGCCGCTCAGCGCCACGCAGACGCAGATCTCATGGATCATCTCCCCGATGCAGGTCATCCCCATATTCCGCATAATGGATTTGACGCTCCGCAGCAGGGTGCTGCCGGCCTGGCTGCCCTGGATGGCAAAGACGAAGCCGGCGGCGACGGGGATCTGCATGAAGTCAAAGATGGTGGCAATGGGGGCGGCGGAGCGCATGGAGGCGATGGACAGCACCAGGTCGCTCTCCAGAACGGGGCGGATGGCGTCCATCTTCTCCTGGTGGTACTGCGCCCGCTCCGTCCAGGAGCGCTTCTGCTCGATCTCCTGGGCCAGCCCGTCCAGGACCCGGTTGATGTCCTCCAGCCGGATGGGCTTGACCAGAAAGTCCGTCACATCCAGCCGCATGGCCTCCTGGGCATAGGCGAACTGGCTGTGGGCGGAGATGATGACAAAGGAGGGGGAGCCCGGCAGCAGCCGCATCTGGCGGATAACGTCCAGGCCGTTGATTCCGGGCAGGTTGATGTCCATCAGCACGATGTCCGGCAGAAAATCCTTGTAGATCTCCAGGGCCTGAATCCCGTTGGCGGCGGAGCGGACCTCCTGGATATCCTGCCGGTTGTATTTCAGCATCATGGACAGCGCGCTGCTCTCGATCTCCTCATCCTCCACAATTAACACACGGTATGATCTGCTCATGCTTCCTCCTCCAGGGGCAAACCAATGGTAATCAGGGTGCCGCAGTGCTCCTCGCTCTCGATGGTGAACTGGAGATCGCCACCAAAGTAGATCTTCAGCCGCCGGTAGACGTTGGTCAGTCCGATCCCGGCGTTCTGGCTGTCGCCGGAGCTGTCCAGCCCCAGCTTCAGGCAGGACTGGAGCTCCTCCAGCCGGTCGGCGGACATGCCGATGCCGTTGTCCTCAATCTGGATGCGGACCCGGCCCTCCCGCAGCCGGATCTTCAGGGAGATTACGGCGGCGTCCGTCAGCGGTCCGATCCCGTGCTTGATGGCGTTTTCCACCAGGGGCTGCAGGACGATGGCGGGCATCCGCAGGTTGGGGATCTCCTCCGGGACGTCCACCACGAAATCCAGCCTGCCGCCAAAGCGCTTCTTCTGGATAAAGAGGTAGTTCTGGATGGAGTTGATCTCCTCCCGGAGGGTGGAGGTGGTGCTGCTCTTGTCCAGCGCGTAGCGGAGGAATTCCGCCAGCCGGTCAATCAGCTCGCTGGTGGTGGCGTCGTGGTTCAGATAGGCGCTCTTGCTGATCATGCTCAGGGTATTGAAGAGGAAGTGAGGGTTGATCTGCGCCTGCAGGGAGCGCAGCTCCGCCCTGGTCACCAGGTTCTGCATGGCCAGGCGCTCGCTCTCCTGGCGCAAAAGCCGCTGCTCCAGCTGGGCGTTCTGCTTGAGAACGCCCATGTTCTGCTCCACCTGGCTGGCCATCTCGGCGAAGGTGTCCGCCATGACGGCCAGCTCCGCTGAGGCCTCGCCGATGGGCTCCAGGTGGAAATCACCATTTTGGATCCGGCGGGCGTTCTCCATCAGGGTGTGGATCGGCCGCAGGATGCTCCTGCCGTAGGTGCTGGCGATCGCCAGCCCGGCCACCACCAGGAGGGCCAGGGCGATGAGCTGGACCGCCTGCTTCTGCTGCCAGCGGCTCTGGATGGCGTCCGCGTTCGCCTGGAGGTACTCCGCCAGGGCGGTGTAGTACTCCGTGGAGGTGTTGCGGATCAGCAGGCAGCGGTAGGAGAGGTCGTTGTAGGTGGCATAGACCGCGGTCTTGCCCTCCAGATAGACGTCTATGGACTTCTGGTAGTAGTCCAGCATGTTTGCCAGCAGCCCGAAGCGCCAGGCCAGCTGCCGGTCCACGTTGCCGCGGATCAGCTCCAGATCCTCCCGGGCCTGGCCCGACAAGAGGCGGTAGCGCTCATACTCCTCGTCGCTGTCGGAGTAGAGCCAGTCCCGGGCCGCGCTGTCCATCTCCTCCACGGCCACGTAGAAGTCCGAGAGGGCGCTGTTGCAGTCGAAGAAGATGCGCGTCCCCTGAATCGCCTCCTGGGTGGAGATGCCGGAGAGCAGGGCCACAATGACGCAGAAGGCGGTTGTCAACGCCAGAACAGCGTAAATCTGGGTCCGGATACTGGTGCGAACCTTCAAGGCGATCCATCCTTTCTAAAGGGAGCCGCCGGAGAGGATGCCCTCCCGCGGCGGCCTGTCCGAAAACGAGTGGGACACCCCAAGTATATCGCCCCGGAGCCCGTAAGGCAAACCCTTTTTCCCGGCCCGCCGCTCCGCCGGAGGGGAGGTTGGGCCAATGGCGGACATTTCCGCCGCTTTCAGAAAAACCGGCGGCCGGAATTGCTCCGACCGCCGGTTGTCAGCGCCGGCAGGTCAAACCGCCCAAACGCCTGCGGGGTAGGTTTACGCCGCGGGGAGGTCGACCTTGACCTTCAGCAGGTCGTTGTACTCGTCGACGTTCTCCGTGGTGACCATCATGGTGCCGCCGTCGTTGACCACCTGCTCCGGCACGCGGCCCTCAGTGATGTTCTGATACAGCCAGTAGGCGGCCTGGTAGCCGTAGTTCCAGAAGGACACCACGGAGGTGCACAGGATCTTGCCCTCCCGCAGCAGGTCCAGGTTCTCCTCGGTGTCGTCCACGCCCACGATCACCAGGTCGTCAGTGATGCCCAGCTCGTCGGCGGCGGTGACGCAGGCGGAGGCGGCCTCAGCGGCCAGATTCATGCAGACGTTGACCTCGGGATATGTATTGAAGGTGTTCAGCCACTCGTTGGTGCCGGTGGCCTTGTCGGACTTGGACAGGGTGGTGTTCACCAGCTCAAAGCCGCCGGGATGCTGGGAGAAGACCTCCTCCACCGCGGCGTTCTGATCCACGTAGAACTGGGAGTTCAGATCGGCGCACTGGATGGACATGACGATTTTCTGATCCTCGGGGATAACCTTGGCGACCTCCTCGTACATCAGCTGGGCCTGCTTCTCCAGATCCTTGCCCAGGAAAGCCAGACGGCCCTCCAGGTCGGTCAGGTCGCTGTCCACCAGCAGGACCTTCACGCCCTCGTTGATGGCGTTCTCCAGAGGAGTGGCGGGGCAGATGCCCTGGGTGATGATGGCGTCAGCGCCCTGGGCCACGGCGGTGTCCACCAGCTGTGCCATCTCCTCGGCGGAAATGCCCTGGGGGCCGACCCAGTCGCCCTGGATGCCCAGTTCGTCGCAGGCAGCCTCAAAGCCGTCCTTGGCGATCAGCCAGATGGGGTGGCTCAGCAGAGGGGAAACAAACACAAAGTGGAGATCCTCGGTGCTGACGTCGCCGGTGCCGCCGGTATCGCCAGTGTTGCCGGCGTTGCCGGTGTCACCGTTGCCGGTATTCCCGTTGCCGGCGTCGCCGGCGTTGTTGCCGCTGCCGCAGGCAACCATCGCGAATACCATGGAGAGTGCCAGGATGACTGCAAGAAACTTTTTCACGATTCATTCCTCCCATTTTTTGTTTGGTTGAGATATATACAAAGGCTTGCGCCTATGTATCAGGTACAGGATGCCGCCCGCATCAGGTTGACCTCGTTGGCCTCGCCCCGGAGCATCTCGCACTGGACGGTGCCCTTTCCCAGGACCACCAGCCGGTCGCACATGGCCAGCAGCTCCGGCATTTCCGAGCTGATGAGGATGATGGAGATGCCCATGTCGGTCAGCTCCTGCATCAGCTTGTAAATTTCGGACTTGGTTCCCACGTCGATGCCCCGGGTGGGCTCGTCGAGCATCAGGATTTTGATGTTGCTCATGAGCCACTTGGCCAGGATGACCTTCTGCTGGTTGCCGCCGGAGAGGTTGGTGATCTGGGTGTCCAGCGACGGGGCCTTGACGCTGAGCTTCTCAAAGTACTCCTCCGCCAGGCTCAGCTCCTTCTGGCGGTCCACAAAGAGCCCTTTCAGAAGGTTCCGCAGGCACACCAGGGTCATGTTTTCCCGGATGGACATGGTCCAGATAAAGCCGTTTTTCTTCCGGTCCTCGGAGAGGAAGCCAAGCCCCAGCTTGATCGCCTCGATGGGCTCGCTGATCCGGACCTCCTTCCCCTCCAGATACAGCTTGCCCGCCTGCTTGGGCAGGGCGCCGAAGATGGCGCTGACCAGCTCGGAGCGGCCGGAGCCCACCAGGCCGGACAGGCCGAGGATCTCGCCCTTCCGCAAAGAGAAGCTCACGTCCTCGATGATCGACTTGCCGTAGGCGAAGGGGTGGGCTACGCGGAAGTGCTCCACCCGGAGGACCTCCTCTCCGATGTTCGCCTTGCGGGCGGGATACATGGCGTCCAGATGGCGGCCGATCATGTCCTCGATGACCTTTGCGCTGTCATACCCGTCGGCTTTCCGGTATTCGCTGATTTTTTCGCCGTCCCGGAAGACCACGGTCCGGTCGCACAGGGCGAAGATCTCGTCCAGCTTGTGGGAGATGTAGATGCAGGAGATCCCCTTGTCCTTCAGGCCCCGGAGAATTTCCATGAGGCTGCCCGCCTCCTTCTCCGTCAGAACGGAGGTGGGCTCATCCAGGATCAGGATCTTGGGCTTCCGGTAGAGCGCCCGGGCAATGGACACCAGCTGCTGCATGGAGGGGCTCAGATTCCGGACGGTGACCCGGGTGTCGATGTCAACGCCCAGGGTGTCCAGAGCGGTGCGGGCCTCCTCGTGGACCTTCTTCCAGTTGATAAAGCCCACGCCGCTGCGGGGATAGCGCCCCAGCAGGATGTTTTCCCCCACCGTCAGGTCCAGCTCCAGGTTTAGCTCCTGATAGATCATGGCGATGCCGGCGCTCTCCGAGTCGGCCGGCCCCTGGAACTTGCAGAGCTTGTCGCCCAGCAGGAGCTCCCCCTCGTAGGAGCCGTAGGGATAGATGCCGCTCAGGATTTTCATCAGCGTGGATTTCCCGGCGCCGTTTTCGCCCACCAGGGCCAGGATCTCGTTGGGATAGAGCTCCATATCCACGCCCTTCAGGGCCACCGTGCCGCTGAAGCGCTTGATCACGTTTTTCACAGACAGAATGGCGCTGCTCATCGTCCCGCCTCCTTACTGCTTATCGACGGCCGTGGCGCTCTTTTTCAGCTCCGTGTTCTTGATGGACTGCCGCTGGATCAGGGAGCGCTTGTACTGATCGAGGAGGACGGAGAGGATCATGACCACGCCGAACACCACGTTCTGCCAGTATACGGAGATCCGCATAACGGTCAGGCTGTTGGTCAGCGCCTCCATGAACACCGCGCCCAGGGCCGCGCCCAGCATGGTGCCCATGCCGCCGGAAATGGAGATGCCGCCGATGATGGCACCGCAGATGACCTTCATCTCCAGGCCGGTGCCGGTGGAGGGCTCGGCGGAGCCCATGCGGGAGGCCATCATGATGCCGGCGAAGGCGACCAGCACGCCCATGATAACATAGACCAGCATCTTTGTCCGCTGGATGTTGATGCCGGAGATCCGGGCCGCCTCCTGGTTGCCGCCCAGAGCGTAGACCGAGCGGCCGAAATAGGTGCGGGAGAGGGCGATGTGCCCCACGACGACGACGAGGATGGCGATGATGACAATGATGGGTACGCCAAGGATCCGGTGGGGCTCCAGGTCAACGAAACCGTCCGGCAGCGGATAGATCGGAACGCCCCTGGTCAGAACGGAAACCGTGCCGCGCAGGGCGTACTGCATGCCCAGCGTGACAATCATCGGGGGGATGCCGGTCTTGACGATAAGAAAGCCGTTGACCGCGCCGCAGACCGCGCCCAGCAGCAGGCCCACCAGGATGCCAACGGGGATCGGCAGTCCCCAGTCCGTGATGGCTAGGCAGCACAGGATTGCGCCCAGGGCGTAGGTGGAACCAATGGAGAGGTCCAGCCCGCCGGTAATCAGGATCATAGACATGCCCACGACGCTGATCATCGTGAAGCCGGAGGCCCGGAGGATGTTGACGATGTTCTTCCCGCTGAGGAAGGTGGGATTGACGATGGTCACAATGGCGACAAAGACCACCAGAATTAAGACGATGCCGCTCTCCGGCCGGCGCAGGAACCAGTTGAAGAAGCCCTTGAACAGGTCCCTCAGGCTCTTTTCGCGCCGGGGCTCTTGGCCTTTTACTGACATAGACAGAAACCTCCCATGTTGTTGATTGTGGCGTGCGTCCGCCTGACCTTGTATATCCATAATAAACAAAAAAGAAAAAGAAATATACACTGTTTCTATGCACAATTATGGGATTCCCTGTTAAGATTTTGCACTGTTGCCGTTTTTTGCGCTCCGCCAGAGCAAAAATTTACACAGAATTAACAAAAAAGTACACGGCACGGTCGTTGAGGGACCGTTGGTTTTCCTGTAGGATGGTAACCAGAAAAGCCACGGGGTTTATCAAAAAAGGAGGAGTACCATGACGCGCATTGAGCGAATCCGCACAGTGATGAGCGGGGGGATTCCGGACAGGATCCCTGTGATGACACACAACTTTCTGATGGCGGCCCGGGAGGCCGGCGTTACCATGGAGGAGTACCGCGGCAGCGCGGACGTGATCGCGAAGACGCTGATCGACGCCTGCCGCCGCTACGATACAGACGGCATCCTGCTGGATGTGGACACGGCTCTGCTGGCGAGCGCCTGCGGCGCGGAGGTGATGTACCCAAAGGATATCGCCGCGGTGACCGCGGACGAGCAGCCCAGGTCCCTGGAGCAGATCATCGACGATCTCGCGGAGGTGGACCTGCGAAGCAGCGACCGGGTCAAGATCTACCTGGAGGCCATCAACAAGATGGCGGATTGGTGCAATGCCAACGACGTGTTCCTGCGGGCCAACGCGGACCAGGGCCCCTTCTCCCTGGGGTGCCTGCTGGTCGGCATGAACGAATTCCTGGTGACGCTGCTGGACGAGGACGCGGAGGAGGACCTGATGGCGCTCATGGAGCAGACTCTCCGGATCTCCCTGCAGATGCACCGGCTCTGCTTTGAGGCCGGCGGCCACAGCACCAGCTACGGCAACAGCTCGGAGGGGTGCTCGGTGGTTTCTCCCGCCATTTTCCGCAAGTTCGGCAAGCCCTTTGAAATCCGGCTGAACCGGCAGCTGAAGGAGGAGGGGATCCCCACCATCTGCCACATCTGCGGCTGGGCGGATCCGATCCTGGAGGATCTGGCGGAAACCGGCTGCCCTATGTATGAGTTTGACGCGCGCACGGATATCCATAAGGCGCGGGCGGCGGGGAAGGGGCACTACGCCCTCTCCGGGAACCTGGACCCCGCTATGCTCAACAGCGCCGGCGTGGAGGAGGTCCGTGCGGCCTGCCGGGAGCTGCTGGACCTGTTCCGGGGGCAGGGCGGCCTGATGATCGGTCCCGGCTGCGCCCTCGGACCGGACACGCCGGGCGAGAATATCCACGCGCTGGTGGAGATGACAAAACAGTTTGGCTGAAGCCGGCGCGCCGCCGCGTGACGGCTATCTGCTGACGGCGAAGGAGGAATCTGCCATGGCTGTTCCGGAATATTTGGTCCGCCGGGTGGACTGCCCGGTCTGGGGACAGATCCCACCGGTCACGCTGCTGCATACAGGGTGGCTGCCTCCCTGCGGCGTGTCCGCCTGGGCCCAGGCCTGTCATGACGGGGAGCGCCTGTTTCTCCGGCTGTGGGCGGAGGAGTCCGATATCCGGGCGACCCTGACCGGCCCCCTGGAGCAGGTCTGCGACGACAGCTGCCTGGAGTTTTTCTTCGCGCCCCTGCCGGGGGACCCGCGGTACTTCAACTTTGAGTGCAATCCCCTGGGGACGCTCTATCTGGGGTTCGGAACAGGGCGCTCCGACCGGGTCCGTCAGCTGGTCCAGGACCCGGGGATTTTTCAGATCAAGCCCTTTTCCACGGAAGCCGGATGGGGGGTAACGCTGGCCATTCCGGGCGAGTTTATCCGCCTCTATATGCCGGAGTTCCGCTTCTCCGGCCAGGCCCATGGAAACTTTTACAAGTGTGCGGACCAGGCGGAGGTTCCCCATTATCTGGCGTGGTCGAAGCCGGAGAGCAGTACGCCGGACTACCACCGGCCCACGGACTTCGGGCGGCTTCTGTTGGAAGGATAGCGGAAGCCGGGAGCAAATCCGGCGGTGCCCGCAGGCCGCTGAAAATCGCCGCTGCTCCGGGCGGCGGGCAAAAAGCAAATAGAAATGGCCGCCCTTTCGGGGCGGCCATTTTTTGCGCGCCTCCTGTTTCAGGCTCCGCCGCAGCCACGCCCGGCGGCCATAGGCCACGAGGCCGCGCTCCCACTGTTGTGCAGGCAGCCCTTTTACCGCAGATCTGTTTTGCCCTCGATTTCCGGCAGCATTTGCGCATGCGCGCCATTCTGGTTCCATGACAATACCCCCTGATGCAGGCCGATTTCCTGCATCAGGGGGTATGCTGTCTGCTGCCCGTTTTTGCCGGGAGAGCGGTGGGGGTGTGAACAGGTGTCGTTAGGCGGCGGACCATATGCCTGGGGCAGGAGAGAGGGGCAGGTCCTGCCGGGCAGCGCCAAAGATTTCATCATAGAATTTTGCGCATCAAACGATGGGGGAAACGGCATTTCCTCCCGAACGCACCTGCGAATCAGACAAGATTCAGTGGTAAAATGAGAAACTTTTTGTGCGAAACATCAAACCGCCTCCTGTGGATAGCCAATCGTGTATAGCCCGATGACTTTCGCGGCATTTCCGTTTTGTCAAAATAAACCATACAATTTGGTTAACCGGAAACCATTTTGATCCTCGCGTCATAGGCGAACATGTCTTTCTGTATCATGGCGACCAGCTCGCGGATGCGCTGGAGATTGCGGCTGCTCTTGC
Source organism: uncultured Oscillospiraceae bacterium (assembly GCA_904420435.1). Taxonomy (GTDB): domain Bacteria; phylum Bacillota; class Clostridia; order Oscillospirales; family Oscillospiraceae; genus CAJFPI01. Next base: position 57,233 of record CAJFVK010000003.1, read on the forward strand.
TGTAGGCGGCATAGGAGTACCGGGTCAGCGGAAGGCCGGGCAGCGTACAGGCGACGACGGGCACATCCCCGTCCGCCGTCCGGATGTTTTTGCTCTCCTTCCTTACGCTGACATACCCATAGCCCATCCCGTCCCGCACCAGCATCCGGATCACATCGGCGCTGCCCGCGGTAATGGTTCTGCCGTGGACGATGTTGTACTGCTGCTCCAGGGAGAGCCGGCCCATATAGGAGCCGATGGAGTCGTCCGACTCCACGCAGTCAAGGCCGCTGAGCTGCTCGGGCCGGAGGACATAGGGATTGTCAAAGCTCTGCTCCCAGGTGAGATCCTCCGGAGTGAGCCCGAAGGCCTTGGGCACCAGAAGGCGCATGGACTCAACGCCCAGGGGCAGCTGTTCATAGGCGGGGTCCTCCAGGGAGAAGGCCCCCACGGCCACGTCAATCTCCCCGCTGAGCAGCTTTCCCGGCAGCTTCAGCTCGCCGCAGGTGGTGATCCCCAGATCCATATCCGGATAGCGGCGGGCGAAGGTTTCCACCGCCTGGGGCAGCCAGAAGCCGGCCCTGCTGTATCCGGTCCCTATGGTGATTTTCTCCCTGGACTGGGCCATCTGCTTGAGCCTTTTGCGCAGGTTCAGCTCCGTGGTTTCGATCTTCAGCTTTTCCTGCAAAAAGAGGCTGCCCTCCGGGGTGAGGGAGATGGGCAGCTTGGCCCTGTCCAGCAGCTTGACGCCGTACTCCTCCTCCAGCTTGTTTACATACCTGGTCAGCGACGGCTGGGTGATGAAGAGCCTCTGGGCGGCCTTGGTCAGGTTCTTCTCCTCCACAATAGCGATGAAATATTCCAGGTGTTCCATAAAAAGCTCCTTCCTCTTATGCTGGGTGACCGCCGCCTGGGACCGCGGAAGGTCCGGGGTGTCTGATGTGGCAAAATATACAGTTATTATAGCGGAAAGAGGGAATATTTTCAACAGTTTTCCAGGGACAACTCCAACCATCTGGCCACAGGCCTCTCCCGGCGGAGGGCTTTGTGGTCAGGCTGCGGAAAAGAGAAAAGGAGGTGGAGCCCGGCTCCAGGCAGGTCTTGCAGGCCATCCGTCTGCCGGCGGGAGAAATCCGACCGACAGAAACAGCGGAGAGAAAAGAGAAAATTATCAGAGAAAGAAGGTCATGAAATGGAATCCACCACATGGGCAATCATTTCCCTCGTCGGGCTGGTTGCGATTATTCTGCTGGCAAACCTGCGGAATATCAACGTGGGCCTTGTAGGCTTCGCCATGGCGATGCTCCTGGCCACGGTCAGCGGATTGGAACTGCGGGACGTGTACAGCTCCTTCAACGTCCAGATCTTC
>CAJFVK010000004.1 GCA_904420435.1 uncultured Oscillospiraceae bacterium
CCTACGCCATCGACCTGCGGTCCATGAGCCAGTCCCGCGGCTCCTTCACCTTCCACTTTGTCCGCTACGAGGAGTGCCCGCCCGCAGCCCAGGAGAAGGCCATTGCCGAGGCCAAAGCCCTGGCCGAAGCGGAGTAACAAGCCATCAGGAGCCCCCGGCCAGCCGGCCGGGGGCTCTTCCGCGAGAGGGACGGCAAAGATTCGGCGCGGGTGCGCCGCAAATTCGAAGCGGAGCGGAGAATTTCCGCAGGGCGGATTCATTCCGCCCGAGGATAAAAAATGCGGGGTCCCCACGGGATGCAGAGCATCCTGTGGGGCAAGGCCATTGCTGAAGCCAAAGCCCTGGCCGAAGCGGAGTAACAAGCCATCAGGAGCCCCCGGCCAGCCGGCCGGGGGCTCTTCGTTCGCCTTTGAAGCGGGCTCCCTCTCCTGCGCTCCTCTTTATAAAAATTCCATCTTTCTTGCACAAATTTTCTACCGCGTTTCTGGATCAGTTTCTCCATCTGGGACAAACCGTGCCTGAAACCCCAAAAATTCTTGACAGTTCTCAGGATTTGGGGTATACTGCGCCCATAGGCGAGGACAAAGACGTTCCCTAAAGCGGATCGTCTTTGTCCCTTTTTTTATTCGTCCACCGTTCGGCTGGTCCGTGGAACTCCCCCAGGCCCCTCGATATCAGACCCGGGGGAGATGCGGCGCCCCGGCGGAGGGCAGGAGCCGGAAGGCCGCTCCCGCTTCACGGCCAGCCGCTATCAACCGCCAGAGGAGGAGAGGAAAATGGAGCCAATCATTCTGGCACTCCAGCGGGAGAGAAGCTGCTGGAAAGCAAAAGAAATCCTGGAGAGCTCCGGAACCGCCCTCTGCCTGATCTGCCGCTCCGCCGACCAGGTGCGCCGGACGGCCCGCCGGCTCCGCGTTTCCGCGGTCGTCTGCGGGTACAAGCTGGGGGACCAGCCGGCGGAGGCCCTGTTTGAGGACCTGCCCGCCTTCTGCTCCATGCTGGTGCTGGCGCCCCAGAACCTGCTGGATCAGATGGAAAACGACGGCATCGCCCGGCTCCCCATCCCGGTTTCCCGGCGGGATCTGATCGCCTCTGTCCAGATGCTCCTCCAGATGGAGCGCCGCCCGGCGCCTGCCGCTCCCAGCCGGCGTCCGCCGGAGGAGCAGGCGGTGATCGACCAGGCCAAGCAGCTGCTGATGGACCGCAGCGGCATGACAGAGGGCCAGGCCCACCGGTTTCTCCAGAAGTCCAGTATGGATCGCGGGGTTTCCCTGCTCCAGACCGCCCGTCTGGTCCTGGACAGCGGCGATTAGGCCGGACAGCCCCACGGCAAACAAACAGACGGCCCGGCGATGGATGTTCCATCGCCGGGCTGTTTCTTTTTCTCGCTCCCCGTCCTTTTACTTCATCAGCAGGGCCATGACCGCCTTCTGGGCGTGGAGGCGGTTCTCCGCCTCGTCGAAGATCTCCCCCGCGTGGGCCTCAAAGACCGCCTCGGTGATCTCCTCCCCCCGGTGGGCGGGCAAGCAGTGCTGAACCATGCAGTCGCCGTGGGCCACGGAGAGCAGCTCGTCGTTCACCTGGTAGCCGACGAAGGCGCGCTCCCGCTCCGCCTTCTCCTGCTCCTGGCCCATGGAGGCCCACACGTCCGTGAAGATCACATCCGCGTCCCTGGCCGCCTCCGCAGGGACGTCGGTGAGGGTAAATTTGGCGTCGGTGACCGTCTTGGCAAAGACCAGCACATCCTGGTGAGGCTGGTAGGCCTTGGGGCAGGCCACGGACACATCCATGCCGCACTTGAGACCGCCCACGATGATGGAGTTGGCCATGTTGTTGCCGTCGCCGATGTAGCAGATCTTCAGCCCCTCCAGCTTGGCCTTGTGCTCCCGAATGGTCATCAGGTCCGCCAGCACCTGGCAGGGGTGGCAGAAGTCCGTGAGACCGTTGATCACAGGGATGGAGCCGTATTTGGCCAGGTCCTCCACCTCCTGCTGCTCGAAGGTCCGGATCATGATGCCGTCGCAGTAGCGGCTGAGCACCCGGGCGGTGTCCTGGACCGGCTCCCCCCGGCCGATCTGGCTGACCGCGTTGGAGAGGAACAGGGCGTGGCCACCCAGCTGGTACATGCCCACCTCAAAGGACACCCGGGTCCGGGTGGAGTTCTTGGAGAAGATCATGGCCAGGGTCTTGCCCTTGAGCACCTCGTGGGGAATGCCGTGCTTCTGGTCGTATTTCAGCTGGTCCGCCAGGTCCAGGATCTCGTAGATCTCCTCCCGGCTCAGGTCCAGCAGCTTCAAAAGATGTTTCTGCATCGTCGTTTCTCCTTTATTTCCGGCGTTACGCCATGACTTTCTTCATGATGGCCAGGCCCCTGTCCATCTCCTCCCGGCTGATCACCAGGGGCGGCAGCAGCCGCAGGGTGTCGCTGCCGGCGGTGAGGGTCAGGAGGCCCTCCGCCATCAGCTTATCCTTCAGCTCCGTGTGCTTCATCCCCTGGACGCCCACGCCGAGCATCAGACCCATGCCCCGGACGCCGGACACATAGGGGCTGCCCAGCGCCTCAATGCCCCGGCGCAGGTACTCCCCCTTCTCCCGGACCTCCTGGAGGAAGGCCGGGGTCATGGTATCCAGCACCACATTGGCCGCCGCGGCGGCCATGGGGTTGCCGCCGAAGGTGGAGCCGTGGGTGCCTGCCCCCAGGACGTTCCGGCACTTCCCGTTGGCCATGAAGCCGCCGAAGGGCAGCCCGCCGGCGATCCCCTTGGCAAAGGTCACCACGTCCGGCTCCACGCCGAACTGCTGATAGGCGAAGAGGCTCCCCGTCCGGCCCACGCCGGTCTGGACCTCGTCGATCAGCAGCAGCCAGTCCCGCTCCGCGCAGAGCTTCGCCACCGCCTGGACGTAGTCCTTCTGGAGGGGATTCACGCCCCCCTCCCCCTGGATCAGCTCCATCATCACCGCGCACACATCGTCTCCCGCCGCGCTGAGGAGGGAGTCCATGTCGTTGGCGTCGGCGTACCGGAAGCCCTCGGTGAAGGGGAAAAAGTACTCGTGGAAGTGGTCCTGGCCGGTGGCCTTCAGGGTGGTGATGGTGCGGCCGTGGAAGGAATTTTTCAGGGTAATGACCGTGGCCCGGCCCTGGCCGTACTTGTCAAAGGAGTACTTCCGGGCCAGCTTGATCATGCCCTCGTTGGCCTCGGCCCCGGAGTTTCCGAAGAACACGCCGGACATCCCCGCGGCGGGCACCAGCTTGGCGGCCAGGCGGACGTAGGGCTCGGTGTAAAAGAGGTTGGAGATGTGCCCCACCTTCATGGCCTGGTCATAGATGGCCTTGGCCCATTGCTCATTGGCGTAGCCCAGGGAGCACACGCCGATACCGGAGGTGAAGTCCACATACTCCTTTCCCTCCGTGTCCCAGAGGGTCGCCCCTTTTCCGTGGTCGATGGCCACCGGGTTGCGGCCGTAGGTCTGGAGGACGTACTGCTCGTCCAGAGCCTTGATTTCCATAAAATGCATCGTCATCTTCCTTTCCAGTCCAGATGTGGGTCAGGTCCCGTGTGTTTACCAGATCATGGTGCCGATGCCCGCGTGGGACAGCACCTCGATCAGAATGGAGTGGGGAATGCGGCCGTCCAGGATGTGGGTGCGGCGCACGCCGCTGCGCACCGCCTCCACGCAGCAGTCGATCTTGGGGATCATGCCCCCGGCGATGACCCCCTCCTTCACCAGGGGCGGCACATCGGAGGGGTGGATCCGGGAGATCAAGGTGCTCTCGTCGTTCCGGTCCCGGAGCAGGCCCCGGACGTCCGTCAGCAAAATCAGCTTCTCCGCCCCCAGGGCGATGGCGATCTTGGCGGCGGCGGTGTCGGCGTTGATGTTGTAGCTGACCTCCGCGTCCACCCCCTGGGCCACGGTGGAGATCACCGGGATGGAGCCGCTCTGGATGGTGTCCTGGATGGGCTTGGGGTCCACGGACACGATCTCCCCCACCAGGCCGTAGTCCACCCCGTCCTCCAGGCGGCGCTTGGCCTTCAGCATCCCGCCGTCCAGGCCGCACAGGCCCACGGCGCTGCCGCCGGAGCGGTTGAGGGTGGCCACCAGGTCCTTGTTCACCTTGCCGCACAGGACCATCTGCACAATGTCCATGGTCTCCTCGTCGGTGTAGCGCAGGCCGTTGACAAACCGGCTCTCCTTGCCCACCTTCTTGAGCATCTGGCTGATCTCCGGCCCGCCGCCGTGGACCACCACCACGTTGATGCCCACCAACTTCAGAAGGATGATGTCGCTGATGACCGCCTTGCGCAGCTCCTGGGACACCATGGCGTTGCCGCCGTATTTCACCACGACGGTCTTCTTATTGTACTCCTGGATATAGGGCAGGGCCTCCACCAGCACCTGCGCCCGGTCGAAATGGGACAGCTCCACAGTCACTCACCTCGTCTTTTCATATTCCGTCGAAAGCCCGCCCCGGGAAAGGGGCCAGGGGAAACCGCTGGTTTCCCCGGTTGATTTGCCTGCGGCAAATCAAGAAAAGGAATCATTTTTGTCAGGACATGTGCCTGACAAAAATTCCCCGACCCGCGCGCCCCAAACCGGGGGCGCGCACGCCAGTCCGCAGACTGGTGCGGGGGTTCCTCAAGGGGGAGCCTGCTCCCCCTTGAAAACCCGTTAGGTCCTGTAGTCCCCGTTGATCTTGATGTAGTCGTAGGTGATGTCGCAGCCCCAGCAGGTGCACACGCCATCCCCCTCCGCCATCTGAATGTTGATCTCCACCTCATCCTGGGAGAGGATCTTCTTGGCCAGGTCCTCGTCAAAGGGCAGGCCCCGTCCCTTCCCGCACACGGCGATCTCCCCGGCGGAGGAGGCGAAGGAAACGTCCACCTGGTCCGGGTCAAACTGCTCCCCGCTGTAGCCCATGGCGCACAGCACCCGGCCCCAGTTGGCGTCGCAGCCGAAGATAGCCGCCTTGGTCAGGGTGGAGGAGATGACGCTCTTGGCGATGGTTTCCGCCTGGGCCTCGTCCCTGGCGCCGGAAACAGTGCAGGTGATCAGGTGCCTGGCCCCCTCCCCGTCCTTGGCCATCATCCGGGCCAGCCGGGTGCACAGCTCCTTCAGCGCCGTTACAAAGGTCTCGTAGTCCCCGTCCTTATCGGTGATCTCCCGGTTGCCCGCCAAGCCGCTGGCCAGCACCAGGCAGGTGTCGTTGGTGGAGGTGTCCCCGTCCACGCTGATGCGGTTGAAGCTGACCTTCGCCGTCTCCAGCAAGGCCTCCCGGATCATCTCCGGGGAGATGGCGCAGTCGGTGGTGATAAAGCAGAGCATGGTGCCCATGTTGGGGTGGATCATGCCGCTGCCCTTGGCGATGCCGCCCATGGTCACGGTCTTCCCGTCCACGGTGGTCTCCACCGCCACCTCCTTTTTCACCGTGTCAGTGGTCATGATGGCGTGGGCCGCCGCGTCGCTGGCGGCCTCGCTGTGCTCCAGCAGGTCGTACAGCTGGGGAACGCCCTCCTCAATCACGGAGATCCGCAGGGTCTGGCCGATGACGCCGGTGGACGCCACCAGCACCTCCTCCGGCCGGCAGCCGATGGCCTTGGCCGCCGCGGCGCACATCCGCTCCGCGTTCTCCTCCCCCTGGGGGGCGCAGGCATTGGCATTGCCGCTGTTGACGATGACGGCCCGGGCCCGGCCGTCGGCCAGGTGGGCCCTGGACACGTGGATGGGCGCCGCCTTCACCACGTTGGTGGTGAACACCGCGGCGGCGGCGCAGTCCTGGTCGGCCACAATCATCGCCAGGTCCTTCTTCTCCGGGTTGTGGGTCTTGACGCCCACATGGATCCCGGCCGCCCGGAACCCCTTGGCGGCGCACACGCCGCCGGATACAGTTTTCAGCATACGCAAGTTTCTCCTCCCGAAGGGCCGGCGGCTCACCGCAGGCCCTCTGTTTCTTCCAGTCCCAGCATCAGATTCATATTCTGGACCGCCGCGCCGCTGGCTCCCTTGCCCAGGTTGTCAAAGAGGGCTGTGATGGTAAAGGCCTCGTCATTGCCCGCCACGAGCAGGGCCAGGTCGTTGTCCCCGGCCTTGGCGCCGCCGTAGAACTTGGAGGCGGCGTCGATGCCGCCCTCCGGGTCCGTGGGGTCCCCGGCCACATAGACCAGCCGTTTCCCGTCGCAGGTCCCATAGTAATCCGCCAGAGCCTGCCACACCTGATGGAGGTTCGTCACCCCCCGCAGCTGATTTCTGTGCAGGGGCACGGTGGTGGCCATGCCCTTGTAGTAGTCGTCCACAATAGGGCTGAAAACCGGTGGACTTGCCAGATCGCAGATCTTCTGCATCTCCGGCAGATGCTTATGGTTCTGCATCACGCCGTAAATCCCCGGGCTGCCCATGGCCTCGGTCTTGTCCGCTCCCTCATACTGGGCGATCATTTTCTTGCCGCCTCCGGAGTAGCCGGTGAGGGAGAAACAGCTGAGGGCCGCATCCCTCGGCAGGAGTCCCATCGCCACCAGGGGGTAGACGATGCTGATAAACCCGGTAGCGTGGCAGCCGGGATTGGCCACAAACCGGGCCGCCGCGATGGCCTCCCGCTGGCCCTCTTTCAGCTCCGGAAAGCCGTAGACCCAGCCCGGGGCCGTCCGGTGGGCGGTGGAGGCGTCGATCACCCGGGTGCGGGGATTTTCGATCATGGCCACCGCCTCCCGGGCCGCCCCATCCGGCAGGCACAGGAACACCAGGTCCGCCTGGTTGAGGAACTTCTTCCGCTCCGACGGATCCTTCCGCTTGTCCTCGTCGATGAGCAGCAGCTCGATATCTCCGCGCCCCCCCAGGCGCTCGTAGATCTGCAGCCCGGTGGTGCCCTCTTTTCCGTCGATGTAGACCTTTGGCTTCATGCTTGATGCTCCTTGATAAATTCCTCCAGCTCCCGGATCTGCCGGCTGGTTTCCTCCACCGCCGGGCCGCCGTAGCTGCTCCGCAGGGCCATGCAGTTCTCCAGCTTCAGCGCCTCGTACACGTCCTCGCCAAAGAGGGGCGACACCTCCCGCAGCTCCACGAGGGTCAGTTCCTCCAGGGTCCTGCCCTGGGCGGCGCACTGGGCCACCAGCCTGCCGGTGACGGTGTAGGCGTCCCGGAAGGGCATCCCCTTCTTGGTGAGGTAGTCGGCGCAGTCGGTGGCGTTGATGAAGCCCCGGCCCGCGGCGGCGCGCATGTTCTCCGGCAAGACCTTCATGGTCCGCAGCATCCCGGCGAACACCGGCAGGCACATCTTCACCGTGTCCACCGCGTCGAACACCGGCTCCTTGTCCTCCTGCATATCCTTGTTGTAGGCCAGGGGCAGGCCCTTCATGGCCGTCAGCAGGCTCATCAGGTCCCCGTAGACCCGGCCGGTCTTGCCCCGGACCAGCTCTGCCACATCCGGGTTCTTCTTCTGGGGCATGATGCTGGAGCCGGTGGAATAGCCGTCGTCCAGCTCGATGAACTTAAACTCCCAGCTGCACCAGAGGATAATCTCCTCGGAGAAGCGGCTCAGGTGCATCATCAGGGTGGAGAGGGCCGAGAGCAGCTCGATGGCGTAATCCCGGTCGCTGACCCCGTCCAGGCTGTTGCCCATGGGCCGGTCAAAACCCAGGGCCCTGGCGGTTTCCCACCGGTCGATGGGGTAGGTGGTCCCCGCCAGGGCGCCGGAGCCCAGGGGGCACTCGTTCATCCGCCGCCCGCAGTCCTCCAGGCGCCCCACGTCCCGGCAGAGCATGGCGCCATAGGCCAGCAGGTGCTGGGCAAAGGAGATGGGCTGGGCCCGCTGGAGATGGGTGTAGCCGGGCATCACCGTGTTCTGGTGCTGCCTGGCCTGCTCCAGGATGGCCCCCTGGAGATCCAGGATCTCCCCCTTGATGGCGGCGATCTCGTGGCGCAGATAGAGCCGCAGGTCTACCGCCACCTGGTCGTTCCGGCTGCGGGCGGTGTGGAGGCGCTTGCCCGCGTCGCCGATCTTGGCGGTCAGGAGGGTTTCCACATTCATGTGGATGTCCTCGTTATCGCTGGTGAGCTCCGCTCTGCCGGACTCTATGTCCGCGAGCACCTCCCTAAGCCCCTTGTCGATGGCCGCGGCGTCCTCCGGGGAGATGATGCCCCGGTGGCCCAGCATGGCCGCGTGGGCCAGGGAACCCATGATATCCTCCTTGTACATCCGGCCGTCGAACTGGATGGAGGAGTTGAAGTCGTTTACTAAGGAATCGGTCTCCTTCTGAAACCGTCCGCCCCATAGCTTCATAGTCGTTTCTCTCCTGTGGAAGTGGTTCCCCCGCCCCTTGGGCGGGAATAGCGGAAAGCGGCGGGAGCAAACTCCCGCCGCTTATGCCGATAATACAGCGGATCAGCCCCCAGGAAAGGGGCCAGGGGAAGCCTCCCAAAAAGGGGGCCAGGGGGCAAAGCCCCGGTTGATTTGCCTCCGGCAAATCAAAAAAGGAAATCATTTTTGTCAGGACATGTGCCTGACAAAAATCCCTCGACCCGCGCGCCCCAAATCGGGGGCGCGCACACCAGTGACCGACGTCACTGGTGAGGGGGAAAGCGGCGATGCGCCGCCGGTGGCGGATGCAGCGAGCCGCTTTCGAGGATGGGCCCCGGCTGGCGGGTACTGTTCGTACCCACCAGCCGGAATGGCCCGACGGTGAAAGTCGAGGGGGCAAAGTCCCCCTTCGAGCGCTCAGCTTACAGCTTCCCCTGATCCCGCAGGGCCAGGATGGTGTCCGGCAGGCCCCACAGGTTGATGAAGCCCGTGGCGTCGGCCTGGTTGTAGTCGCTCTCCTGGAAGGTGACGATGTTCTCCGAGTAAAGGGTTTCCGGGGAGGTGACGCCGGCGGTGATGATGTTGCCCTTGTAGAGCTTCAGCTTCACCTGGCCGGTGACGTGCTTCTGGGTGTCCACGGCAAAGGCCTGGAGGGCCTCCCGCAGGGGGGTGAACCACTTGCCGTTGTAGATCAGGTCCGCGAAGTCCACGCTCAGCTTCTTCTTCATGTGGGCGGTGTCCTTGTCGATGGTGATCATCTCCAGCACCTCGTGGGCCCGGTAGAGGATCGCGCCGCCCGGGGTCTCATAGACGCCCCGGTCCTTCATACCGGTCATCCGGTTCTCCACAATGTCCAGGATACCGATGCCGTTCTTGCCGCCCAGCTCGTTGAGCTTGCGGATCACGTCGCTGGCCTTCATCTTCACGCCGTCCACGGCCACAGGCCAGCCCTTCTCAAAGTCCACGGTCACATAGGTGGGCTCGTCGGGGGCCATGGCCGGGGAAACGCCCATCTCCAGGAATCCCGGCTTGTCGTACTGGGGCTCGCTGGCGGGATCCTCCAGATCCAGGCCCTCGTGGCTCAGGTGCCACAGGTTCTTGTCCTTGGAGTAGCTGGTTTCCCGGCTGATCTTCAGCGGTACGTTGTGGGCCTCCGCGTAGTCGATCTCCTCATCCCGGCTCTTGATGTCCCACTCACGCCAGGGGGCGATGATGGTCATCTCCGGGGCGAAGCGCTTGATGGCCAGCTCGAAGCGGATCTGGTCGTTGCCCTTGCCGGTGCAGCCGTGGGCGATGGCATCGGCGTTCTCCTTCTTGGCGATCTCCACCAGGCCCTTGGCGATGATGGGCCGGGCGAAGGCGGTGCCCAGCAGATAGTCCTCATACTTGGCGCCCATCATCATGGAGGGGACGATCACATCGTCCACCATCTCGTCCACCAGATCCATAATGTACAGCTTGCTGGCGCCGGTCTTGATGGCCTTCTCCTCCAGACCCTCCAGCTCATCTCCCTGCCCCACGTCGGCGGCGGCGGCGATGATCTCCGGGTTGTTGTAGTGCTCCTTCAGCCAGGGAATGATAATGGATGTATCCAGGCCGCCGGAGTAGGCCAGCACGATCTTCTTAATCTCTTTTTTGCTCATCTCTCTGTCCTCCGTTGGAAGAATTTCCTGTTGTGCATATATATTACATCTCTTTGCATGATTTCTCAATGCACTTTTTTTGAAAACACACCGCTCGATTTAACGATCTTTTTGTGCATATTACCCAGATTCCTCTCCTGCTTCTCCAGGAGCCCAGGGATTGTCCGCCCCGTTTTCTTCCCGTTCTCTGGAAAACTCCTCCACTTATATTCACTCTATTCTTCAAAATATTCACCCCGTCCAGCATGCGGACGGGGTGAATCGCGCTTCTCCTATTTGCCGTAGCCGTCGGGATGGCCGCTGTGCCAGGTCCAGGCGTCGGCGATAATCTGCTCCAACCCCCGCTCCGGCTTCCAGCCCAGCTGCTCCAGGGCCTTCCGGTTGGAGGCGATGAGGACCGAGGGGTCCCCGGCCCGCCGGGGCTCCACCACCGCCGGGATCGGCTTTCCGGTGACCTTCCGGGCGGTTTCGATGATCTCCTTGACGCTGAAGCCCTTGCCGTTGCCCAGGTTGAAGGGCCCGCTCTCCCCGCCCCGGTCCAGGTACTCCAGGGCCAGCAGGTGGGCGCTGACCAGATCCCGGACGTGGATATAGTCCCGGATGCAGGTGCCGTCAGGGGTGGGATAGTCGTCGCCGAAGATGCCCACGTGGTCCCGCTTGCCCAGGGCGCACTGGAGCACAATGGGGATCAGGTGGCTCTCCGGGTTGTGGTCCTCGCCGATGTCCGCCTCCGTGTTGGCGCCGGCGGCGTTGAAGTACCGCAGGGCCGCGTACCGGATGCCGTAGGCCCGGCTGCACCACTTGAGCATCCCCTCGATGGCCAGCTTGCTGGCGCCATAGGGATTGGTGGGCTCCGTGCGGTCCGTTTCCTCAATGGGCTGCTTCTCCGGTTCGCCGTAGGTGGCGGCGGTGGAGGAGAAGACAATCTTGTCCACCTTGTGCTTGACCATGGCTTCCAGCATGGACTGGGCCCCGGCCACATTGTTGCCGTAGTACTTCAGGGGATTGGTGACGCTCTCTCCCACTAGGGAGAAAGCGGCGAAGTTGATCACCCCGTCGATCTGGTTCTCGGTGAACACCTTGTCCAGAAACGCCCGGTCCCGCACGTCGCCCACACACAGCCGGGCGCCGCCCTTCACCGCCGCGGCGTGGCCAGTGCACAGGTTGTCCGCCACCACCACATCGTAGCCCTTTTCTACCAGCAGCGCCACCATGTGGCTGCCGATATAGCCGGCGCCGCCGGCCACCAGAATGGTCTTCATGGACGATTCCTCCTCATCTCATTCAAAGATTTGCCGTATCCGCTTCCGCTTCTCAGCGGACCGATGTAACGAACCGCAGGAAGGCCTGCTGGCCCTCCGCCGTCCGCTTGTAGACCCCCGCCTGCTCCAGCACCTTGGCGAAGGCCCTGCCAATCTCGTCCCGGAGGATGCCAGCCGTATTCTCCGGGGTAAACTCGTACCGCCCCCGCAGCTCCTCCGCCCAGTCCGCGTGCTTCTCAATGGCCGGGTGGGCCCGCAGGTCCCCGCCCTCCGCCAGCACCCGGGCCAGCAGGTCCATCTCCCCCTTCAGACGGGCGGGCAGCACCGCCAGTCCCATCACCTCAATGAGGCCGATGTTCTCCTTTTTGATGTGATGCAGCTCCGGGTGGGGGTGGTAGACCCCCAGTGGGTACTCCTCCGTGGTGATGTTGTTGCGGAGCACCAGGTCCAGCTCAAACTTCCCCTGGCGCATCCGGGCGATGGGGGTGATGGTGTTGTGGGGCTCCCCGTCGGTTTCCGCGAAGATGAAGGCCTCCGGGTCGGTGTAGCCCCGCCAAGCGGCGAGGATCCTGTCCCCCAGCTCCACCAGCCTCTCCCGGTCGCCGCAGCGCAGCCGGAGGACGGACATGGGCCAGCGGGGGATCCCCGCCTCCACGTCCTCAAAGCCCGGGAAGGACACCGGCCGGTCCACCGGGGCTCGCTCCATGGCGAAGGTGTAGCGCCCCCCCTGGAAGTGGTCGTGGCTCAGGATGGACCCCCCCACGATGGGCAGGTCCGCGTTGGACCCCACAAAGTAGTGGGGGAACTGGGACACAAAGTCCAGGAGCTTGCGGAAGGTGGCCCGCTCGATCTTCATGGGCACGTGCCGGCTGTTGAAGACGATGCAGTGCTCGTTGTAGTAGACATAGGGGGAGTACTGGAGGAACCAGTCCTTCCCGTCGATGGTCACCGGGATGATCCGGTGGTTCTCCCGGGCCGGGTGGTTGATCCGGCCGGCGTACCCCTCGTTCTCCGGGCACAGCTGGCACTTGGGGTACCCGGACTGGGGCGCCGCCTTGGCCGCGGCGATGGCCTTGGGGTCCTTCTCCGGCTTGGAGAGGTTGATGGTGATGTCCAGGTTTCCGTAGGCCGTGGCGGCCACCCACTTCCGGTCCTTTGCGATCCGGTAGCGCCGGATATAGTCCGTATCCTGGCTGAAGGCGTAGTACCAGTCCGTGGCGGCCTTGGGGCTCTGGGCGTACTTCTCCCGGAAGGTCCGGCGCACCTGGGCCGGCCGGGGCGTCAGCAGCCCCATGAGCTTGGTGTCAAACAGGTCCCGGCTGACCGCATCCCCCGCGATCACCCCGCGCTCCGCCGCATCATCCAGTAGACGTCCCAAAATCTCCTCCAACGGCAGCTCCGCCGCCTCTCCCTCCGGCGGCGTGAAGGCATCCAGCTCCATCATCTCCAGCAGCCGGTTGATAGCCCAGACCCGGTCGCAGGGCTCCAGCAGCCCCCGGCGGATACCGTAGTCCGCCAGGGCGGCAACATAGGCGTCAATCATGTTCCTTTCCCCTTTCCCTTTTCGCGCCCTATACCAGGCGGGCGCCGCCCACCGGGCGGATAGTCAGCACGTGGCAGCTGCCGCTGCCCAGCACCCGCTCCATCTCCTCCTGGAAGGCCGGCAGGATCTCCAGGGGCACAAAGGCCTGGATCGTCCCGGCAAAGCCGCCACCGTGGACCCGGCAGGCCCCCCTGCCGCCCAGCAGCTTCTCGCACAGGGCCAGGGCCACCGCCACCTCCTGGTGGTGGGTGTACCCGGCGGGCACCACGTTCTGCAGTAGCCGCCAGCTGGAGAGGCCGGACTCCCGCACCAGGCGGAGGAACGTGTCAAAGTCCCCCCGGCCCAGGGCGGCCACCTGCTCCGTCACCCGGCGGTTGTCCTCATAGATATGGATAGCCCGGAGCACCGCCCGGTCCCCGGCCTTCAGCCGCAGGGTGGGCAGGGCGGCGTAGAACGCCTCCTCCGGCACCTCCCGCAGCACGGTCTTACCGAAGTGGGCGCTGACCTCCCGCAGCTCCCGGGTCACCGCCGCGTACTCGTCGGTAAGATCCGCATGGTCCGCGCCGCTGTCCACAATGCACAGGGCGTGGCCGGTGGCGGCAAAGTCGAAATCCAGCCGCTCCACCACCGGGTGGGCGTTGTCCTGGAAGTCGATGGTCACCATGCCGCCCACAGAGGAGGCCATCTGGTCCAGCAGGCCGCTGGGCTTGCCGAAGTAGACGTTCTCCGCGTACTGGCCAACCTGGGCCAGGGTGACGGCGTCGCATTGTCCGCCGTAAAAAAGGCTGTTGATCATATTGGCCACCAGCACCTCAAAGGCCGCGGAGGAGCTGAGGCCGCTGCCCTTCAGGACGCTGGAGGTGGTGTAGGCGTCAAATCCCTCCAGGGGGCAGCCCCGCTGGGCAAACCAGGCGGCGATGCCCCGGACAATGGCGGCGGAGGAGTTCCGCTCCTCCGCCCGGGGCTCCAGATCGTCCAGCTCCACCACGTCCATGGGAAAGCCCTCGCTCTGGATGCGGATTACCCGGTCCCGGTTGGGGGCCGCCGCGGCGATCACGTCCAGGTTCACGCTGCCCGCCAGGACCCGGCCGCGCTGATGGTCCGTATGGTTGCCGCCGATCTCCGTGCGGCCCGGAGCGGAGAACACCGCGATCCGCTCCGCCGGGCCGAAGGTATCCTCCAGCTCCTGGATCAGCCCCCGGTACCGCACCGACTGCACCGGCGCGGCCGCCGGCCCATAGAGCCGGCGGAGCTGCTCCTCCAGCCTGTCAAAATCGTTCACCGGGGAAAACACGTATTCCACGGGAGTTCCCTCCTTTTCTCTGTTGTTAAATTGCCTTTTCTGCCTATCATTATAAGCTCGATTTGCCGGGAAAACATAGATTTTTTGCTCATCTTGCTGGAGCTTTGTCCCGGCATCCCTGTGAAAAACGCCCCGGCGGGCGCCGGAGCGTTTTTCGAAACAATCTTCCCTCTCATGATGGCGGCCTCCGCCGCCGGAACCGCAGAGATTACTTCTTCACCAGGTACTTGCGCATATCCAGGGCGCAGGCAAAAAGGATGATGCCGCCCTTGATCAGGTACTGGTAGTTGGTGTCCACGCCGGTGAACGTCAGTCCCACGAAGATCAGCCGCAGCATGATGACGCCGATGACGATGCCGCTGATCTTGCCGATGCCGCCCACGAAGCTGACGCCGCCGATGACGCAGGCCGCGATGGCGTCCAGCTCGTAGTTGAGGCCCGTGTTGGCGTTATTGGCCGCCACGCGGGCGCCCTCAATGAAGCCGGTCCAGCCGTACATGGCGCCGGCCAGGGCGAAGACCAGGATGGTGGTCAGCAGCACGTTGACGCCGGACACCCGGGCGGCCTCCTCGTTGGAGCCCAGGGCGAACATGTTCTTGCCGAAGGTGGTCTTGTTCCAGATGAACCACATGAGGACCGCCAGGATGATGGAGTAGAGCACGTAGCGGGGAACCGGGATGGAGGCACCGTTGGCGGCAGGAATGCTAAACAGGGGATCCCGGACAAAGCTGGTGTAGCTCTCCGCCAGGTTGCCGATGGTGTTGCCGCCGTTGTTGCCCATCTGGACATAGAGCAGCAGCAGGGTGTACAAAATCAGCTGGGTGCCCAGGGTGACGATGAAGGGGTGCAGCTTGAACTTGCCCACAAAGAACCCGTTGAACGCGCCCACCAGGGCGCCGATCCCCATGGCAACGAGGATCACCACCGGAACCGGCAGGGTGCCGATGCCCGGCCACATCTTGTTGCTGGCCTCCACGCTCTGGAGCAGGGAGGCGGAGACGCAGGCCGTGAGGCCCACGCAGCGGCCGGCGCTCAGGTCCGTACCGGTGAGGACGATGCACCCGGCGATGCCCAGGGCGGCGGGCAGGTAGGCCGCCGTCAGGGAGAGGATGTTGACCAGGGAACTGGGCGACACAAAGCCGGGCTTGTAGATGGCGATACCCACGGCGGCTACCACCATGATGATGATCAGCATGTTGTTCATCACCATGTCGCCCAGCCGCTTGGCGCTGAACTTCTGGGCCTTCGCGGCCAGTTCTTTAGACTCTTGACTCATTGTATCTCTTCCCCCTTACACGTATTTGGCAGCCAGGGTCAGGATCTCCTCCTGGCTGGTATGGGTGGCGTCCACCTCGCCGGCCAGCTGGCCACCGGACATGACCAGAATCCGGTCGCACACGCCCAGCAGCTCCGGCATCTCGGAGGAAACCATGATCACGCCCTTGCCCTGCTTGGCCAGGTCGATAATCAGCTGATAGATCTCGTACTTCGCGCCCACGTCGATGCCGCGGGTGGGCTCATCCAGCAGCAGGACCTCCGGGTTGGTCAGCAGCCACCGGCCGATGATGACCTTCTGCTGGTTGCCGCCGGACAGGGTGCGGATCTGGGTCTTCTGGTCGGGGGTCTTGATCCGCATGGCCTGGATGGCCCAGTCGGTCTTCTCCCGCATCCTTTTGTCGCTCAGGCACACGTGGCCCAGCAGATAGTCCTTCAGGCTGGAGATCACCGTGTTCTCCTTGATATCCCGGATGCCGAAGATGCCGGTGGCCCGGCGCTCCTCGGTGAGCAGGGCAAAGCCGTTTTTGATGGACTCCTTGGGGTTGCGGTTGTGGATCTCCCTGCCGTGGAGGCGGATATGACCGCCGCCCCGGGTCATGGCGCCAAAGAGGTTCTCCAGCACCTCCGTGCGCCCGGAGCCGTCCAGGCCGGCGATGCCCAGCACCTCCCCCTGGCGCAGCTGGAAGGACGCGTCCTTCAGCCGGGTGTACTTGCCGGAGATGTGCTCCACATCCAAGATCACCTCGCCGGGCTTATTGGTCTTGGGCGGGAAGCGGTTGGTCAGCTCCCGGCCCACCATCAGGCGGATGATCTCCTCCATGGTCAGCTCCTTGGCCGGCCGGGTGGCCACCCAGGTGCCGTCCCGCATGATGGTGACCTCGTCGCTGATGCGCAGGATCTCGTCCATCTTGTGGCTGATGTAGATGATGCCGCAGCCCTTGTCCCGCAGCATGTTGATGATGCGGAAGAGGTGCTCCACCTCCGCCTCTGTCAGGGACGAGGTGGGCTCGTCGAACACCACAATCTTCGCGTCATAGCTGACGGCCTTGGCGATCTCCACCATCTGCCGCTGGGAAACGGGCAGGGTGGACATGATGGCCTTGGGGTTCACCGTGACCTCCAGCTGCTCAAAGATCTCCTTGGTGCGCCTGGCCATGATCCCCTCGCTGACCATGATGCCCCCCACCTTGGGGTAGCGCCCCAGCCAAAGATTGTCCTGGACGCTGCGGGTCAGGGCCTGGTTGAGCTCCTGATGCACCATGGCCACCCCGTTCTCCAGGGCCTCCTTGGCGCTTCTGAAATTGACTTCCTTCCCGTCCAGGGTGATGGTGCCGCCGTCCTTGGCGTAGATGCCGAACAGGCACTTCATCAGGGTGGACTTGCCGGCGCCGTTCTCCCCCATCAGGGCGTGGACCGTTCCGGCCCGGACCGTCAGGCTGACGCCGTCCAGGGCCTTGACGCCGGGAAACTCCTTGGTGATGCCCCGCATCTCCAGCAGTGCTGGCTGCTCCATATGATTCCTCCTCTCTCCTTGTGAAACCACCGCTTCACCCGCGGCTGCTTGATCCACGGCTCAAGCGGTGGCTCCGCGATAAACGGGCACGGGGCCGCCCGGTGGAGGCGGATGCCCCCACGGGCAGCCCCGCAAATCACGAAACGCTCTCGCGCAAGGGAATGCCGCAGTTAGCTGACAGTGGTGTAGGGAACACGGATCTTGGCGCAGGCCTCATCCACAATCATACCCTCGGTGTTGCTCATGAGGTCGCCGGTCTCCTGGTAGTTCTGCAGGAGGGTGGCCACAGCCTCGGCCAGGCCGGTGGCGGACTGGCCCACGGCGCCGGTGGCGTTGCCGGCGTTGATGGCGTCCACGATGCCCTGCAGGCCGTCAACGGTGAACACGGGGATGACGGTGCTGCCCTCGCCGTTGTTGTAGCCGGCGGTCTGGAGGGCGGTGATGGCGCCCAGGCCCATGTCGTCGTTGTTGGCGATGACCAGCTCCACCATGTTGCCGTTGGCCTCAGAATAAGCGGAGAGAACGGTGGTCATGTAGTCCTGGGCAGCGGCGGAGGACCAGGAGCCGTTGGGATCCACCAGGTACTGGGTGGCAGCGGAGCTGTCATAGTAGGACAGCTCGGGATGGCCGTTCTCCGTCAGGATGGCGTTGGCATCCTCCACGGAATACTGGGTGCGCATCTCGGCCTCGGGGTTGTTCTCCTGGCCCTTGAACATCACGTAGGAGATCACGCCGTCGCCGTTCAGGTCCACAGCGTCATAGTTCTCCACCAGATAGTTGCCGATCAGCTCGCCCTGCATGTGGCCGGCCTCGGCGGGATCGGTACCCACGAAGGCGGCCAGCTCATAGCTGTTGACCACATCGTCGGAAACCTCGCGGTTGAAGAAGATCACGGGGATGTTGGCGTTCTTGGCCGCGTCCACGATGGCCTGGGTGGTCTCGTCGGCGGAGGCCTCCACCGCGTTCACCACCAGAGCCTGGGCCCCGTTGGCGATGGCGGTGTTCACCTGATCCAGCTGGGTGCCAGCGTTGGTCTGACCGTCCTGGTTGTTGGCGGTGATGCCCATCTCAGCCCACTTGGCGTCCATCTCGTTGCGCACATTGCTGATGAAGGCGTCGGAGTAGTTGTAGTACAGCACGGAGATGTTCATGCCGTCGCCGCCGGCGCTGCCGCCGTCGCCGCCATTGTTTCCGCCGTTACCGCCGTTGCCGCCGTTGTTGTTCCCGCCGCCGTTGTTGCCGCTTCCGCAGGCAACCAGGCTCAGCGCCATCACCAGCGCGAGAACAAGAGCCAATCCTTTTTTCATCTGTCGTTCCTCCTTAAAATATCTTTTCCGTCCCGTCAGCGGGACGGAAAAAGGGCGTACGCCCTGCCGGAATCTTCCACGATCCGGCAAGTCCTATTATACTGTACCTTCGCATATGATAACATGGACTTTTTCGTCATCTGTATGGACAATTTATGGAAATTCGGACGAATCGATATTTGCAAATTGTCTAAAATATACAAATTCAAAGCAGCGGTTTTGTGCATCTAAGATATTTGCGTTATTATTTTATCAAGCTTTTTTGTAAAATATCCCGACCGACAAAATCCTGCAAAAAGTCCCACAGCGCCATTTTGATTCTTCACACTTTTTTAAGAAATGGAATTACTTTTCATTTCCTCCTCCGTCAGCAGGTTCTCCTCCCGTCGCTCCTCCTCGGACCGGGCGGCCGCCTGCCGCACAGCGGCGTACCGCCGGGGGGACATGCCCTGGATCTCCTTGAACACCCGGGAGAAGTAGAAGGGATCGTCGAAGCCCACGGAGTTGGAGATCTCCTGCACGGAGTGGTTGGTGGTGGCCAGCAGGGTGCTGGCCCGGTCGATCCGGTACTCCAGGAGGAAGCGCTTAGGGGAGATCTGGTAGCGCTGGACAAATTTCCGGTAGAGGCTGCTGTGGCTGACGGAGAGGTGGTCCGCCAGGGCCTCCACAGTCACCGGCTCCGCATAGTGGTTGATGATATAGTCCGCCGCCGCCTCGGCGCAGTCTACCGCGTCCCGCTTCTGCACCCGCCTGTCGGCGTGCTCCGTCAGGTAGGACAGCAGCAGGTAGAGCTTCCCGGTCATGGCCATGGTCTCCCACAAGGCCGTTCCATAGGCCTGGTAGATCTCCCGGAGCAGGCTGGCCAGGGCCTCGCTGTGCCTGCCCCGGAGCACCGGGTTCTTCTTTGAGAAGTCCGTCATGTCCACGTAGCGCTCCGCGTCCATGCCGTTGAACCCCACCCATATGTACTCCCAGGGCTCCTGGCTGTCGGCATAGTAGTGCACCGTGGTGTCCGGATAGACCAGAAAGCTGTCGCCGGATTCCAGGGCATACTTTCTGCTGTCGATGATGCAGGTGCCGCGGCCGGACAGGATGGTGTGGAGCAGGAAGTGGTCCCGGATGCCGGGACCCCAGCCGTCCCCGGCCCTACACTGCTGACATCCGGTATTCTGTACATAGAGTGATGCGGTCCGCCGTTCCAGCTTTTTGGAATACTTGTAGGGATTATCCATCCATCTCGCCTCACTTTCTGTGCATTCTCACCTGTATCATACCATAATTTTTCCCAAAGGACAACCGGTATCCTTTAATTCTTTCGATACAATTGACATTCCCCCGCCGAGGGATTATGATGATACAAACATCAAAAAGGATAAAGGAGTTGCGCTATGCCTGCGGAAAACAGCCGTCCCACCGTGGTTCTGGTGGCTTTTTACAACACCAAGGCCCTGGGGGTGCGCTACCTGGAAACTGCCCTAGAGAAGGCCGGATACAACGTGCAGATCATCTTCTATAAAACCTTCAACAGCGTCCACCCCTCCAAGACGACGGAAACCGAGCTGAAGCTGCTGACGGACCGGATCCGCCGGGCGGACCCGGCGCTCATCGGCCTTTCGGTGATGAGCTCCATGTATCTGGACACGGTGGAGCTGGTGATCGGCGCCATCAACCGGAATTTCGACCTGCCGGTGGCCTACGGCGGCGCCTTTGCCACCATGTTCCCCCAGCGGTTCCTCCGCCGGGCTGGGAAGGACTTCGTCATCCGCACCGACGGCGAGCACCCCCTCTGCGCCCTGGCGGACGCCATCGTGTCCGGTGGGGACTACCGGTCCATTCCCTCCCTGTGCTACCTGGAGCAGGGGGAGCCGGTGATCAACCCCATCGGCGGCATGGAGAACAACATCGACAACTACGGCCTGCCCACCATCAACAGCAAGCAGTCCTGCTTCATCGAGCACGACAAGCTGGTGGAGGGGGACCCCCAGCTGGGGACTCTGAGCTACGAGGTCATCGCCTCCCGGGGCTGCCCCTTCACCTGCTCCTACTGCTGCTGCGTCAACCTGGCCCGGCTCTACCCCCAGGGGGTCAAGCACGTGCGCACCCGGTCGGTTAAGAGCATCATCGACGAGCTGATCATCGCCAAGAAGGTCTGCAAGAAGCTGGTGTTCGTCCACTTCTACGACGAGATCTTCCCGAACCTGCCCGGCTGGGTGGACGAGTTCGTGGTGGAGTACAAAAAGCACATCGACCTGCCCTTCACCATCTGGTCCCACCCCAAGATGGTGGACGAGGAGGTGCTGCGGAAGCTGAAAAAGGTGGGGCTGACAGAGGTCATCATGGGCATCCAGTCCGGCTCTCCCCACATCCGGAAGGACGTGTTCCACCGCTACGAGAGCAATGAGGACATCATCGAGGCCACCCGGATCATCCACGACTCCGGCGTGTTCTGGGCCAGCTACGACTTCATGCTCCGCCATCCCTTTGAAACCCTGGAAACCCTCCAGGAGACCTACTGGCTGGTCAAGAAGATGCATGGCCCCTTTGAGCTGCAGCTTCACGGGCTCAACTTCCTCCCCGGCACGGACATCGTCCCCATGGCCATTGAGCAGGGCTACCTCACCGCCCAGGAGATGGACCAGATCATGTACGCCCCCATGGAGGAGCAGTTCGGCGCCTACTGGTACCGGGAGAACAGCACCGACAGCCAGATGTGGTATGAGATGATCTACCTGCTCCAGTTCAAGTCCACCCGGAAGAAGGTGGAGCAGTGGGAGAAGGACCCCGCCGCCCACCGCCAGGAGATCTCCAAGCTCTACGAGAAGGCCCAGAAGCTGGCCAAGGCCCGGTACTACTACAAGAAGGCCCGGGTGGTGCTGAAAAGCAAGCTGTAACCTGTCATTTTCCTGTATAGCAAAAACAAAGGGGAATTTTCTGTCGAAAAATTCCCCTTTGTTTTCTTTTTGCCCCTATCGCAGGGTGATCCGCGGCCCGCCGCTCCACCCGGTTACCGTCCCCACCCGCTGGGCGGAGGGTACCGCCGTCCGCAGCCGGTCGAAGAGGGCCTGGGCGTCCTCCGGGTGGACGCTGATGAGCAGTCCCCCGGCGGTCTGGGGGTCGTAGAGCAGGTCCTGGACCGCCAGGGGGACTACCCCCGGGTCTACCCGGTCCTGGGCGAAGGACCGGTTCCGGTACATCCCCTCCGGCAGAATCCCCATCTCCGCCAGCTCCAGGGCCTCCGGGATCAGATCCACGCCGGCGGTATCCACCAGGGCGGCGGTACCGCTGCCCTCCATCATCTCCGTCAGGTGGCCCAGGAAGCCGAAGCCCGTCACATCCGTGCAGGCGTGGACCCGGAAGTCCGCCATGCAGTCCCGGGCGGCCTTGTTCAGGGTGGTCATCAGGCCGTAGGTCCGGTCCATGGCCGCCGGGGACGCCAGCCCCCCCTTGTGGGCGGTGGTCAGCACGCCGATCCCCAGGGGCTTGGTCAGCAGCAGCACGTCCCCGGGCTGGGCCCCGGCGTTGGTCAGCACCCGGTCCGGCCGGACGAAGCCCGTGACCGCCAGGCCGTACTTGGGCTCCTCATCGAAGATGCTGTGGCCCCCGGTGATGAGGGCCCCCGCCTCGTAGACCTTGTCGTAGCCCCCCCGGAGGATCTGGTGGACCGCCTCCCTGGGCATGGATTCCGGCACGGCCATAATATTGAGGCACAGCTTGGGCTCTCCCCCCATGGCGTACACGTCGGAGAGGGCGTTGGTGGCGGCGATCTGGCCGAAGAGGTAAGGATCGTCGGCAATGGGCGGGAAGAAGTCCACCGTCTGCACCAGGGCCAGCTCGTCGCTGATCCGGTATACCGACGCGTCGTCGCTCTTGTCGAACCCCACCAGCAGGTTGGGATCCCGGTGGACCCGGATGTCCTCCAGCAGCTGGGCCAGCACCCCGGCCCCCACCTTGGCGCCGCACCCGGCGCACTTGGCCAGCTTCGTCAGCTTCACTTCATTTTCAGCCATCAGGATTCCTCCCCTTTCAGCGTCCGCTTCAGATAGACCATGTCCCGCAAGACCACCCCCTCCTCCACAATGGGGTGGTCGTAGTGGTCGGTAAAGAAGTTCTCCACCCGGTGGGAGGGGACAAAGCCGCAGGACCGGTAGAACCGGAGGGTGGAGGGCGTCTCCCCGGTGCCCACCAGCATCACGCCTCCCGGACAGGCGGCGCAGGCGTGCTCCACCATGGCCCGCCCCCGGCCCTGCCGGCGAAAGCCCGGCGCCACAGCCAGGTTTTTGATCTCGTACACCCCCGGCCCCTCCTCCGTCACCAGGCACACCGCCGTGCTCTCCCCGGCCTCCTCCATCACGTAGAGGACGCCCCGGTCCAGGTACCGGCGGACCATCTCCTCCTGCTCATCCCCCAGGAGAAGGAGGGGCATCCAGGGCTCCCGGCTCCCCGCCGCGGCCCGGATCATCCCAGCGCCCCCGTCAGGCGCAGAACCGCCTCCAGCACGCCGCCGCCCACCGCCAGAGCCTTGTCGCTGGCGGTGTAGCAGTTGGCGGCCTCGCACCGGGGGTCCACATCCCCGGCCTTCATGCCCCTCCGGACCGGGGTCCCCTCCGGCAGGATCCCCCGGAGGACGCCGCCGATCTGGCAGACCATGGGGACGCCGTCCACCTCCCCCGCCGCCTGGCCGGCCTCCACCTGGGCGCCGATGTCCAAAAGCTGGTGAAATACCCCGTCCGCCGGAGCCCGGAGCACCCGCTCCCCAGCGAAGCCGCCGATGAGGCCGGGCACCGCGGTGTTGGGCAGGGCGCTGCCGGTGTAGTAGACCCGGCCCAGGGTGTGGCCCCGCATGGTCTCCACCACCGCGTGGCAGTCCGCCCCGGCGGTAAAGCCGGGCCCCACCCCCACCACCGCCGGGGCCATGTCCATGGTGGTGCCCAGGTTCCGCTTGGCCAGGATCGCGTCCACCACCGCGTCGGGCTTCAGAACAGGGATGCAGTCCCCCTCCGGGTCCACCAGCACGGGGATCACCCCCTCCCTCAGGAGGGCCAGGGCCTCCGCCGGCCCCGCCGCCCGCCGGGCGGTCACGTCCTCCACCCGGGTCTCCCCCCTGGCCACGCACTCGGAGAAGGCCACCGTCCGCCGGATGGCCGTAGGCCGCTCCACCTCGCACAAAACCACTCGAATGCCGCTTCGCCAAAGCCGCAGGGCGATCCCGGAGGCGATATCCCCGGCCCCCCGGATCACTGTCAGCATCTCCACCACGCTCCTCTCTCCAGCGCCCCGGCAAAGACCGGCATCTCCAGCAGGTCTGCCAGCTGCCGGGCGCTCCTCTGTACCGCTTCCTCCTCCGCCTGGTTGAGCAGCAGGCAGTCCCCCAGGCCCTCCCGGCGGATGGCCTCCCCCAGGGCCGCCGCTGTCACCGGCTCCTCCGGCGCGCAGCCGGTGAGATGGCAGAAGATCTCCGGTCGGTGGACCGCCTCCCGGACCGGCCTTCCCAGGCCGCTTCCCCCGGCCACCAGGACCACCCGGCCCGCCTGGGCCGGCACCACCGGCTCATGGGGGGCGTGGGCCTTCAGGGGGCGGCGGGCGGCGCCGTCGGCCTCCACCAGTACATAGTCGAACCGCTCCGCCAGGGCCGCCATAGGCGTTTCCGGGGCGGTGAGCTTGCCGGTGCCGGGGATCTCCGTCCCGGCGCACAGCAGGCGGTGGGACCGGCGCAGAGCGTCCAGCTCCGCCGCCGTGCGGGCGCAGGGCAGGTCCGGGAAGGGAAAGATCTTGGTGGTTGTGCACAGCAGGACGGTGTGTCCCTCCGCCAGCTCCCGCCCCAGGGTATAGAGCAGGGTGGTCTTGCCCCCGGCCCCGATGACGGCCGTGACCCCCCGCTTGATTCCCAGCAGCCGGTGCAGCTCCATTCCGCTCCCTCCCCCGTATGGTTTTTACCAGTATAACGGATTTTCTATCAAAAAGCAAAAATTTTTCTCCCGCCCAGGGAACCAATCCCCGGGCGGCGTCGTATCAGAGAGTGAAAGCACCGGAGAGGAGGTGGAAGCGGGTGCTGGATTCCTATATCGCCCGGTACGGCCGGCGGCTGTACGGCCTGTGCCTGCACCTGTGCCGCAGCGTCACCGATGCGGAGGACCTCTACCAGGACACCTGGCTCCGGGCCCTGGCCCACCTCCACCGGTACGACCCGGCCCAGCCCTTTGAGCCCTGGCTCACCCGGATCTGCCTGAACCGCTACCGGGATCTGCTCCGCCGGCGGAAGCGGAGCCCGGTGGCCGACCCCTTCGCCTCCACGGAGGAGAAGGACCTCCTCCTGAGCCAGACGCCCGCCCCGGAGGCGGAGGACCTGTCCTACGTGCGCCAGGCGGTGGACGGCCTGCCGGAGAAGCTCCGCCAGGCGGTGATCCTCTTCTACTTCCACCAGCTGGACCTGCGGCAGACCGCCCGGGCCCTGGGTGTCCCGAAGGGGACGGTCAAATCCCGGCTGAGCCGGGCCAGAAATCAACTGAAGGAGGTGCTCCGCCGTGACGACGCCCTACCATTTTGACGCCCATACGCCCCCCCGGCTCACCGCGTCCATGCTCCGCCGGGAGCTGGAGCGCCGCCGGGCCCGGCGGCAGGCCCTGCTGCTCTATGCCGCGGCCGTGGCCTCCATCCTGGCCGGCGCGCTGGTGGGACTGTGGCTGCTGCCCCTGGTTCCCCGGCTGGCCCTGGTCTTCCTCTCCAGCGCCGGACTGGCCCTGCTCTCCTGCGGCGCAGGCGGAGTCCTCCTCTACTACAAGCGAAAGGAGCTGTTCCTCACATGAACCTCACCGTCTTCGCCCTTGTCTGGATCGGCCTGCTGCTGGCCATCCCCATCTGGATCGGAATCTATGTCTACCGGGACGCCCGGGACCGGGAGATGAACGCCCCTCTCTGGACCCTGGCGGCGGTGCTCCTGCCGGCCTTTGTGGGGCTGATCCTCTACCTTCTCTGCCGCTCCGACCACCCCAATCTCCACTGCCCCCAGTGCGGCGGCCCGGTGCGGGAGAGCTTCGCCCTCTGCCCCCGGTGCGGCGCGGCGCTGAAAAACCGCTGTGTCCGCTGCGGCTTCCCCCTGGAGGCGGGCTGGACCGTCTGCCCCGGCTGCGGGGAGCCCATCCGGGAGGACGCCGCCGCTTATACGCCCCCCGTCGCCCGGCGGGATCGGGGGCTCAAGTGGCTCATCGCCGCCGCCATCGCCCTCCCTCTCCTCCTGGTCCTTCTCGCCCTTCTGAGCTTCACAACGTTCTCCCACAGTGGCTCCACCTCCACCGGCGGCATCTCCTCCGTGTCCCTGGAGGAGGTGGACCCGGACAGCGCCCTGGGCGCCTGGACCGGCGGTCTTCAGGGCCAGGAGGGCATCTTCGTCCTCTCCAGCACAGAGGAAACCGGGGACGGCCAGACCTCCGCCTCCTACTGGATCTATCTGGGCGGCGTGGAGGCCCTCCAGAGCTTCACCCAGTTCCAGGAGGGCGGCCTTTTCGGCGGTGACAAGCGGATGGAGGTGGCCCTGGTGTCCGACAGCCACTGTCCCCCGGCCTACCTGATCTTGGCCCAGTATACCGGCGACGATCCCCTGGGCCCCCTGCTCATCACCCTGGACGGGGAATCCCAGCCCTACGCCCTGACAGAGGCGGAGGGGCCCCTCTCCCCGGAAACCCAGCTGCTGACCTACTGACCCCCGGAGCCGCCGCCCGGCAAGGCTTTGCGGGGCATCCGATTGGATGCGCTGTGCCGCTTTTTCCTCCTGTAGGAAGTCCCTCCACACGCTGAAAGGGAGAGGGCGCGCCGTTTAGCGGTGCGCCCTCTCCTTTTCTTTTTCTGTCAGCCCAGGATCTTCTCCCACTCCGCCTCCCGGAAGCCGGGGAACACGCCCCTCTCCGCCACCAGCAGGGGGCGCTTGACCAGCATCCCGTCGGCAGCCAGCAGCCGCAGCTGCTCCTCCTCGCTCATGCCGGGCAGCTTGTCCTTCAGCCCCAGGGCCTTGTACTGGAGGCCGCTGGTGTTGAAAAACCGCTTCAGGGGCAGGCCGCTGCGCCCGTACCACTCCTTCAGCTCCTCATAGGTGGGATGCTCCTCCTTGATGTCCCGGTAGGTGTAGGCGATCCCCCGCCCCTCCAGCCACCGGATGGCCTTCTGGCAGGTGGTGCACTTAGGATAGCATAGAACAACCATCAAAATCTCTCCTTTTACTGTTTCCCGTTCTCCAATAAGTCCAGAATCCGCGCCGCGGCCAGGAAGAGCAGCCCCGCGGCAAAGGCGACAAACCAGCTGAGCAGGGCCAGCCAGATATCAAAGTTTCGGAAGATAAAGTCCGTGTCGATGATCTGCTTGTCCCCCAAATCCCAGCCCACGCCGGCGCCGATGGCAAAGATCAGCACCGCCGTGGTCCGCAGCAGCCTCTGCATGGTGAGTTTTCTCCTCATCTCTCTTCCTCCTCAGTACTCCCGGAGCACCAGCTCCGTGGCCCCCAGGTTCATCCCCATCTCCAGGCGCTTGACCCTGGGGTGGGCGGCATAGGTCCGCCGCACCATGTCCCGCAGGGCGGAACCCCGGTGGTAGCCGTGGATCACCTCGATCCGGTAGACGCCCCGTCCGGCCCGGCGGAGGGCGGCGTCGATGGCTACCTGGGCCTGGGCGCAGGTCATGCCGTGGAGATCCAGGGTGACCGTTCCTCCGCTGACCATCCGCTCCCCCCTCTCTTTCTCCTGCCGCCAGTATAGCACAGTTTGGATTCCCTGTACAGCGTCTTTACTTTTCCCTCCTCTTCCGGTACAATGGTCGGGAGGTGAACCATATGATCAACTGCACCCTTTGCTATCTGGAGAGCGACCGGGGAGAATATCTCATGCTCCACCGGGTCAAGAAACAAAACGACGTGAATCACGACAAGTGGATCGGCGTAGGCGGCAAATTCGAGGACGGCGAGAGCCCGGAGGAGTGCCTCCTGCGGGAGGTGGAGGAGGAGACCGGCTTCACCCTTACCGACTACCGCTACCGGGGGATCATCACCTTTGTGGCGGAGGGCTGGCCCACGGAGTACATCCACCTCTTCACCGCCGCCGGCTGGACCGGGGAGATGCGGGAGTGCGACGAGGGGGACCTGGAGTGGGTGCCCAAGGATCAGGTGCCAAATCTCCCCATCTGGGAGGGGGACAAGCTGTTCTTCCAGCTTCTGGCGGAGGACCGGCCCTTCTTCTCCCTGAAGATGTGCTACCAGGGCGACACCATGGTCTATGCCGCCCTGGACGGGAAGGAGCTGCCCCTTTGAAGCCGCCCCTGCTGATCAGCGCCTGCCTTCTGGGGCGCAACTGCAAGTACAACGGCGGCAACAACTACACTCCTCTGGCGGAGGCCCTCCGGGAGCGCTACGAGCTGATCCCCGTCTGTCCGGAAACTTTCGGCGGTCTGAAGATCCCCCACGAGCCCTCGGAGCGGGTAGGGGATCGGGTCCTGTCCCGCTCCGGCGAGGATGTGACCACCCCCTTTCGCCTGGGCGCGGAAAAGACCCTGGAGATCGTCCGCAGGCGGGGCGCGGCCCTGGCCGTTTTGAAGGAGCGGAGCCCCTCCTGCGGCTGCGGCGCCGTCTATGACGGCACCTTTACCGGCCGCACCGTCCCGGGGGACGGCGTGGCGGCGGAGCTGCTCAAGGCCCACGGCGTTTCTATCTACGGGGAGAGCCGGATCCCGGAGCTGCTCGCGGCGCCGCCGGAGGAGGAATAGCCGCCCGGGGCGGCCTGCCGCTTCCCGCAACACCAAAAGAGCCCTCGCCAAGCATGGCGAGGGCTCTTTCTCTTTATTTCTCCGTGGCTACAATGATGCGGATCATGCCGCCGGCGCTGCAGCCCAGGCTGTCGTACCAGCCGGTGAGCCGGTACTGGTCCAGATCGGACACAGTGGCCACGTTCACCAGGGAATAGGTACTGCCGTCCCGGATGTAGACCTGCACCTGCTCCCACACGTCATAGCTGCCGTCCCGGGTGGTGGCCGTGGAGGCGGTCAGCCCCGTCAGGGTCACCGACTGGAGGTTCCGGATGCTGGACACGGCCCCATCCTCATAGAGGATCCGGGCGCCGCCGGTCTTTGCGCCGAAGTTCTTCCGCTGCACGGTGGCCTGGCCCTGGGTGCCGTTCGCGATCCACTGGTAGGTGCCGTACATGTTCTCCATGGCGCTGCTCTCGGACACCTCGGTCAGCAGCGCGTAGGTGCCCAGGTCCCCGGTGGCGTCCTCCAGAATCAGGTGAGTGATCTCCCCATCCTCATTGGTGGCGTAGTAGCGCACATCGCCGCTCCGGAGAGTTGTCCCCGCCAGGCGCTGGGGGTAGACCACGCAGTAGTTGCCGCTCCCGTCCGTGTCCAGGATCTCCACGTTGTCCGCCAGGGTCATGTTCCCCAGCTTGGTGCCGTCCCGGTTCACGGTGCCGGAGGTGCTCTGGCCGCTCAGGCGGCGGACGCCGCTCTGGCTGCCGCTGTAGCTGACGGACACCAGATCTCCCGGGTCATAGCTGCCGGAGGACACGCTGTACTGCCGGACCACCCCGTCCGTGCAGGCCACGCTCACCGTCCGGGAGGCGCTGACCTGGCCGCCGCCGGTGGGATAGCTCTCGCTGCCCGTCCCGGTGACCACGCCGTAGACCACCTGCTCGCTCTCCACGGCGGAGATCACATCCGCCACCGTGCCGTCCATGCCCAAAAGGAGGGTCACCTGGTCGCCGTAGGTAAAGCTCCCCATGGTGGACATCTTCTGCACTGCCGCGGCGGTGCCCAGGGTGTAGGTGCCGCCCGCCACGGTCACAGAGGTGGGGGACACCTGGCTGGGGGAAGCGGCGGTATAGGTGCCGGTCACCCGGGTGCTGTAGGCGTAGACGGTGTTCAGGTTGCTGCTGTAATACCAGATGTCATAGGTGTTCAGCGCCGAGAGGGAGGATACCGCCCCGTCCCGGTACACCGAGGTGCCGGTGTGGGGGATGCTCTCCCCCGGTCCCAGGGTGTAGGGGCCCTCCAGGTTCTCCCGCACCACCGCGTTGTAATCCAGCTCCCCGGAGGCGGTGAGGCTGTAGCCGATGGTGGTGGCGTAGACGGAGCCGGCCTTGGTTTCCGCCGTCATCAGGTTGTAGAAGATGTACATCACGTCCCGCCGGGTCAGGTCCTGGCCCCGGGTCATGGTGATCCCCTCGTCCAGCCCCAGGGACCGGGCCTTGGAGATCTGGGCGTTGGGATAGGTCCCCGCCAGGTCCGTGTTCTCATAGCCCAGCATCCGCAGGAGAGCCGTGCAGGCCTCCTCGGCGGTGATGGTCTGGTCCGGCCGGAAGGTGCCGTCGCTGTAGCCCTGGACCCAGCCCTGCTCCACCGCGATGCGGACATACTCCGCCGCCCAGTGGGTGCTGCGCACGTCGGTGAAGAGGGACATGTTGCTGTCCTCCCCCACCGTGTCCCGATAGTTGGACGCCATCACCATCATCTTGGCAAACTGGGAGCGGGTGACATAGCCGTCCAGATCCATGTCGCCGTTGTCGTGTCCGGTCATGATGCCCATGGCCCGGATGGTGGATTCCACTGTGGCGCTGTCCGCCGCCATGGCGCTGAGGGGCAGAGCCCCCAGGACCAGGCACAGGGCCAGCGCAATCGATAATAATCGCTTCAACGTTCCTTCCTCCTTACTCATACCGCAATGCGTCAATGGGATTGAGCCGCGCGGCCTTTTTCGCCGGCAGATAGCCGAACAGGACGCCGATGGCCGCCGACACGCCGAAGGCCATGGCGATGGACGCCGGGGACGGCGTCACGGACATGGACACCTGCATCAAGGTGGCAATCAGCACCGAGGCCACAGAAGAGAGAATGTAGCCCACGGCGATGCCGATAAACCCGCCGATGGCGCTGGTCACTGCCGCCTCCATGACGAACTGCGCCATAATGGTCCGCTCCTTGGCCCCCAGGGCCTTGCGGATGCCGATCTCCCGGGTCCGCTCGGTGACGCTGACCAGCATGATGTTCATAATGCCGATGCCGCCCACCACCAGGGAGATGGCGGCAATGGCCGCCAGAATGGTGATCATCACATTGATCATGCTGTTCATGGCGCCCAGGATCTCCGTCATGCTCATGACATAGAAGACGCTGTCAGATCCGTAGGCCTCGGTCAGGGCGTTCTCCAGGGCCGTTTTGCCCGCGGAGGCCACATCCTCGCTGGTCAGGGTGACGAGATAGCTGTTGATCGCTCCGCCGGAGGCGCGGGCGGCGGTGCTGTAGGGGACAAAGGCACAGTCGTCCGTGCCCGCCTCCTCCAGGGTGTCCCCCTCCTGGGCCATGACGCCCACGATCTGGTAGTTGCGTCCGCCCAGGCGGATGGTCTGCCCCACAGCGTCGCCGCTGTAGTAAGTCTGGTTGATATATTCCCCCACCACGCAGACAGACATCCGGTCGCGGACATCCAGGTACTGGAGCCCCCGGCCCTTTGAGATGGTGTATCCCCGCATGTTGAAGTAGTCCTCGCTGACGCCGGTCACAGAGGTGTAGTTCAGGTCCTCTGTTCCCACCTTCACGCCCTGGACGGTCACCGTTGGGGAAACCTTGCTGAGATACTGGCTGTTTTCCGACACGATCTCGTACATGTCGTCCTCATCCACATTCCGGGAGGTCCCCCGGCCGTAGAGAGTCACCGTCAGCGTATTGGTGCCCATGGACTGGAAGGTCTCCGTCATATAGTTCTGCATACCGTTGCCAAGGCCCACGATCACCATCACCGCGGCAATGCCGATGATGATCCCCAGCATGGTCAGCAGGGTCCGCATCTTGTTGGAGAGGATGTTTCTTATGGCCAGGGAAAAGGATTCCGACAGTTTCACTGGGCGGCCACCTCCTCCCCTTCATCGTGGGTCACCAGGGCGCCCTTGCCCTTGGCGGGGCCGTCGTAGATCACCTTGCCGTCCTCCAGGCGGATAATCCGGGGGGCGGTGATGGCGATGGAATTGTCGTGGGTGATGAGCACCACCGTGCGCCCCTCCTGGTGGAGCTGCTGGAGCATCCCCAGCACCTCCCGGCTGGTCCTGCTGTCCAGGGCGCCGGTAGGCTCGTCGGCCAGGATCACCTGGGGATTTCCCGCCAGGGCCCGGGCGATGGACACCCGCTGCTGCTGGCCGCCGGAGAGCTGGTTGGGCCGGTTCTTCATTTTCTCCTTCAGCCCCACCTTCTCCAGGGCCGCCTCCGCCCGCTGCCGCCGCTCCGGCTTGGGAACGCCGGCATACATCAGGGGGACCTCCACATTCTCCAGCACCGAGAGCTTGGGCAGCAGGTTATACTGCTGGAAGATAAAGCCCAGCATCTTGTTCCGGGTTTCCGCCAGGGCGTTCTTGCTCAGCTGCCCCACGTCCTCCCCCTGGAGGTAGTACTTCCCGGAGGTGGGCACGTCCAGGCACCCGATGATGTTCATGCAGGTGGACTTGCCGGAGCCGGACTTGCCCACAATGGCCACAAATTCACCCTTCTCAATGGTAAAGCTGATCTCGTCCGCGGCCCGGACGGTTTCCTCGCCCATCTGGTAGAATTTGCACAGATGGTCAAACACAATCAATGGTTCCATGGACGCCTCACATTCCCGGCCCCGCCATCACCACGCCGCCCATCATGGGCATGCCAAAGAAGTCATCAGAGGAAGCCGAGGGGATGTAGAGGATCTCGTCCCCCTCCTCCAGCCCGGAGAGGACCTGGGCGTAGTTCCCGTCGCTGATGCCGACTTCCACCGTCTTGTAGCCGTAGCCCTCGGGGAGGGTGGTGTCGCCGCCGTTGTCCGCGCCCTTCACCAGCACCCGGCCGCTGCGGTCCACCGCGCCGGCGGGAATCCGCAGGACGTTCTGGGCGCTGGAGGTGACGATGGTGCAGTCCACATTCATCCCCGGCAGCAGCCCCTCGCCCTCGTCGATCCGCACCGTCACCGGGTAGGAGGTGACGCCGCCGGTGGTGGTGCCCTTGATGCTCACGTTGGTCACGGAGCCGGTGAAGCTCTTCCCCTCCAGAGCGTCGGCGGTGATGGTCACCTGCTGTCCCACCTGCAGGGAGGAGATGTCCAGCTCGTCAATATTCAGCGTGACGGTCAAATAGGACAGGTCGTAGATCGTGCAGAGGTTGGAGCCGGACTCCAGGGTGTCCCCGGCCTTGTAGTTCTTCTCCACAATCGTCCCCTGGATGGGGGAGGTGATGGAGTAGTTCTCCAGGGTGTCGTTCTGGTTCTCCAGGGAGATCTCCGCGTCCCGGAGAGTCCGGTAGGCGCTCTCCACCGTATCCTCCACTGTGTCGCTGTCAATGTGGAGGAGGGCGGTATCCCGGCCCACCTGGGCGCCCTCGCTGACAAAGACCTGGTCCACCGTGCCGCTGGCGGGGGCTGTCACCGTGGCGGAATTCTCATAGCCGAGGGTACCGCTGCCGGCGCAGGACACGCCGTTCACCGAGGCGGTGGCGGTGGTCCCCTCGGTCACCGCGCCGGGGTTATGTACCTGGATGGTCACCATGCGGACGATCCGTCCGCCGGTGAGGACCTGGTCCGCGCCGCTGACCTTGGTCACCGTGCCGCTGAGGGTTTCAAAGGTGGAGTCCAGGGTCACCGAGGCGGTCTGCCCCACAGAGATGCCGGCGGCGTCATCCGCCAGGAAGGGGATCTCCACGGTCATGGTGTCCTGGCTGCGGATCTCCGCCAGGGTCTGGCCGGCGGTCACGTCGTCGCCGGCCTCCACCAGCAGCTCCGTCACCGTGCCGGAGGTACTCGCCTTGACGTTCAGGTCCTCCTGCTGCTCCAGGGCCCGCTCATAGGAGCGCTGGGCCTGGCTCAGGGAGAGCTGCGCCCGCTCCACGCCGGAGGAGGCGTCGGAGCTGTCCACCTGGTAGAGGACCTGGTCCTTTTCCACCACGTCGCCCTCCTCAAAGTCCGCCGACAGGATCTCGCCGCTGGTGAGGGTGGTCACCGTGTAGGAGTCCGCGGGCTCCAGGGTCCCGCTGCCGGACAGGGAGGCTGTGATATCCCCACGGTCCACCATGCCGCTGAGGTACTGACTGTCCGTGGCCGCCGCGTTGGTCTGCCCGCCGGCGCAGGAGCGCCAGACTACTACGACCAGCGCCACGACCACCACCAAGGCGATCAGCCGCTTCACTTTGATCTTCTTCAATACCTTACCCATGTAGTTTCTGTGCCGTCCTTTCTTCCGGTCCACAGGCAAAGCGCGTATTCCGCCCTTTCCCGGTTTTCACACAAAGCGCTCTTATTATAAAAAAGTCCCGCAGAAGAAATGTGAAAAAACTGCGTGGAATTTGTAAACAATATGAGAACAATTTCCCAACTTTTTTCCCAACTTTTCTCTTCTCATGCCTCTGCTGCGTCCTGAAGAGAATTTTGCGCGGGAGCCGCGCTTCCTCCAGTTTTTTGTATTATATGCTTAGTACAATAGTACAAAATCCTCCGCTTGTCAAGGGGAATTTTCTGGAAACCTGTTTTTGCTCCCATCTGTATATGTTTTATATATACAATATATACGGTAAAGGCCGCCTTGTCAAGTAAAAAAGGGGCATCCGTTCTGTTGAACGGATGCCCCACCGATACCGGCGGCGCGGCCGGCCCGGAATGATTTTCTAAAAGCTGCGCTTGCGCTCCGCGTCGCAGTAGGCGCAGCGGTAGGTGCGCTTTGCCCGGTCGGACAGGAGGAAGATGGCGTCCAGCTGCTTCTCGTCGGTGGTGATGCACCGGGGGTTCTTGCAGTGGATGATGTTCACCAGCTTTTCCGGCAGGGCCAGGTGCTTTTTCTCCACCAGCTGGCCGTCCTTGATCACGTCCACGGTGATGTTGGGGTCGATATAGCCCAGGGCGTCCAGGTCCAGGTCGATGGGGGAGTCGATCTTGATGATGTCCTTCTTCCCCATCTTGCTGCTCTTGGCGTTCTTGATAATGGCCACCGAGCAGTCCAGCTGGTCCAGCTTCAGGTACTTGTAGACGTCCATGCAGGCGCCGGCCTTGATGTGGTCCAGCACGTAGCCGTTTTGGATGCTGTCAATATTCATAGCTGCCTTCCTTTCTCTTGCCGCGCCCCTCAGGCGTCCAGGCCCAGGAGCATCATGATGAGGGCCATGCGGATGAACTTGCCGTTGCGGACCTGCTCAAAGTAGCGGGCCCGGGGATCGTCGTCCACCGCCACATGGATCTCGTTGACCCGGGGCAGGGGGTGGAGGATGCACAGGTCCTTCTTGGCACTCTCCAGCTTGGCGGGATCCAGCACGTAGGTGTCCTTCAGGCGGATGTAGTCCGCCTCGTTGAAGAACCGCTCCTTCTGCACCCGGGTCATGTAGAGCACGTCCAGCTGGGGCATGGCCTCCTCCAGGCTCTCCGTCTCCTCATAGCCCAGGCCGTTGCGCTGGAGGGTGTTCTCCTTGATATACTCCGGCATCCGCAGCTCCTCCGGGGAGATGAAGAGGAACCGGATCCCCGTGTAGCGGGACAGAGCGTTGACCAGGGAGTGGACCGTGCGGCCAAACTTCAGGTCCCCGCAGAAGCCGATGGTAAAGTCGGAGATGTTCCCCCGCTCCCGGTGGATGGTCAGAAGATCCGTCAGAGTCTGGGTGGGGTGGTTGTGCCCGCCGTCCCCGGCGTTGATGATGGGCACGCTGCTCCGGCGGCTGGCGGCGAAGGGGGCGCCCTCCTTGGGGTGGCGCATGGCGATGATATCCACATAGCAGCTCACCGTGCGGACCGTGTCGGTGACGGTTTCCCCCTTGGCGGTGGAGCTGGAGGCGGCGGAGGAGAAGCCCAGGACGCTGCCCCCCAGGGACAGCATGGCCGACTCAAAGCTCAGGCGGGTGCGGGTGGAGGGCTCGAAGAACAGGGTGGCCAGCTGCTTGTGGGCCGCCACATCCTGGTACCTGGCCGGATGGGCGATGATGTCCTCAGCCTTCAAAATCAGCTGGTCGATCTCCTGGACCGTCAGGTCTGTTACATCGATCAAATGGCGCATAGGGTTCCTTCCTTTCTTCTCAGTGGATCCAGCTCTCGTCGGAGGGGTTGTTGCGGAAAGCGATCAGCCGCTCCTTGTCCTCGGGGCGGATGTAGCCCTCCTCCGCCGCCACCTCCACGGTGGTGTCAAAGTTGGTGAGGCTCACGTTGCGCACGTTGGCGGCCGCCAGGCGGTCCAGCCCCTTCTGCATGCCGTAGGTGTAGATGCTCACAATGCCCAGCACCTGGGCGCCGGCCTCCCGCAAGGCCTCCACCACCTCGATGCAGCTGCCGCCGGTGGAGATCAGGTCCTCCACCACCACGACCTTCTGGCCCGGCTCCAGCCGGCCCTCGATCCGGTTGTTGCGGCCATGGTCCTTGTTGCCCGAGCGGACATAGCCCATGGGCAGGCCCAGAATGTGACCCACAATGGCGGCGTGGGGGATGCCGGCGGTGGAGGTGCCCATGAGGACCTCGCAGTCCGGGTACTCCTGGCGAATGGTCTCCGCCAGGGCGTTCTCCACGGTGTTCCGGGCCTCCGGGGCGGTGAGAATCAGGCGGTTGTCGCAGTAGATGGGGCTCTTGATGCCGCTGGCCCAGATGAAGGGCTCCTCCGGCCGGAGGAAGACGGCCTTGATGTCCAGCAGGGCCTTGGCCACGATCCGTTCCATTTCCATAGCAGTGTTCTCCTCTCTTTCTCCGTTGTTATCCTACAAACTCGCTGACGCACCGGCGGTAGGCGGCCACCGGGTCCGCGGCCCGGGTGATGGGCCGGCCCACCACGATGTAGTCCGAGCCGATCTCCTTGGCTCTGGCGGGGGTGGTCACCCGGACCTGGTCCCCCACGTCCCCGTCGGCAAAGCGGACGCCGGGGGTGACGGTGAGGAAGTCCGCCCCGCACACCTGGTGGACCTTGGCCGCCTCCAGGGGGGAGCAGACCACCCCGTCCAGGCCGGCGCGGCGGGCGTTCTGGGCGTAGGCCATCACCACCTCGTCCAGAGGCCGGTCAATGAGCAGCTCCCCGCGCATCCGCTCCTCGCTGGTGCTGGTCAGCTGGGTGACGGCAATCAGCAGGGGCCGGGTGCCGTCGGGCCGGGTCAGGCCCTCCAGGGCGGCCTCCATCATGGCGGCGGTGCCGGCGGCGTGGAGGTTCACCATGTCCACATCCAGCCGGGAGAGCACCGCCATGGCGCTCTTCACGGTGTTTGGAATATCGTGGAGCTTCAGATCCAGGAAGATCTGGTGCCCCCGGGCCTTGATGGCGCGCACAATGTCCGGCCCCTCCGCGTAGAACAGCTCCATGCCGATCTTTACAAAGGGCTTCTCCCCGGTAAACTGGTCCAGGAAGCCCAGGGCCTCCTCCCTGCCGGCGAAATCGCAGGCAATGATCACATCCTTACCCATAACTGCTCCTCCTCTTCATCGAAATTCTGTTGACACACATCCGCGCCTGAGCGCAAAAAAATTCCGGCCCCCTGGGTGGTCGTCACTGACCATTCACAGAGCCGGAAGCCATCAAAAACAGGAAAAAGGGAATACCAATGGCGCTGCCGCTCATCCCTTTGCCACTCTGGCGGTTATATCCCAGCGCGCAGCTCATTTTCTCTCTCCTTTCCTGTCCGTTCCCCGTTTGAAACTACCTTATTTTACTGAATCGCACCTACGGTTGTCAACAGGTAACTTTCCCCAAATTCCGCAGCCCGTCTTTGGAGCCTCCCGTCAAAATTCCCGCTTTTCCGCCCGGGCCTCCCAGCCCCCGCCGCGCCCAGCCAAAGGGGCCGCCGGATTTTCTCCTCCGGCGGCCCCGTTTCCCGCTCCGCTCCCTCCTCCAGGAGGAGCGGCATGCAGGCGGCTTTTTACTTGTTGCGGCTCTTCATCAGCGCCTTCATGCGCTTCTCGTGGTCCAGGATGCTCTTGCGGATCCTGAGGCTCTTGGGGGTCACCTCCAGCAGCTCGTCGTCCGCCAGGAACTCCAGGCACTGCTCCAGGCTCATCTGCCGGGGCGGCACCAGGCGCAAAGCATCGTCGCTGCCGCTGGCCCGCATGTTGGTCAGCTGCTTCTTCTTACAGACGTTCACCGTGATGTCGTCGCTCTTGGGGCTGACGCCCACCACCATGCCCGCGTACACCGGCACGCCGGCCCCGATGAAGAGGGCGCCCCGCTCCTGGGCGTTGTAAAGGCCGTAGGTGACGCTCTCTCCGGTTTCAAAGGAGACCAGGGAGCCGGTGCTCCGGCGGCTGAGCTCCCCCTTGAAGGGGGCGTAGCTGTCAAAGACACTGGCCATGATGCCC
Organism: uncultured Oscillospiraceae bacterium; assembly: GCA_904420435.1. Lineage (GTDB taxonomy): Bacteria > Bacillota > Clostridia > Oscillospirales > Oscillospiraceae > CAJFPI01. The sequence goes on from CAJFVK010000004.1 coordinate 37,419, forward strand.
TCGCCCTTGGTGTCGGTCAAAAACTCGTTGCGGTAGCCGAACAGCCCCCGGGAGGGCACCAAGAACTCGATCTTCATCCGCTCGCCCACCGGGGTCATCTCCACCAGGTCCCCCTTCCGGGAGCCGATCTTCTCGATCACCGCGCCCACGCAGTCGCCGGGCACGTCCACCACCAGCCGCTCGATGGGCTCGCACTTCTTCCCGTCGATCTCCTGGTAGAGGACCCGGGGGGGAGAAACCTGGAACTCGTAGCCCTCCCGGCGCATGGTCTCGATCAGGATGGAGAGGCTCATCTCTCCCCGGCCGGCCACGTTGAAGGCGTCGGTGGCCCCCTCGATCTCGCTGACCCGCAGGCTCACGTCCCGCAGGGTTTCCCGGAACAGCCGGTCCCGGATCTGGCGGGAGGTGACGAACTTGCCCTCCCGGCCGGCGAAGGGGGAGTCGTTCACCGAGAAGGTCATCTCCATGGTGGGGGCTGAGATCTTCACGAACTCGACGGGCTCCACCGCCGCCGGGTCGCAGATGGTGTCGCCGATGGTGATGTCGCCGATGCCGCTCATGGCGATGATGTTGCCGGCGGTGGCCTCGCTCACCGGCTGGCGGCTCAGGCCCTCGAACTCATAGATGGCCGTGGCCTTGGCCTTTTTGGCCGGGGCGTCGGGGGCGTGGTAGTTGCACACGGCGATCTCCTGGTTCTGCCGGACCACGCCCCGCTCGATACGGCCGATGGCGATCCGGCCCACGAAGTCGTTGTAGTCGATGGAGCTCACCAGCATCTGGAAGGGCTGGTCCAGGTCCGCCTCCGGGGCGGGGATATAGTCCAGGATGGTGTCGAAGAGGGGCTTCAGGTCCGTCCCCGGCTCGTCGGGGGTGTAGGAGCAGGTCCCCTGCCGGGCGGAGCAGAAGAGCATGGGGCTGTCCAGCTGCTCGTCGGTGGCGTCCAGGTCCAGCAGCAGCTCCAGCACCTCGTCGATGACCTCGTGGATCCGCTGGTCGGGCCGGTCGATCTTGTTGACCACCACGATCACCCGGTGGCCCAGCTCCAGGGCCCGGCTCAGGACGAAGCGGGTCTGGGGCATGGGGCCCTCGGCGGCGTCCACCAGCAAAATGACGCCGTTGACCATCTTCAAGATCCGCTCCACCTCGCCGCCGAAGTCCGCGTGGCCCGGGGTGTCCACGATGTTGATCTTGGTGTCCCCGTAGCGGATGGCGGTGTTCTTGGCCATGATGGTGATGCCCCGCTCCCGCTCCAGGTCGCCGGAGTCCATCACCCGGTCCACCACCTCCTGGTTCTCCCGGTACACGCCCCCCTGCTTGAGCATCTGGTCCACCAGGGTGGTCTTGCCGTGGTCCACGTGGGCGATGATGGCGACGTTTCTCAAATGCTGATCCTGCATCTTTTCAATTCCTCCTATTGCCACAGGGCCGCCCTAAACGGCGCGGCCAGCACGATTTTTTCTTATTTTCTCATAACTTTCGTATTGTATTACATTATTTTCCCTTTTTCAACCCCTAATCTCAACAAATCTTCCCCCATCCCCCGGTTCCCCGGCGCTCTCCCCACGCGCCCCGGAAAATGGAGCAGTCACCCCACCCCCTCCCCCCAGGGGGCGCCCCATTTTTTAAGCCCATCCTGCTAGAATACGAGATAAGGAAAAGGCGGGCGGCCTGCGCTGTCCGCCGGGGCGGCGGGAGAGGCTTTCCGCCCCCAAAAAAGGAAGGAATCAACCGCGGCCTGCCGCGTTTGACATACACAGCAAAATCAAAAGAAGAAATAGGAGGAATCATGATGAGAAAAGTACGAACGCGCGTGTGGAGTACGCTGATTGCTGTGGCGATGCTCCTCACCTTGCTGCCAACCATGGCGCTGGCAGCGGATTTACCAGCAGCAGAAAACGATTCTATTACCTTGACAGACGGTGTTTATGAACTGTCTGGGGATACACAGCTGTCTGTCCCCATCCAGGTCACTGGCAATGTTACCCTTGATTTGGCCGGACATACACTGAGTCCGGCGAGTGAATACAGTGCGAGCTATCTGATTAAGGTCAGCGAGGGCGGAAATCTGACGCTGACCGACAGCGGGGCAACAGGAAAGATTACCACGAATGACAATGACGGCATTCGCGGAATTTCGAACAACGGCACATTTACAATGGCCTCCGGTGCGATAGAAGTCTACAGCTACGCAGTTGAAAATGTTGTCACACAGCGTTCTTACGGAAACAATCAGCCGGTTATCTGCAATATCACAGGAGGTGAACTTACCGCCTCTTATGCGTGGACCGTTCTCTTTATGGGCGCTGGAATGGCTGGGCAGAGTTCTGAAGGGAAGTCCAGTATTCATACAGGTGAAAAGGGCAGTGTGAGAAACGACCTGATCCGGGTCAACATTTCCGGCGATGCAAAGATTACGGGGGATCAGGCGCTCACAACTAATGCCAGTAATGGAATTTACGCTGGGTTTACTTTGAATATTAGCGAGAATGCGGAGATTTCCGGCGGTAGCAATACAGATAACTGTGCCATTTATCTGCCTGCGGTGGGTGAAACCACTATCAGCGGTGGCACAATCAGCGGCGATCAGGGCATTCGTATCGCTGCGGGTGAACTGAATATCACCGGAGGAACGATTGAGGGTACTAAGATATCTAATGAGGAGGATCTGATCGCAGGCGGCAGCGGCGGCACTATGGGTGCCATCGTGGTCGGTAAAGCAGGCGGCGGCTACATAGGCGATGTATTAGTCAATGTTGAAGAAAAAGCCACTGTGAAAAATGTCGCGACAGAGGATGGCGACAAAGCCGCTATTGTTGTATCTGATAAGTTTATGGGTGATGCATCCAAAGGTTATGATGCTCTCTCTATCACTGTCAATGTAAAAGGCGCAACGGTGGAGGGCAATGTGGTCAAGGTTTCCAATGTGAATCCAGGAACGACTGCAGACGGCGGCAGCACCACCCTCGCGCTGAACGGGGCCACCGTCACCGGTAGCGTGATCAACCAGACTAAGGACGGCGATTTGGACATCACCGGCGGCACTGTTACCGGCAGTGTGACCAACGACTCTGCCGGCAGTGTGACAGTCAGCGGCAGCAGCGTGGCCGGCAACGTGGAGAATAAGTCCGCTGGTGAAGTGGTCATTCAGGAGAATGCCACTGTCACAGGCAGCGTTACCAATACCGGTGATGGGACAAACAAGGGTGCCGTGGCCATCCTCAACAGCACGGTCGGCAGTGCAGATATGTCGGATGGGAGCAAAATCACCATTGTGAACAGTTATATTGGTGAGAGTGGAACCCCAACAACCAATACAGGCGATAATGAGGCCAGGATCGGCGCGACATCTTATGCAACGTTGGCTGATGCCATCACACATGTCCAGGCTGGCGAAACGATCACGTTGCTGAAAAATATCACAGTTCAAAGAGGAACTGCGGGTGCCAGTGCTGGAGTATATCAGCTGCCCGCCGGCGTGACGCTGGATGGAAACGGCCACAGCATCAATTATACTGGCCCTGCCGTAACAACCAACCCCAGCGTGTTCGTCCTTGTGAACAGCGGCGCGGACAACGTCACGATTAAGAATGTAACGCTCAACGCAACCAGTGGCCTGAAGCACGGTGTACAGTTCTACTGCAATGACGGTGGTACTCTGGACAACGTGGTTATCAACGGCGGCGGATGGACAGCCCTGCAGGTCAACGGTGCAACAAATGTGACCGTCAAGGACACCACACTGAGCCCCTTGGATGCGAGTCCGGAGGATACAAACCCCTATGCTAACATCGAATACTGCATGGGCAGCGGTGTTACTGACATCCCCAGCCTGACCGTGGACAACGTGACCTTTAACGCCAACTATCCTCAGATTTGGGCCGACAATGCCACACTAGAGAGCGTGAAAACCGAGTTGGGAAGTGATACATCCGATGAAGATGCCATTGAAAAGATCAATGACAGCGTCAACAACCGGAACAGCGGCAGTATCACTGTGGTGATTGGAACCAATCCGGAAAATACCGAAACCTCTAGCTCCACCATCCCCGGCACCAGCCAGGGTTCCTCCTCCGGTGTGACCCGCTACAACATCACCATCGAGGACATGGAGAACGGCGACGTGACCTCCAGCCACAGCCGGGCTTCCCGGGGCACCACCGTCACCCTGACCATCAATCCCGACGACGGCTACGAGCTGGATGAGATCATCGTCACTGACGCCAACGGCGACGAGGTCGATTTGACCCGGAAGAGCTCCACCAAGTATACCTTCGAGATGCCCCGCAGCCGCGTGACGGTCGAGGCTACCTTCGTGGAAGAGGAAGTCGTCAGCACCCTGCCCTTCGACGATGTGGATGTGGACGACTGGTTCTATGACGCGGTGGAGTACGCCTATGAGAACGACCTCATGAACGGCGTTTCCTCCGACGAGTTCGACCCCAACGGCACCCTGACCCGGGGCATGATGGTCACCGTGCTCTACCGTCTGGAGGGCGAGCCCGAGTCCAGAGCCGACCTGCCCTTTGAGGACGTGGAAGCCGGCGCCTGGTACACCGAGGCGGTCCGCTGGGCTGTGGATGAGGGCATCGTCCTGGGCACCAGCGACACCACCTACGAGCCCGACGCCATGATCACCCGGGAGCAGCTGGCCACCATGCTGTACCGGTATGCGGAGTACAAGGATTACGACACCACCCAGGGCGGCATGGCCATCCGGGAGTTTGAGGACTACGAAGAGATCTCCGACTGGGCCCTGGAGGGCCTGGACTGGGCGGTGAACGCTGAGCTGGTGAACGGTGTTGGCAACAACACCATCGCCCCCCTGAGCTCCGCCACCCGCGCCGAAACCGCAACCCTCCTCATGCGCTTCATCGAGGCCTTCGAGGCCTAAGCGGATTTCGGAAACAATCCATAGCACAGCAAGAACCCCCTGCTCAGAAGAGCAGGGGGTTCTCTTTGTGCCGGCCCGATCGGGGAGGGCGCGCAGATTTCCCCGGCAAAGCAAAAAGGATGACGGGCTAAGCTGCCCGTCATCCTCAGGCTGTTGAAAAGGTCTTGTCAGACTTTTTACAGCCCAAAACGCCGTTACTTTTCAGCTTTCCAGCCGGTACAGCCGGCCGTTGACCACCGTGGCCGCAGCGGCGCCCCGGACCGGCGTGCCGGCAAAGGCGGTCACGTTGTTCTTCCCGTGGAGCTTCGCCTCGTCGATCACCCAGGAGCGGTCCAGGTCCGCCACCGTCAGGTTGGCGGGAGCTCCCGGCCGGATGGCGCCCCAGGGGGCCAGGTTCCAGACCCGGGCGGGCCCCTCGGCCATGAGCCGGGCCACCTGCTCCAGGGTCAGATGGCCCTGGTTCACCTCCGTCAGCAGCAGGGGCAGGGCGATCTCCACCCCGGACACGCCGCCGGTAACCGTCCAGATGTTCCCCTGCTTCTCCTCCCGGGTGTGGGGGGCGTGGTCTGTGGCGATGAAGTCGATGGTGCCGTCCCGCACCGCCTCCCAGAGGCCCAGCCGGTCCGCCTCGCCCTTGATGGTGGGGTAGGCCTTGATGATGGGCCCCTTCTCCTCATAGGCCCGGTCGCTGAGGAGCAGGTACTGGGGAGCAGTTTCACATGTCACGTCCAGTCCCTCCTCCTTCGCCCGGCGGATCAGGGCCGCCCCGGCGGCGGTGGACACGTGGCAGATGTGGATCTTCGCCCCGGTTTCCCGTGCAAAGGCGATGGCCTTGCCCACCGCCTCCACCTCGGAGAAGGCTGGCCGGGCCAGGGGCAATACCGCCGGGTCCGTCCGGCCAAGATCCTGGTAGTATTTGGTGTAGTAGGCATTGATGCCGTTATTCTCCGCGTGGATGGCGATCCGGGCCCCCAGGTCCGCCGCCCTCCGGAACTGCTGGAGCAGCACCCCGTCGGAGGGGCAGGCCACGTTGCCGGTGGAGGTGCCCAGGAAGAGCTTGAAGCCCACGGCCCCCGCCTCCCACATGCCCTCCAGCTCCGGGAGGTTGTCCTCGGTCAGGAGGGCGAAGAACCGGATGTTCACGGCGCACCGCTCCCGGGCCGCCGCCATCCGCTCCAAAAGCCGCTCCCGCGTGGAGGTCACCGGCACCACGTTGGGCATGTCCAGCACCGCTGTCACCCCGCCGTGGATGGCGGCCCGGGAGCCGGTGGCGAAGTCCTCCTTATGGGTCATCCCCGGATCCCGGAAGTGGACGTGGGCGTCGATCAGGCCGGGCAGCACGTACTGCCCCGTTACGTCATAGACCTCCGCCCCGGCGGCGGGGAGGTGCTGTCCCACGGCGGCGATGGCCCCGTCCTCCACCAGCACGTCCCCCCGGCAGCGGCCCCTGGGGTCCACCAGGGTGCCGTTTTGAATGAGCAGCCCCATGTCCCGCCTCACTTTCCGTGGGCCTGGCCCACAATGTCCGAAAGGCTCTCGATCCGGTAGCGCTCCATGACCGCCGGCAGGGTCGCCACCAGGTCCCGGCAGGCGAAGGGGTCCACCAGGTTGGCGGCCCCCACCTCCACGGCGGAGGCGCCGGCCAGCATCATCTCGATCACGTCCTCGGCCGTGGACACGCCCCCCATACCCACCACAGGGATGCCCACCGCCTCATAGACCTCGTAGACCATCCTGAGGGCGATGGGGAAGATGGCCCTGCCGGAGAAGCCGCCGCTGCGGTTGGCCACCACCGGCCGGCGGGTCTTCAGGTCGATCCGCATGCCGAGGAAGGTGTTCACCAGGCTCACGCCGTCTGCCCCGGCGTCCTCACAGGCCCGGGCAATGGCGGCGATGTCGTCCACATTGGGGGAGAGCTTCATGATCACCGGCTTTTTCGTCACCGCCTTCACCGCCCGGGTCACCTCCCCGGCGGAGGCGGGACTCTTGCCGAAGCTCATGCCCCCGGAGTGGACGTTGGGGCAGCTGATGTTCACCTCCAGCCAGCCCACCTGCTCCTCCCGGTCCAGCATGGCGCAGGTCTCCGCGTACTCGTCAATGGAGAAGCCGCTGACGTTGGCCATCACCGGCTTGTGGAAGCACGCCTTCAGCCGGGGCAGCTCCTGGGCGATCACCGCCTCCACCCCCGGGTTCTGGAGCCCCACGGAGTTGATCATGCCGGCGGTGCACTCTGCGATCCGGGGCGTAGGGTTCCCAAAGCGGGCCTGGCGGGTGGTCCCCTTGAAGGAGAAGGTGCCCAGGCAGTTGATGTCGTAGAGCTCGGCAAACTCGTAGCCGTAGCCGAAGGTGCCGCTGGCGGGGATGATGGGGTTGTCCAGCTCCACGCCGCAGAGGGTCACGTTGGTCTTTACCATATCAGCTCCTCCTTTTCAAACACCGGCCCCTCCTTGCAGACCCGGCGGCTGCCGGATCTGGTCTGGATGGAGCAGCCCATGCAGGCGCCGAAGCCGCAGCCCATCCGCTCCTCCAGGCTGAACTGGCCGTCGATGGCCGCGGAGCGGGCGATGGCGGCCATCATGGGCTTGGGGCCGCAGGTGTAGAAGTAGGAGTAGGCGTTCAGGTCCTCCACCGCGTCCAGCACCGTTCCTTTTACGCCCAGGGTGCCGTCCATAGTGGCCACCAGCACCGCCTCCGCGCCGGCCTCACGGAACTTATCCGCGTAGTAGACGCTCTCCGCCGTGTCAAAGCCCATGGCCACTGTGGGGCGCTTGCCCCGGCTGACCAGCTCCCTGCACAGCCAGTAGAGGGGCGCGGCGCCAAGGCCCCCGCCCAGGAGCAGGGGCCGGTCCCCGCTTTTGGAGAGGTCAAAGCCGTTGCCGAGGCCTGTGAGCACATCCAGCCGGGCACCCGCCGGCAGGGCCGCCATGTCCGCCGTGCCGCCGCCCACGACCTTGTAGATCAGGGTGACGCTGTCCCCGCTCCGGTCGCAGACAGAGATGGGGCGGCGGAGGAACCGGCTCTCCAGCCGGATCTCCACAAACTGGCCCGGGGCGGCCACCGCGTCGGCGGGGCCCTGGAGCACCATCTCCAGCACGTCCCTGGCGATGGGCGTGTTTTTCGTTATGGTGAATACATCTTTTGAGAGCATTTCCTTCCTCCTTCTGCCCAAGGGGGCAGCATCTGCTGTTCACCGTTCATTGTATGATATCCCCGCTGGTTTTTCAAGCCGGAATGTTGACAAGCCCGGCCAAATTGAGTACAATAGCTTAGCATCTCCTTTTCCATACGCCCCCGTAGCTCAGTTGTATAGAGCGACCGCCTCCTAAGGTTGTGCTCAACCAATCAACTCGAAGCCAAAAGTGATAGTTACCAATTCAATTTCATATAAGTCTCTGTAGCTCAGCA
>CAJFVK010000005.1 GCA_904420435.1 uncultured Oscillospiraceae bacterium
CCGCCACGAGATGTCCGGCGCCCTCCACGGACTGTTCCGGGTCCGCTGCTTCACCCAGGACGACGCCCACATCTTCATGACCCCGGACCAGCTGAAGGATGTGATCCAGGAAACCGTCCGCCTCTTTGACGAGATCTACTCCACCTTCGGCCTCACCTACCAGATCGAGCTGAGCACCATGCCCGAGGACCACATCGGCACCGTGGAGGAGTGGGAGCACAACCAGGAGATCCTGAAGGAGGCCATCACGGAGATGGGCAAGGACTTCGCCATCAACGAGGGCGACGGCGCCTTCTACGGGCCCAAGCTGGACTTCCACCTGGCGGACTCCCTGGGCCGGACCTGGCAGTGCGGCACCATCCAGCTGGACAGCCAGATGCCTGAGCGCTTTGAGCTGGAGTACACCGGCGAGGACGGGGAGAAGCACCGCCCCGTCATGATCCACCGGGCCCTGCTGGGCTCCATCGAGCGGTTCCTCGGCGTCATCACCGAGCACTTCGCCGGCGCCTTCCCCGCCTGGCTGAGCCCCGTGCAGGTGAAGGTGCTGCCCGTCACCGACCGGGCCGCCGGGTACGCTGACAGCGTGGCCAAGAGCCTGGACAGCCAGGGCTTCCGGGTGGAGGTGGACCACCGCAGCGAGAAGATCGGCAAGAAGATCCGGGAGGCCACCCTGGAGAAGGTGCCCTATATGCTGGTGGTGGGGGACCGGGACATGGAGAACGGCACCGTCTCCCCCCGGCACCGCACCGGCGAGGACCTGGGGGCCATGTCCCAGGAGGCCTTTGCCGCCCTCCTCAAGGAGGAAGTGGACACCAAGGCCATCAAGTAAAGAGAGCGTGCCAAGGGCCGCCGGAACCTCCGGCGGCCCTTTTTTCACGCCCCGACCCGGGGAGAGAGGCGAAAAAACAAATACAAACAGGAATTTTGGAGAGATAGTATACAATTTGTAGCGGACCGGCACTGGAAAAGCTCCCGGCGCATATCCTGAGCAACAGGAGGTGTCCCTATGCCCAGAATCTATCTCAGCCCCTCCACCCAGGAGGGGAATCTCTACGTCACCGGCAGCGGCAGCGAGGAGTACAGTATGAACCTGCTGGCGGACGCCATGGTGCCCTACCTGCTGTCCAACGGCATCCAGTACACCCGGAACACCCCGGACATGACCGCCGGCAGCTCCATCCGCCAGGCCAACCAGGGGACCTACGACTTCTACCTGGCCCTCCACTCCAACGGCGCGCCGTCGGACCGGTACGGCCAGGTCCGGGGCGTCATCGCCTTCTACTACCCCACCAGCGTCAACGGAAAGCGGGCGGCGGAGATCTTCGCCAAAAATCTGAAGACCATCTACCCCCTGCCGGAGCTGGTGACCACCCAGTCCACCACCAGCCTGGGGGAGGTCCGGGATCCCAAGGCGCCCTCCGTGCTCCTGGAGCTGGGCTACCACGACAACCCCAGCGACGCCCGCTGGATGGAGAACAATCGCGGCACCATCGCCCAGAACCTGGTGCTGAGCCTGACGGAGTACTTCGGCCTGCCCTTCATCTGGCCCATCACCCCCTACGACGCCCGGGTGAGCGTCAGCAGCGGCACCCTGAACCTGCGGGATTACCCCAGCCAGAGCGCCCGGGTGATCGCTAATATGCCGGGCGGCGCCGCCGTCCGGGTCTACGGCACCTGGCAGGGCTGGGCCGTGGTCCACTACGGGGACCTGGTGGGCTACGCGGCCATGCAGTACCTGCGCTAGGCTGGCGAGGACAGAAGCGAAACCGCGGGGACGCCTTGGCGCTGCCCGCGGTTTGTGCTATGCTGAAAAAAGGACAAGCCGGGTGCAGCATTTCGGCCCCCGGCGGGGTGTTATAGGTGAAAGGGGGGAGGAGCTTGCCGGTATCAGCCGGCGGCGGCCGGGAGGAGGAGATCCGCCGGTATGCCGCCATGGTTTACCGCCTGGCCCTGGCCAGGGCGGGAAACTCCGCTGATGCGGAGGATATTTTTCAGGAGGTGTTTCTCCGGTATGTGAGCAAGGCTCCCGCCTTCACATCCGAGGAGCACCGGAAGGCCTGGCTGCTGCGGGTGACGGTCAACTGCGCCAGGAAGCTCCACGCCGCCCCCTGGCGGCGGCTGACGGAGCCCCTGAGCGACCTGCTGGCGGCGCCGGAGCCGGAGGAGAGCGGCCTGTGGGACGCCCTCCAGCGCCTCCGGCCGGAGGACCGGACGGTACTGCACCTCTACTACTACGAGGAGCTGTCCACCGGGGAGATCGCCCGGCTGCTGGGGTGCCGGCCGGGGACGGTCCGCTCCCGGCTGACCCGGGCCAGGGAGCGGCTGCGGGAACAATACAAGGAGGATTTGCCATGAGCATGATGAAGGAGCAGTATCGAAGCCTGATGGACCGGCTGGAGCCGCCGGCGGCGCTGGTGGAGAAGGCTGTGGGGGAAGGGAAAGGCCGGAGGCGGCCGAAGCGGGCGGTCCGGGCCGCCGCGGCCTTAGCCGCGGCCCTGTGCCTGTGCTTGGGAGCTACCAGGTGAGCCCGTCCCTGGCCCAGCTGTTTGTGCCGGTGGAGCGCAGCTGCGTCAGCAGCGGCATTGAGATGGAGCTGGTGTCCGCCCGGCTCCAGGGGGACACGGCCCAGTTCTACATCGCCCTCCGGGATCTGGAGGGCGGGGCCCTGGATGAGAGCGCGGACCTCTACGACAGCTATACGATCCTGCGGCCCTTCGACAGCACGGGGACCTGCCAGCGGGTGGACTGGGACGGGGAGAGCCGTACAGCGGTGTTCCTTGTCACCCTCCAGACCATGGACGGCAGCCCCATCCCCGGCGGGAAGGTGACCTTCCGGGTGGGGCAGGTGCTGTCAGGGCAGCGGACCTACACCGGCATCTCCATCCCGGCAGATCTGAGCACAGTGGGGCCGGCGGAAACGGAGGAGCGGACCTGCCTGGGGGGCGGCGGCACGGCCTACGGGACCTATGTGACCGGGGACACGGCCCGGGTGCTGGTGCCTGGCCCAGCCATGGAGGGCTTCCCGGTGGAGGGGATGGACCTGACCGGCATCGGCTACGCGGACGGCCTGCTCCACATCCAGACGGCGGAGGCAGATCCCCTCTCCGGGGACAGCCACGGCTTCTTCTGGCTGGAAACGGCGGACGGGGAGCGGATCGATTCCCTCTATAACGTCTATACCACCAACGGCCTGGAGGGGGAGAGCCGGGTGGACTGGATGGACCAGGTCTTTGACGTGGACCCGGCGGCCCTGGCCGGCTGCACCCTGCGGGGGACCTTTACCGCCGGCGGCACGGTGACCGGTGGGGACTGGGAGATCACCTTTCCGGCGGAGAACAACTGACCCGCCTGCCGGGCTTGACAATATATATAATTGGCCGTAGGGCGGGTGGATTCCCCCGTTCCTGCGGCCTTTTTCCGCCGCCAAACTGAAATGAAACAAACGGAGGGAAATTCTATGAGTGAAAAGATCTTGGCTCAGGGCAAACCGGTGGATCGGAAATCCGTCCTGCTCCGCTTCCTGGCGGTACCGGCGGTCCTGCTGGCAATCGTGGTCCTCTACTACGCGCTGGACATCAACGGCAGCCGCCATATCTCCACCTACATGCCGTCTACCGCCTACACGGAGGGAAAGGTGATGACCTATGACCTGGCCTTTTCCCGCTACCTGGTTTCCGCCCTGCTGTTTGACACCAGCGCTGCGTCGATCTATATGTCCGTGGTCCTTTATCTGGGGCTGGCGGCCCTGGCCTGGGGCGTCTTCCAGCTGCTGAAATACCGGAGCATGGCCATCACCGTTACCGAGGACCGGATCTTCGGCGTCACGGCCTTTGGCAAGCAGGTGGATCTCCCCGTCAGCGCGGTGATCTCCGTGTCCTCCGCGGGCAAGGGCGACCTCCTATTGATGACGCCCGGCGGAAAAGTGCTGTTCGGCGGCTTCCAGAACCGGGATGAGCTTTTCCACGCCATCAGCGGCCTGCTGACGGCCAGGCAGAAATAGAGCCGGACAAACAGCGAGCCGGAGGAGGGGCGCGCCCCTCCTCCGGCTATTTTTGCGCGGATGGCTCAGCGGATGAAGTTGGTGCGGGCGGTCCGCTCCGCCTCGGGGGGCAGGATCCCCTGGGCCTTCCCCGCCTCAATGCACTTGAGGAGCCAGGCCAGGTTCCGGGCCCCGTTTCGCATGGTCTGGAGTCCCTCCTGGTCCTGGAGCACCTCCTCCGGGGTGTTGCCGTGGACCATGGGCCAGTAGGTGGAGGAGACCACCGGCATCTGGTTGATGGTCAGGTGCTTCATCACCGCGTCCAGAGAGGCGGTGGTGCCGGCCCGCCGGGCGCTGACCACCACGAAGCCGGGCTTGTGGGCGAACACGCTGCCGCCGGCGTAGAAGGCCCGGTCCAGGGCGGACAGCAGCCGCCCGCTGGGGTGGGCGTAGTAGACGGGGGTGCCGAAGATATAGCCGTCCGCCTCCGCGGCATGCTCAATGAGCTCGTTGACACAGTCGTCGGTGAAAACGCAGGCGTTTTTCTGCAGCCGGCCGCAGCCGCCGCAGGCGGTGCAGTCCCGGATGGGCTTGGTGCCCAGCTGGAAGATCTCGCAGAAGATCCCCTCCGCCTCCAGCACCTTGGCCGCCTCCATCAGCGCCGTATAGGTGCAGCCGTTTTCGTGGCCGCTCCCGTTCACCAGCAGTACTTTCATGATACATCCTCCCATTCTCGCAGTGCGGTATCTCTTTCAGTATAGCCCTTAGTATAGCAAGCCGTGACACAAATGTCAAAGTGCCGGACAGTTTTTGTTGGTATTCCCGAAAAATTATGGTATACTATAGTCTTATCCAGCGATTTTGAGCGGCCGGCGGAAGCGGCGCCGCCGGGAGGGGAGGGAAGCGCCATGGAGAAGGAACCGCACCGGCGGCTCCGGGACACCGGATTTTTCTGGATGGCGAACGGGCTGTTCCACCGCTACCACCACCACGACGTGGCCCAGCAGGGGGCGGCCCTGGCCTACTACGTGCTCTTCGCCCTGTTCCCCATCCTGGTTTTTGTCAGCTCCCTGCTGGGCATGCTGCATCTGAATGTGGAGGACACAGTGGAGCTGCTGGCCACGGTCCTGCCCAGCGCGGTGGTGGAGCTGTGCCGGTCCTACCTATCCTACGCCACCGCCCCGTCCAACACGGCGGTGTTCTGGCTGTCCCTGATCTTTTCCATCTACTTCCCCATGCGGGCGGCCAACTGCCTCATGCGCAGTGTCCGCAGGGCCTATGGGGTCAAGCGGCCCACCAACCTGATCCGCTACTACGCAAGGCTTCTGCTGTTTACCGTGATTTTGATCCTGGTGATCATCCTCTCCCTGGTGCTGATCACCGTGGGCCAGCGGCTGCTGCTGTACCTGGCGGGGCACATTCATCGGATGGAGGGGATCATCCGCCTGTGGAACTACCTGCGCTTTGTGCTGCTGGCGGCCATCCTCTTCGCCACCCTGGGCCTGCTCTACGCCCTGTCCAACGACGAGCGGCAGCAGGCGGGGGCCATCATCCCCGGGGCCCTGATAGCATTGACGGCCTGGATGGCCCTGTCTGTGGGCTTCTCCTTCTATGTGGAGAATTTCGCGGACTACTCCCTGCTGTACGGGGCCCTGGGGACGGTGATCGTCCTGCTCATCTGGCTGTTTCTCAGCGCGGTGGCCCTGATTATGGGGGCGGAGTTCAACGGCCTGTGGCAGCTCTGGCGGGAGCGGCGGAACCTGCCCCCGTCCCAGCGGCCGGGAGGCCTGGAATAAGGAAAGGAGCGTTTGCGCGAATGGAAGAAAAACTGCGGGAATATGCCGAGCTGCTGGTGCGGATCGGCGTCAATGTGCAGAAGGGGCAGAACCTGGTGATCTCCGCCCCGGTGGAGTGCGCCCACTTTGCCCGGCTGTGCGCCCGGGCGGCCTATGCCGCCGGCTGCCGGGAGGTCATTATGAACTGGAGCGACGACCAGCTGACCAGGGAGAAGTACCTCCACGCCGCCGAGGACGTATTTGACACGGTGCCGGCCTGGACCGAGCGCTTCTACAACGACTATGCCCGGGAGGGGGCGGCCTACCTGGCCATCTCCGCCACGGATCCGGAGAATCTGAAGGGGGTGGACGGGGACCGGATCGTCCGGAGCCAGCGGTCCCGGAGCCAGGCCCTGAAGGACTTCAACCGCCTGCAGATGGCCAACGGCTTCCCCTGGTGCATTGCCTCCATCCCCATCCCGGCCTGGGCGGAGCGGGTATTCCCCGGCGGCGGGGCGGCGGTGGACCGGCTGTGGGAGGCCATCTTCCAGGCGGTCCGCATCACCGGGGACGGCGGCGCCGTGGACCGCTGGCACGCCCATCTCCGGATGCTGGAGGAGCGCAAGGACAAGCTCAACGCCCTGGGCCTGCGCTCCCTCCACTATACCAACAGCCTGGGCACCGACCTGACCATCCGTCTGCCGGAGCGGCACCTGTGGGCCGCCGGCAACGGTGTGACGGGAGGGGGCCAGCCCTTTGTGGCCAATATCCCCACCGAGGAGATCTTCACCGCCCCCCTCCGGGACGGGGTGGACGGGGTGGTCTACGCCTCCATGCCCCTGTGCCACGACGGGAACGTGATCGAGGGCATCCGCTTTGTGGTGAAGGACGGGAAGATCGTGGAGGCCTCCGCCAGGACGGGGGAGGCAACCCTAAAGGCCGCCATCTCCCTGGACGAGGGGGCCTCACGCTTCGGGGAGGTGGCCCTGGTGCCCTACGACAGCCCCATCTCCAACCAGAAGATCCTCTACTACAACACCCTCTTTGACGAGAACGCCTCCTGCCACCTGGCCTTCGGCGAGGCCTACAACGAGTGTGTGGAGGGGGGCGCGGACATGGACAAGGAGCAGCTGAAGGCCCTGGGCCTCAACGACTCCATCACCCACGTGGACTTCATGGTGGGCACCGCCGACCTGTCCATTGTGGGTACCGCCCGGGATGGCCGCCAGGTCCCCATCTTTCGGGACGGGAACTTCGCCCTGTGAGGAATCGGAACAATGGAGGGAGGGCTCCGGCCCTCCCTCCGCTGCTTCCAAATATTTAGATGATTTTCTAAATAATGCTTGACAAGTGAGCGGCACTGTGATATCTATTATTTAGATCAATTTCTAAATGAAGGGGGCGTGGGACATGGGGTTCCAGGAGACCTTCAAGGCCCTCAGCGACCCCACCCGGCGGGAGATCCTGAACCTCCTCCGGGAGGGGGCCAAGACCGCCGGGGAGATCGGCGACCACTTCCCCATGACCGGGGCCACCGTTTCCCACCACCTGTCGGTGCTGCGGGACGCGGGGCTGATCAGCGACGACAAGCGGGGGAAGTATATCTACTACGAGCTGAATCTGTCCGTGCTGGACGAGATCACCGGCTGGATTGCCGGGCTGAAAGGAGAGCGTTCCGATGAAAAGTAGGATGAGCATCGCCGCCATGTGGCTGCTGGCCCTGGCGCCCCTGGTGCTGGTGGCGGTCTGTTACAGCCGCCTGCCGGACCAGGTGCCCATGCACTGGGGGATCGACGGGGCGGTGGACCGGTACGGCAGCAAGAACGAGCTGTGGGCCATGGGGGCCCTGGGACCCGTCCTGGCCCTGCTGTTCCAGTTTTTGCCCCGGCTGGACCCCAAGCGGCGCAGCTATGAGAAGTTCCGGAAGTATTACGAGGCCACCGCGGTGGTGATTGTGGCCTTTTTGGCCGTAATGATGGGCATTGTGCTGGTGGAGGTGTTCCGGCCGGGCACGGTGTCCGTGGGCCGGGTGGTTTCCGCCCTGGTGGGCCTGCTGCTCCTGTTCCTGGGGAACCTGATGGGAAAGGTGAAGACCAACTTCTTCCTGGGGATCCGCACCCCCTGGACCATCTCCGACCCGGATGTGTGGAACAGGACCCAGCGGCTGGGGGGCGCCCTGTTCTTCCTCAGCGGGCTGGCGACGATCGCCTCCGCCCTGCTGCTGCCGGAGGCGGTGACGTTCTGGGTGCTGCTGGCCGGCGTCCTGGCGGCAGCCCTGATCCCCATCGTCATGAGCTGCCTGTGGTACCGGAAAAGGAGACGGGAGGAATAGCGCGCCGAAGAAACCCCCGGCCCCGCTGCGGCGGGGCCGGGGGCGCTTCTATGGAAGATCAAAGTTCCGATCCATCACATCCGCCAGTTCCTCCCGGAATTCCGGCACATCCTTCAGCTCCTCCAGGGTTCCTTCGTAGCCGTCAGCGCCGTCAAAAGACTTCTGGGGAGCCTCCGGCCCCGCCGTTAGGGCGGCCACCAGGCACCAGCCGGCTTTTCTGAAACTGTAAAACACGTAGGAGGTATCCGGTTCGTCCTCAAAAGTCACGTGCCACCGCCACTCCCGGCTGTCCGCCCAGAAGCTGGGCTTTTCCACCGTAATCAGAAGCGGAATCTCGCGGTAACCTGCCGACTTGCAGAGGGCGTACAGCTGGTTGCGGTTATTCATCTCCAGCGTGCCGATGCCGTTGATCTGGTACCTGATACAGACGGGGACGGCGATCAGCAGGAGGACAAACAGGACGGAGATGAGAATGACGTATTTTCGTTTCATAGCAACACCCCTTCCCACAGGCTGTATGGTACCATCATTCTAACAAGAACAAGAAAAACTGTCAAGAAAGGGTGAATCATTGGGCACAATGCACAACGCCGCTTGGGGCGATCCCGGGCGGATCAAAAGAAACTTTCTGGCCCGCCGGCCCTCTGTTTTTGCCAAAAGGTGTTTACTTTCACGGAGTGAAGTGTTAAAATACAGGCAAGAAACAACCGGGAGGCACATCATGGCTCGCATTGCAAAGAAGGAGAAGAACGACGATCTGTACAAGGCTGTTTTGAAGCTGAAGACCGAGGAGGAGGTGTACAACTTCTTCCAGGACCTCTGCACCATCACGGAGCTGCGCTCCATGGAGCAGCGCTTCGAGGTGGCCATGCTCCTCAACCAGGGGCTGATCTACAACGATATTCTGGAGCGGACCGGCGCCTCCAGCGCCACCATCAGCCGGGTGAACCGGTCGTTGAGCTTCGGCGCCGGGGGCTACCAGGTGGTGTTCGACCGGATGAAGGAGGGGCAGAAGGAGGAAACGGAGCAATGAGCAGCTATGAGGCCCTGGCCGGCAGCTACGACGCCCTGACCGAGGACGTGGCCTACCAGCGCCGGGCGGATTTCATCGGGAAGCTCCTGCGCCGCAGCCGGATCCCGGTGAAGACCGTGCTGGACCTGGCCTGCGGCACCGGCACCATGACCTGCCTCTTTGCCCGGCGGGGCTATGAGATGATCGCCGTGGACGGCAGCGAGGACATGCTCTCCCGGGCCCGGGAGAAGGCGGAGGGCCTTCCCGGGGTGCCGCCCCTGTTCCTCCACCAGGAGATGCCCAAGCTGGACCTGTACGGCACCGTGGAGGCCGCGATCTGCTGCTTGGACAGCCTCAACTACCTGACCGCGCCGGCGGAGGTCCAGCGGACCTTCCAGCGGCTGAGCCTCTTCGTCCAGCCCGGCGGCGTGCTGGTGTTTGACGTCCACACCCCAGAGCATCTGGCCGGCCTGGACGGGCAGGTGTTCCTGGACGAGCGGGAGGACGTCTACTGCGTGTGGCGGCCGGAGTATGACCGGCGCAGCGGCATCTGCACCTACTACATGGACCTCTTCAACCGCCGACCGGACGGGGCCTGGGACCGGCAGCTGGAGGTCCACCGCCAGCGCTCCTACCCCATCGCCCAGCTGCGCAGCTGGCTGATGGAGGCCGGGTTCCCCAAGGTGAGCACCTACGGGGACTGCCGGATGCGCGCCCCCCGGGAGGGGGAGGAGCGGGTCTACTTCTGCGCCGTCCGGGGCAGGTAACGCCGGCGGCGGGGAGAGCGCCCGCTGCCGGGAAAATTTCCCCCTGATAAAATAAAGAAAAAAGGGAAAGGTATCTCTATGGATCAGTTGGTAAGAGCTATCACATCGGACGGTATGGTGCAGGCGGTGGCCGTCAGCACCCGGGACCTGACAGAGCGGGCCCGGCAGATTCACACCACCCTGCCGGTGGCCACGGCGGCCCTGGGGCGGACCCTGGCGGCGGCCAGCATGATGGGCAACGCCCTGAAGGATCAGGCGGGCAGTCTGACCCTCCAGATCAAGGGGAGCGGCCCCCTGGGGACGGTGCTGGCGGTGTCGGACCACCTGGGCAATGTCCGGGGCTACGTGCAGCAGCCCCACGTGGACCTGCCCCTGCGGCCGGATGGGAAGCTGGACGTGGGCGCCGCCGTGGGCAGCGACGGCACGCTGACGGTCATTAAGGACCTGGGGCTCAAGGAGCCCTACGTGGGCAGCGTCCAGCTGGTGGGCGGCGAGATCGCCGAGGACCTGGCGGCCTACTTTGTGGAGAGCGAGCAGATCCCCACCGCCTGCGCCCTGGGGGTCCTGGTGGACCGGGACCAGAGCGTCCGGGCCGCCGGGGGCTATATCATCCAGCTTCTGCCCGGCGCCGGGGAGGACGTGATCGCCAAAGTGGAGGGCGGTGTGCTGGCCGCCGGGGCGGTGACGGCCCTGCTGGACCGGGAACCCTCTCCGGAACAGCTGCTGCGGACGGTGCTGTCCGATTTTGCCGTGGAGATTCTGGAGACCGCGCCCATCTCCTACCGGTGCTACTGCACCCGGGAGCGGGTGGAGCGGGTGCTGCTCAGCCTGGGGGCGGAGGAGCTGGAGAAGATCCTGGCGGAGCAGGGGGGCTGCGAGCTCACGTGCCAGTTCTGCGACCGGGTCCACCGGTTCTCTGCCCAGGAGCTGGAGGAGCTGATCCGGTCCATCCGGCAGGGGAAAAGCCGGCGGAGCTGAGGGAAATCCGGCGGTTTCGGCCGGAAAATCCTGCCCGAAAAGAAAAATGGGAAAAAGAAAAAATAACTGTTGACAACTGGAAATTCTTCGAGTATAATAACCCATGTCGCTTGACCGAGCAACCGGTCAGCGGTGTGGGAATTCGGGAGCATAGCTCAGCTGGGAGAGCACTTGCCTTACAAGCAAGGGGTCACAGGTTCGAGCCCTGTTGTTCCCACCATGAAACATGGCCCAGTAGTTCAGTTGGTTAGAACGCTAGCCTGTCACGCTAGAGGTCGACGGTTCGAGCCCGTTCTGGGTCGCCAACAATGAGCCATGAGGAATCCCGCCTCATGGCTCATATATGCCTCTGTAGCTCAGTTGGTAGAGCAGAGGACTGAAAATCCTCGTGTCGTTGGTTCGATTCCGACCGGAGGCACCACACAGTCTGATCCAAGGCTGTGTCATACGCGGGCGTAGCTCATCTGGTAGAGCGCCACCTTGCCAAGGTGGAGGTAGCGAGTTCGAGCCTCGTCGCCCGCTCCATTTTGTGCAAAGAAGCAGAAATGCTTTTTTATATAGGAAAAGGCCGGCCCTTGGCCGCTGCCCGCTCCGCCTGCTTGATTCAGAGCAAAAAGTGCTCTTTTCCATATTGTGACGCGCTGGATCCCGCCGGCCGCCAGAAGGAAGCTCAGCTGCATGGAAACTGCATAGTCCATGTGGCCTTTTTCAAAAGCGCTGCTATTTTCGCGAAGGACTTCATAGAATATCATAGCGATGGCGACATAGCCAAGTGGTAAGGCATGGGTCTGCAAAACCCTGATTCCCCGGTTCGAATCCGGGTGTCGCCTCCAAAAAGAAAGACACGCCCACGGCGTGTCTTTCTTTTTGCTTCGGCCGCCGAAGGCGGCCTCTACCCTGCAAAATGACAATGCTCGGGACGGCGGAGCCGCCCCCCGCCGAGGCTTTGCCTGGGGCAAAACGCTCGCACGGCGCAGGAGCGCCGCCGGCAGGCCTGGGAAGAACAGCGGCAGGCGGCCCTCGGTGGAGAGAAGCCGGGGCGCTCCCGGGGGAGGACTGAGTTGACAGGCTGTGCTATACTAGTAGGGAAACCAAAGGCCGGCCCGGCGGCAAGAGAAAGGAGATCGCCATGGAACAGGATGTTTCCAGCTTCATCAACGCCCTGAAGAGCTTTACGGTGGACCGGGTGCTGTCCTCCGTGGTGCTGTTGGTCCTCTGCCTGCTGGTGATCCGGATTGTCACCAAGATCCTGGGGAAGCTCCTGGACCGCAGCAGCCGGGTGGACCCGAGAATGCGCAAGTACATCATGGCGGCGGTAAAGGCCCTGCTGTATATCCTCACGGCCCTGATCGTGGCGGACAGCCTGGGCGTCCCCATCACCAGCCTGGTGGCGCTGTTCAGCGTGCTGTCCCTGGCCATCTCCCTGGCGGTGCAGGACGTGCTGGGCAACATTGCCGGCGGACTGGTGATCCTCTTCTCCAAGCCCTTCCAACTGGGGGACTACATCGAAACCCCCGACGGCGCCGGCACGGTGAGCACCATCGACCTGACCTACACCAAGCTGGACACAGTGGACGGGCAGAGCCTGCTGCTGCCCAACAGCACCCTGGCGGACAGCCGGATCGTCAACTACACCAAGCTGGGGACCCGGCGGATGGATCTGGCGGTCAGCGTGTCCTACGAGGACAGCATCCAGTCGGTCCGGGCTGCCGGGCTGGAGGCGGTGGCCGCCACGCCGGATATCCTGGAGGACCCGGCGCCGGAGGTGGTGCTCACCAACTTCGGGGAGAGCGCCATCGAGTACCATATCCGCTGCTGGAGCCGGGTGGAGACCTACTGGACGGCCAGGAACCGGCTGATGGAGAACATCAAGCTGTCCTTTGAGCGCAACGGCGTCACCATGACCTACAACCACCTGAACGTACACATCATGGAGAAGTGAGAGATGAACTACTACAGCTACCGGACGAAGATCGCCTATTCCGACCTGGGGGAGGGCGGGACCCTCTCCGCCACCGGCGCCCTGCGGATCCTGCAGGAGGCCGCCTGCGACGCCTCCGCAGCGGTGGGGTGCTCGCCCATGCAGCTGATCCGGGGCGGCAAGGCCTGGGTCCTCTGCGCCTGGAAGCTCCGGCTGGGCCGCAAAATGGAGTGGGGGGAGGAGCTGGAGGTGCGCACCTGGCCCCGCCGCATGGAGAACCACACCTCGGACCGGGACTTTGAGGTCCTGGACCGGGAGGGGAAGCTGGTGTTCGCCGCCTCCTCCCGCTGGCTGCTGCTGGACGTCCGCACCGGCCGGGTGGCCCAGGTGACGGAGGAGCTGGCGTCCCACTACACCCTCTGGGACCGCCGGGCCCTGGAGGAGGAGATCCCCGACGTCCCCGCCGGCCGGGACCCGGCGGCCCGGGAGACCTTCGCCTACACCGCCCTGCGCCGGGATATGGACACCTTCCACCACATGAACAACCTCCACTACCTGGAGCTGGCCCGGGAGGCCCTGCCGGAGGAGGCGGCCAGCCAGTCCTTCGCCAATATCGAGATCCTCTACCGCCGGCAGATCCGCCGGGGGGACCGGGTGCGCTTCCTCTACTCCCTCCGGGACGGGAAGCACCAGGTGGAAATCGTGGACGACCAGGGCCGCAAGACCCACGCCCTGATCTGGTTTTCCTGACGCCGGCAGAAAATTGTTCATCTCGTCAAAGGCGGGATGAACAGATTGTGAATTCTTATGAATCTCATTTTTTTCCGTTGTCTTTTTCCTTCAATTATGGTATGCTGACTACACAATAAGAGCCCCAAAATGCTAAAGGAGTGATTTCTTATGGTTCGACTGATCATGAGCGGCAAGGGTGAGGGAAAGACCAAGCAGCTGATGGAGTTGATGAACACGGCGGCGGAAACGGAAACCGGGTGCATGGTTTGCATCGAGGCGTCCCACAACATCAGCTTCAACCTCCGCCACCAGACTCGGATGATTGACGCGGCGGAATACCAGCTCCACGATTTTGACACGCTGCGCGGCTTTATCAGCGGCCTGTACGCCGGCAACTACGATATCAGCAACGTGTTTATCGACAACCTGGGCAACATTGTAAAGAATCCGGACGTACATGACCTGGAGGACTTCCTCCAGTGGATGGACGGCTTCGGCGAGAAGAACGGCATCAAGTTTACCGCCACCCTCAGCGGCGACCCCAGCACCGCCACCGACGTGATGCGCCGGTATCTGTAAGCGGGAGGATTTTCCCGGCGCGGCCGAGGCCCCGCAGGCCCTCCATCGGCAGGCTGTCTGCCGGGGGGAATCCTGTAGCCGGAGCGGCGCGGAGAGAACCGCAGGAACCATAACAGATAAAAATTCCCCGCGGCCGCCGGCCGCGGGGAATTTTGCTTTGAAAGAGAGGACGCTCCAGGGCGGGCGGGAAACGCTCAGGCGTCCTGGAGGACGTAGTGGGTGACGCCGAACAGGCGGCACAGGGCCAGCTTGGCCTGGAGGCTCTCCGGGCTCTGGTACCAGACCGTGGTGGTGCGGCTGCCGTTGGTATAGGTCAGGTAGCTGCAGGCGTACACGGTGGAATAATAGGTGTGGACGTCGTCCCGCTGGAGGTAGCGTTCCACCTGGCTGGCGGAGATAGTCTGGGAGGACTCGACGGCGCTGCCGGAGGTGACGGTGGCCACCCCGCCGGCGGAGAAGACCACAGCCACCTGGCTTAGATCCGCCCCGCTGCTCCGGGCGTCCCGGAGGACCTCGTAGAGGGCGTCCAGGGGCTCCAGGGGGGTGGTGGGCACGGTGGTTTCCGCCGAGGGGGCCGGGGTTTCCACGGTGAGGAGGGTATAGCCATCGCCATCCACCTCCGTGCTCTGGGTGTGGAGCCGCTCATAGCAGCGCATCAGGATGGCGGCGGCCTGCTCCCGGGTGGAGGAGCCGCCGGGCTGGAAGGTCCCGTCCGGCTGACCGGTGATCAGGCCCATGTCGTAAGCCAGGGCGATGTAGCCCCGGTTGGAGGTCACATCGGAGAAGGGGAGGGAGGCGTCGCTCATCCTGCCGGCCAGGGCGTTGTAGCCCAGGGCCCGGACCAGCATGGAGGCCATCTCCTCCCGGGTGATGGGGTCGTCCGGCCGGAAGGCGGAGGCGTAGTCCGGAACCGCGCCGTGCTCCAGAGCAGTTTCCACGGCGGAGTAGTACCACCGGAAAGACGCGCAGTCGGTGAAGGAGGGGGTGGCGGGGGAGATCATCTCCCAGCCGAACAGGCGGCACAGGGCGGTGACGAACTGGGCGCGGGTCATGGTCTGCCCCATGCCGAACACGTTCTCCTCCACGCCCTGGAAGAGGCCCGCCTCGGTGGCTCCGACGATGTAGTCCCGGGCCCAGCTGCCGGCGGGCACGTCTGTATAGGATACGGCTGCCGCCGGGACGGCGGCGCACAGAATAACGGCAGCCAGCAGGCAGGCGGCCATACGTTTTTTCATAGAAGAACACCCTTTCGCACAAACTTGAAAGCATTATAGCAAAAAACACAGCTGCCGTCAAATCCGTACTTTTTACTTTACGTTGGGGGGATCCTTTGCTATAATAATCTAAATTATTATGCCTAACTGGAGGCCCGCGGGCCCCCGGAAACAGAGAAAGGAGCGGGAAGCCTTGAAATATGCGCGGTGGATCAGCAGTCCCAGCCCGGAAGGGGCGGCGGACCGGCTGATGGACGCGGGCTATCCCTACCTGGTGTCGTCGGTGCTGGCCTCCCGCGGGATCTGCACCCCGGAGGACGCGGCGGCATTCCTGGCCAGAGAGCACAGTCTGAGCGATTCGCCTTTTTTGATGAAGGATATGGACAAGGCGGTGGACCGGATCAACCGGGCCATCGCCGGAGGAGAGAAGATCGCCGTGTTCGGCGACTACGATGTGGACGGCATCACCGCCACGGTCCTGGTGATGGACTACCTGCGCCGCCGGGGCGCCCGGTGCTGCAAGTATATCCCCCGCCGGATCGAGGACGGGTACGGCCTGGGCAGGGAGCCCATGCGGATGCTCGTGGAGCAGGAGAAGATCGACCTGCTGGTGACGGTGGACTGCGGCATCACTGCCCTGGAGGAGGCGGAGTACGCCCGGGAGCTGGGGATCGACCTCATCATCACCGACCACCACGAGTGCAAGGAGACCCTGCCCCGGGCGGTGGCGGTGGTGAACCCCCACCGGCCGGACTGCTCCTATCCCTTCAAGGGCCTGGCGGGGGTGGGCGTGGCGCTGAAGCTGGTCCTGGCCCTGGGGGGCGACGACCGGGAGGAGGCCCTCTTCGCCCGGTACTGCACCCTGGCCGCCATCGGCACGGTGGCGGACGTGATGCCCATGAGCGGGGAGAACCGGACCATCGTCTACCGGGGCCTGCGCTCTATCCGCAACAGCGACATGGTGGGCCTGCGGGCCCTTTTGAAGGAGACGGGGCTGTGGGACAAGGAGATCACCTCCACCCAGATCGGCTTTGTCCTGGCCCCCCGAATCAACGCCGCCGGGCGCATGGGGGAGGCGGATTTGGCGGCGGACCTGCTGCTGACGGACGACGCCGCCCGGGCCGAGGAGCTGGCCCGGGAGCTCTGCCAGCTCAACCGGGAGCGGCAGGCGGTGGAGCAGGAGATCTTCGCCCAGGCGGTGGAACAGATCGACACCCTGCCCGAGGGGGAGCGCAGCGCCCTGGTGCTCAGCAGCGAGGCGTGGCACCAGGGGGTGGTGGGGATCGTGGCCTCCCGCCTGTCTGAGAAATACTCCTGCCCCAGCTTCATGATCCACATGGGGGCGGACGGCATCGGAAAGTGCTCCTGCCGCAGCTACGGTGGGTTCAACCTGTTCACCGCCCTGGAGTCCTGCGCGGACCTACTGGAGGGCTTCGGCGGCCACGAGCTGGCCGCGGGCTTTACCATCCGCCGGGAGAACATCCCCGCCTTCCGCAAGCGGATCAACCGCTGCGTGCGGGAGTACTGCAACGGCCGGCGGCCGGTGTCCTCCCTGGAGGTGGACGTGGTGATCGACCGGCCCGAGCGGGTGAACCTGGAGGAGGTGGAGGAGCTGGGCCGCCTGGAGCCCTACGGCTCCGGCAACAACCGCCCGGTGTTCTGCCTCACCGGCGCCAAGATCGAGAGCATGCAGGCCGTGGGCCAGAACAAGCACCTGAAGCTGCGGCTGTCCAAGGGGAAATATTTCTTTGACGCCATCTACTTTTCCGCCACCCGGGCCGCCTGCGGCCTGAACCCGGGGGACCGGGTGGACGCGGCCTTCCATCTGCAGATCAACGAGTTCCGGGGCAGCTCCTCGGTGCAGCTGCAGATGGTGGACCTGCGCCCCTCCCTCTACCCCTCCGCCCGGGAGTGGGAGTGCATGCGCCTGTGCGGCGGCTTCGTGGAGGGCGGTGACGTCCGGCCCCAGGAGGCGGCCCGGCTGCTGCCGGGACGGGAGCAGTTCGTGCGGGTGTGGCAGAGCCTGACGCGCCTTTGCGCCCAGGGGGAGGCGGACGTGCCGGAGCTGCCGGCCCTGCGGCAGATCGCCGGGGCCGCGGGCGGCGCGGAGCCGTTCCTGCGGGCCAATTTCTGCGTGGCCGTGTTTGCCGAGCGGGATTTGATCCGGGTGGAGCGGGCGAACGGCCAGCTGCACATCGCCTTGGAGAAGGGCAGGAAGGTATCCCTGGAGGACAGCAGCTATATCCGGCGCCTCCGGGCGGTGCTGGGCATGGAAGAGAAGGGAGAGAGATAAATGGCAACCGTAGAACAGCGCTACCAACATCTGGAAAAAACCATACGGGGGTCCAACATCTCTGCGGATTTCAACCAGATCCGGGCGGCCTTTGAGTACGCCCAGGCCCACCACGGCAGCCAGCTGCGCCGGGACGGCACCCCCTATATCACCCATCCTCTGAACGTGGCCCAGATTGTGGCGGAGATGCGGCTGGACAGCGAGTCCATCCAGGCCGCCCTGCTCCACGACTGCATTGAGGACACGGACTCCACCTATGAGGACATCGCCAAGCGCTTCGGCACCGCGGTGGCGGACATTGTGGAGGGCGTCACCAAGCTGACGCGGGTCCACTGGACCACCATGGAGGAGGAGCAGATGGAGAACCTCCGGAAGATGCTCTTCGCCATGAGCCGGGATATCCGGGTGATTCTCATCAAGATTGCCGACCGGCTCCACAACATGCGGACCATGGAGTACCAGACGCCGGAGAAGCAGCGGAAAAAGGCCTTTGAAACCATGGAGATCTACGCCCCCATCGCCCACCGCCTGGGAATGCAGAAGATCAAGTGGGAGTTGGAGGACCTGTCCCTGAAGTACCTGGACCCCATCGGCTACGACGAGATCACCTCCGCCCTCCAGGAGCGGCAGGAGGAGTACGAGGCCTTCATGGACCGGGTCCAGGAGGAGATCGTCCGGCGGCTGGACGAGCTGAAGATCGAGAACACGGTCTACGGCCGGGTGAAGCACCCCTACAGCATCTACCGGAAGATGTACGCCCAGGACAAGACCTTCGACGAGGTCTACGACCTCTTCGCCTTCCGGGTGATCGTCAACACCGTGGCGGACTGCTACAATGTGCTGGGCGCCATCCACGACCTCTACAAGCCGGTGCTGGGCCGGTTCAAGGACTATATCGCCATGCCCAAGCCCAACATGTACCAGAGCCTCCACACCACGGTCATCGGCGACGACGGCATCCCCTTTGAGGTGCAGATCCGCACCTATGAGATGCACGCCATCGCCGAGTACGGCGTGGCGGCCCACTGGAAGTACAAGCAGGGCATCCAGTCGGACAACAAGGAGCAGACCTACGAGTGGATCCGCCGCCTGCTGGAGAACCAGGAGGACGCGGACGCGGAGGACTTTATCCACAACCTGAAGGTGGATATGTTCGACGACGAGGTGTACGTCTTCACCCCCCGGGGGGACGTGACCAACCTGCCCGCCGGGGCCACCCCCATCGACTTCGCCTACTCCATCCACTCCGCCATCGGCAACTCCATGACCGGCGCCAAGGTCAACGGACGGATGGTGGGCTTTGACTATGTGCTCCACAACGGGGACATTGTGGAGATCCTCACCAGCAAGAGCGCCAAGGGCCCCAGCCGGGACTGGATGCAGATCGCCAAGAGCAGCGAGGCCCGCAGCAAGATCCGCCAGTGGTTCAAGAAGGAGCGGCGGGACGAGAACATCGCCAACGGCCGCAGCGCCTTTGAGGCGGAGCTCAAGCATGCGGGGATCCCCATGAGCGCGGTGGTGGCGCCGGACATTCTGGAGAAGGTTCTCAAGCCCACCAGCTTCAACACCCTGGACGAGATGTACGCCGCCATCGGCTACGGCGGCTATACCGCCCAGAAGGCGGTCCACCGCTTCCAGGTGGAGCTGGCCGCCCAGCAGAAGGCGGAGAAGGCGGCCAAGGCGGAGGCGGCCAAGACCGCCGACAACAAGCCCAAGCCCCAGCCCCCCAAGCGGACCCGGAGCGAGAAGGGCATCATTGTGGAGGGGCTCAGCAACTGCCTGGTGAAATTCGCCAAGTGCTGCACCCCGGTGCCCGGGGACGACATCATCGGCTTCATCACCCGGGGCTACGGGGTCAGCGTCCACCGGAAGGACTGCCCCAACGCCTCCCCGGAGCACCAGAAGGAGGAGCCCGGCCGGTGGATCACCGTCAGCTGGGGGGAGGACACCCACCTGAACTACGCCACCGCCCTGGAGGTGGTCTGCAAGGACCGGAACAACCTGCTGGTGGACATTTCCACGGCCATCAGCGTGTGCAAGGTGGGCGTAGCCAACCTGAACGTCCGCACCACCAGCGATGGCTTCGCCATTTTCTACTTGACCATCAACGTCACCGACCGGCAGCAGCTGGACGCGGTGATGACCAAGATCCACAATATCCCCGACGTCATCAAGGTGACCCGGACCGCCGCGTAAGGCGGCGCTGTCCGGCTACCGAAGCAAAGTCCACAGGAAAGGAGAATTTCTATGATATTTCCCGTACTGGGCATTTTTTTCGGCTGGACTTGGTTTATCTGGGCCTTTGTATTCGTCTTCTGCCTGGTGTCCGCCATCAAGCGGTCTGTGCAGGAGGCATCCAGCGGGGAGGACAAGAATTCCGCCTGGCCGGCCTTCTGGGCGGCCCTGTCCTTTGCCGTCATTTTGGGCGGTATGGCATCGCTTTTCGCGATGCTGTAAGAAGCGAAAGAAAACATTTCAGAAAATTCATCGGATCAGTCTAAGGATGTGAAAATATGCGGGCAGTTGTAACAAGGGTGTCCTCCGCCTCCGTCACCATCGGCGGGGAAACGGTGGGGGAGATCCAGAGAGGCTATCTGGTCCTCCTGGGGGTGGCCCCGGAGGACACGGAGGAAACCGCCGGGAAGCTGGCGGACAAGATCTGCAACCTGCGGATCTTTGAGGACGAGAACGGGAAGATGAACCTGAACCTGGAGCAGGTGGGAGGAAGCCTCCTGGTGGTGAGCCAGTTTACCCTGCTGGCGGACACCTCCAGCCGGCGGCCCGGTTTCAGCGGCGCCGCCCGGCCGGAGATCGCCGTACCCCTCTATGAGCGGTTTATGGCCCGCTGCCGGGAGCGGGGCTTCCGGGTGGAGCACGGCCAGTTCGGCGCGGAGATGCAGGTGGCCAGCGTCAACGACGGGCCGGTGACCATCCTCTTTGACACCCAGGCGTAAAACAGGAAAGGAGAACGCGCCATGCTGCTGAAGACGATGACGGTGGGTCCTGTGGAAACCAACTGCTACTTGGTCGGGGATGAGCAGGCGGGAGCCTGCGCCCTGGTGGATCCGGGGGACAGCGCCCAGGCCCTGCTGTCCATGGTGGAGGAGAGCGGCCTCCGGCTGGAGGCTATTTTCCTCACCCATGGACACTACGACCACCGGGACGCGGTGGCGGACATTCTGGAGAAATACCCGGAGCTGCCGGTGTATATCCATGAGAAGGAGAAGCTCCGGCCCGGCCTTCCGGAGCGGTATTTCTACGGCGGGCCCTGCCAGCCCTACGCCGAGGGGGACACGGTGCAGGTGGGGAGCATCCCCTTCCGGGTGCTGGAAACCCCCGGCCACACGGCGGGCTCCGTGACGCTGGTGACCTCCGGGGTCATGCTCTCCGGGGATACCCTCTTTGCCGGCACCTGCGGCCGGTGCGACCTGCCCGGCGGCAGCATCGCGGACATGCTCTCCTCCCTGCGCCGGCTGGGGGAGCTGGAGGGGGACTACCAGGTCCTCCCCGGCCACGGCCCCGCCAGCACCCTGGAGCAGGAGCGACGGCGCAATCCCTATGTAAGGCAGGCCATGAGAAGATGAAACTGGAGCTGCGGGGACACGACTACAAATATGTGGTGGAGCAGAGCCTCCTGGCCTTCTTCCCGGAGGAGCGGCCGGTCTACGGCCCGGTGGCGCCGGAGGACGCCCGCTGGGCGGCGGTGTCCCTCCGGGAGGAGGGGGACCGCTGCGCCGTGACCACGGACATGGGGTGGGACGGCCGGCAGGCCTCCTTCACCCAGACCTGCACCCTTTCCGGGGACGATTACGCCCGGGAGGGCCAGCGCCGCCGGTGCATGGGCCTGAGCTTTTTCCGGGCCGCCCGGGAGGCCGCGGGCATCCGCCCCCCCTGGGGCAGCCTCACCGGCATCCGACCGGCCAAGGTGGCCGCGGAGCTGCTGGACCAGGGGCTCTCGGTGGAGGAGATGGGCCGGGCGCTGGAGGAGACCTATTTTGTCACCTCCCAGCGCCGGCGGCTGTGCCTGGACGCGGCCCTGGCCGCCCGGGAGGCGGACCGGGTCCTCCGGCCGGAGGAGATATCCCTCTATGTGGGCATCCCCTTCTGCCCCACCCGCTGCGCCTACTGCTCCTTTGTTTCCAACAGCGTGGAGAAATCCTTCCACCTGGTGGAGCCCTATCTGGAGGCCCTGGGCCGGGAGATCGCCTCGGCGGGGGCCATGGTCCGGGAGCTGGGGCTGCGGGTGAAGTCCTTCTATATGGGCGGAGGCACCCCCACCACCCTCTCGGCGGAGCAGATGGACCGGCTGCTGGGCGCCCTGGAGGAGCACTTTGACTTTGCCGGCCTCGAGGAGCTGACCGTGGAGGCCGGCCGGCCGGACACCATCAACCGGGAGAAGCTGGAGGTCCTCCGCCGCCACGGCGTGGGGCGCATCAGCGTCAACCCCCAGACCATGGAGGACCACGTGCTCCGGGCCATCGGCCGCCGGCACACGGCGGCGGATGTGGAGCGGACCATGGAGCTGGTGGCGGCGGTGGGCTTCCCCCACGTGAACATGGACCTGATCGCCGGCCTTCCGGAGGACACGGCGGAGGGGTTCCAGCGGAGCCTCCGGCGGGTGATGGACTTCGGCACCGACAACCTGACGGTCCACACCCTGAGCCTGAAAAAGGGCAGCCGCATCACTCTGGAGGGCAGCCGGATCCCCAGCGAGGGGGAGGTGGGGGCCATGCTGGATTACGCCGACCCGGCCCTCCGTGCCGCCGGCTTCGCCCCCTACTACCTCTACCGGCAGAAGTACCAGTCCGGCAGCTTTGAGAACGTGGGCTGGTGCAAAAAGGGCGGGGAGGGCCTCTACAACATCTACATCATGGAGGAGCTCCACACGATTTTGAGCCTGGGGGGCGGCGGCTCCACCAAGATGGTGGACCGGCGGCGCAGTCATATTGAGCGGGTGTTCAACATGAAATATCCCCAGGAGTATGTGGAGCGGCCGGAAAAAATCGAGGAGAATCAGCAGGCCTTTCGCGCCTTCTATGCTAAGATGAACCAAGACAGGAAAGGAACGTGACGGTATGGCGTACTCGCTGCAGAAGATCAATGCCGCGGCCCGCAGCGACCCCAAGGGGTTTGTGGAGGCCTGCGACGCCGACTTTGCCAAAAAGGTGGACCTGGCGGCCAGAAAGATCGCGGAAAACCTGAAAAACTCCCGGATCGTGCTCCTGTCCGGCCCCTCCGGCAGCGGCAAGACCACCACCAGCAAGAAGATCCAGGCCCGGCTGGAGGAGATGGGCATCCGGGCCCACGCGGTGTCCATGGACAACTACTTTCAGACCGTGGACCCTGAGACCTCCCCCCGGAACCGGGACGGGCTCATCGACTACGAGTCCCCCTTCTGCCTGGACATGGACCTGCTGAACCGGCACTTCAAGATGCTGGACCGGGGGGAGACCATCTACATCCCCAAATTCGACTTTGCCCGGCAGATGCGCTCGGGCATCCGCAGCCACCCGTTGAAGCTGGGCAAGGACGAGATCGCCATCTTTGAGGGGATCCACGCCCTCAACGACATCATCACCGGCAAGAATCCCCAGGCGGAGAAGCTGTACATCTCCGCCCGGTCCAACGTGGAAGACGAGGCGGGCAATGTGGTGTTCAAGGGCACCTGGATGCGCCTGGCCCGCCGCACGGTGCGGGACGCCAAGTTCCGGGCCTGGGAGCCCCAGGTGACCATGAAGATGTGGAGCAACGTCCGCCGGGGGGAGAAGCTCTACATCTCCCCCTTCAAGGACAACGCCGACATCATGCTGGACAGTTCCCTGCCCTACGAGGTCAGCGTCATCAAGCCCTACGCTATGCCGGCCTTCCAGCAGCTGAAGCCGGAGATGGAGCGCTACGAGGAGATCGGCCACCTGCTGGAGGCCTACCCCAAGTTTGAAACCATTGAGGAGTCCTGCGTGTCGCCGGACTCCCTGGTGCGGGAGTTCATCGGCGGCGGAATCTATGACGAATAAGGGAAAAGGGGAGGAACATGCCATGGATCGGGAAAAATGGATGGACAACTGGAATAAGCTGAGGGAGAGCACCTGTAAAACCGCGGAGGACGTGGGGACCATCGCCAGGGCCGGCGCGGCCAAGGCGGCGGAAACCGCCCAGAATGTTGCGGCCTACGGCCGGCTGAAGGTCGCCGTGGCCGAGCAGAAGGCGGAGGTCAACCGGCGGCTGCGGGCCATCGGGGAGATGGTGTACGCCACCCACACCGGCGCGCCCACGGACAGCGATACCATGGAGGAGGCCCTGCTGGCCATCGACGAGCTGAAGAGCCAGATCGCTGCCAAGGAGAAGGAGATGCAGGCCATCCGGGGCGTCCGGGTCTGCCAAACCTGCGGCTGCGCCAACGATGCGGAGAACGCCTTCTGCAGCAACTGCGGCCAGCCCATGGGCCGGGACTGAGGCCCCGGCTCCGCAAGCGCCCCAAATTCTCAAGTGGATAAAGAAGGAACCCCATGTCGAAGAAAAATAAGCAGACTTTTCTGGGCGGCACAGTGATCCTGGCCGTGGCCGTGGCCGTGGTCAAGGTGATCGGCGCCCTCTACAAGATTCCCCTGGGCAACATTCTGGGCCGGGAGGGGATGACCTACTTCAACACCGCCTACAACATCTACTCCGTGCTCCTGGCCATCTCCACCGCGGGCCTGCCTCTGGCGGTGAGCAAGCTGGTGAGCCAGGCCAGGGCCCTGGGCCGGTACAACCAGAGCCGGAAGATCCTGCGGATGGCCATGTGGCTGTTCGTGATCCTGGGGGCCCTGGGGACGGCGCTCATGTACTTCGGCGCGGCGCCCCTGGCTTCCCTGATGAACAACTCCCTGGCCTACTGGCCCATCCGGGCTCTGAGCGTGTCGGTGGTGTGCGTGTGCGTCATGTCCGCCTTCCGGGGCTACACCCAGGGCCAGGGGAACATGATGCCCTCCGCCATCTCCCAGGTGATCGAGGCCCTGTTCAAGCTGGTGGTGGGGCTGCTGCTGGCCTGGTACGTGGTGGATGCCGGCATGGGCCTGGAGATGGGCGCCGCCGGGGCCATCATGGGCGTCACCATCGGCTCGGTCATCGCCCTCCTCTACATGCTGGCCAACCACCTGCGCCACTGGCGGGACGACCCGGCGGGGGAGGACACTCCCAACAGCGGCCGGACCATCATCAAGCGCCTCCTGATGATCGGCATCCCCATTACCATCGGCTCCTCCGGCATGAGCATCATCAACACCCTGGACCAGTCCATCGCCCTGGGCCGGCTCCAGGACGTGCTGCAGATCTCTGAGGAGGCGGCCGCCACCCTCTACGGGGAGTACAGCTTCGGCATGACGCTGTTCAACTTCCCCTCCTCCTTTATCCCGCCCATCACCATGAGTTTGATCCCGGCGGTGTCCGCCGCCGTGGCCCGGCGGGACCACCGGACCGCCAACAAGGTGGTGTCCGCCTCCTTCCGGCTGATCGCCCTGCTGGCCCTGCCGGCGGGGATCGGCCTCTCGGTCATGGCCGGGCCCATCCTGCGGATGCTCTACCCTGCCCAGCCGGAGGCGGCCGTGGCCGCCACCTACCACCTGCAGCTGCTGGGCATCGCCTCCATCTTCGTCTGCCTGATGCTGCTGACCAACGGCATCCTCCAGGCCCACGACCTGGCCAAGATCCCGGTGCTGACCATGTTCCTGGGGGGGCTTGTGAAGCTGGCCATGAACTATGTACTCATCGGCAACCCGGACATCAACATCAAGGGGGCCCCCATCGGCACCCTCACCTGCTACGCCCTGATCTCCGCCATCAACCTGGCGGTGGTCTACCGGGTGGCGGAGGAGAAGCCCCGGTACCTGCATCTGTTCGGCAAGCCCCTGGCCGCCTCGGTGCTGATGGGCCTGTGCGCCCACTTCTCCTACCGCTTCCTCTCCGGCGTGCTGGGCAACACCCTTGCCACCCTGGGCGCCATCGGCATCGCGGTGGTGGTCTACCTGGTGCTGGTGCTGGCCCTGCGGGTCATCACCCGGGAGGACCTGGAGATGGTGCCCAAGGGCGACAAGATTGCAAGGATTCTGCATATCTGGTGAATTCCGGCGGGGAACCGGCGAAGACACGGGAAAATTGCGAAAAAGAAGCGCATAACTTCCGGTATAACCACACAAAATACTTGCAAACAGGGGAAATATGTGGTAGATTTTAGAGGTAAAAAACAAGAGGTATTCTTGTACCAAAGAATCAAAAGGAGATAACACAATGAATAAGGCTGAACTGATTGCTGCTGTGGCCGAGAAGGCCGGGCTGTCCAAGAAGGATTCCGAGGCTGCCGTGAACGCCGCTCTGGACGCCATCACCGCCGCCCTGCAGGAGGGCGACAAGGTCCAGCTGGTGGGCTTCGGCTCCTTTGAGGTGAAGAGCCGCGCCGCCCGCACCGGCCGCAACCCCAAGACCAAGGAGACCATTGAGATCCCCGCCTCCAAGGTGCCTGTGTTCAAGGCCGGCAAGGCGCTGAAGGACATTGTGGCAAAATAAATCCCGCAGGGGGAGCGCCAAATTCCCGGAAACGGACGCTGGGCGTGCCGGCGGCGGTTCCCGGGGAGTGAAAGAGGCAAAAAACGGAGGCAGGGGCACAGCGGTGCCCCTGCTTTTCTCTGCCGCCGCGGCGGAGAGGGAAAGGAGAAGCCATGCGGCTGGATAAGTATTTGAAGGTGTCCCGCCTGATCAAGCGGCGGACTGTGGCCAACGAGGCCTGCGACAACGAGCGGGTAACGGTGAACGGCCGGACGGCCCGTGCCTCCTACGACGTCAAGGCGGGGGACGTGATCGCCATCCGCTTCGGGGAGCGGACGCTGACGGTGGAGGTGCTGGACGTGCGGGAGAACGCCGGCAAGGCCGACGCCGCGCTGATGTACCGGGAGATCTGAGTGGTATAACCGGGACAATCCTCCCATATACTGGGGTATCCATGGTTACGGGAGGGTGTGCCATATGGCCTATGAGCATCAGAACTATGTCCAGCACCAGCTGACGCTGGAGGGGCGGGAGCGGCTGACGGTGTCCGGCGTGGAGGATGTGGAGCGCTTTGACGAGAGCTCCATCGTCATGTCCACCGCCGCCGGCACCCTGGTGGTGTCCGGGGAGAACCTCCACATCGGGAAGCTGAGCCTGGACGGCGGCGAGCTCCACGTGGACGGCCAGATCGACTCCCTCAGCTATGAGGAGAGCGGCCGAAGCGGCGGCGGGCTTCTGAGCCGGCTGTTCGGCTGATGGGGATCGACATCGGCGGTCAGCTGGCCGCCTTCCTGGGGGCAGTGTGCCTGGGGATGGCCCTGGGGCTGGTGTACGACCTGCTGCGGGCCCTGCGGCTCTGGGCCGGCGGCCGGGGGATCTCCCTGCTGGACGGGGTGTATTGCCTGGTGGCCGGGGTGAGCCTGTTCTACTTTACCCTGCGCTTCGGGGACGGGGAGCTGCGGCTGTACATGCTGCTGTGCACAGCGGGGGGCTTCGCCCTGTTCTTCCTCCTGTTCAGCGCCCTGCTCCGCCCCCTGTGGGACTTCTGGCGGGAGTGCGCCGCCGCGGCCCTGGCCATTGTGCTCTCGCCGGCGGTCTGGCTGCTGCGGCTTTTGAAAAAAATCCTGGTCAGGCAAAAAAAGCACTTCCTTTTTTTGAAAAAGTGGTTTACAATAATAAGAAAGCGGTGGCGGGTAGTTCTGCTGCGCCGCGGAAAGCCAGGAAAAGGAGGCGCTGCCAATGGCCAGAGAAGAAAAAAGAGCGCGCAGAAGAAGAAAAAGAGGCGGCGGGCTCCTGCCCGGCCTGATCCTGGTGGTGCTGCTGTTCGGTCTGGGCGTGCAGCTGTACCGGATCCAGGACCAGCTCCAGTCCGCAAGGGACGAAAAGAATGAGCTGACCCGGCAGATCTCCGAGCTGGAGGAAACCAACCAGGAACTGGAGGAGGATATCGCCAACAGCGACGACCCGGAGATGATCGAGCGGATCGCCCGGGAGGAGCTGGGCATGGTGGTCCAGGGCGAGAAAGTCTTTTACAATATCGGCGGATGATCCATGCCGCCCCGGCGCAAGGCCGGGGCGGCATGTTGCTTTAGCGGGGGCCTTTTCAGCGGCCAAAATGGATAAAAAGGGGCCGCTGCCAATGGATTTCAGCAGCGGCCCAAGCGGGTGGGATATTGGAAAGCTTCCACTAGTATAATAGCAAACTCGTCCGCCCTTGTAAAGAGGAGCCTTTGTCGAGGGCGGGGAGCTTTTGTCGAAAACGGTCAGATGGGTCTCAAATGTGAATGAATTGTATATATTTTATGAAAAGGAAAAGTGGCCCTGTACAAATGGTTGTACACATGATACAATGAAGATACTCCGAGAGGGGAACAACGAAAGGAGCGGTACCATGAAGTTTACGTTTACATGTAAAAAGATCAGCCTCAACGACTCCATCAAAGCCTATGCTGAGAAGAAGATCAGCAAGCTGGATCGTTATTTTCAGGAGGAAGCTACCGCATTTGTTACCTTTGCCGTGGAGAAGGATCACCGCTGCGTCGTGGAGGTGACCATCCGCGGAGGCAATACACTGTTCCGGGCACAGGAGGAATCCAGAGATGGGGATATGCGGGGCGCCATTGACGCGGCCTGCACCACCATCAACCGCCAGATCCGCAAGAACAAGACCCGCCTGGCCAAACGGCTGCGGCAGGACGCCTTTGTCACCGACTTGCCGGTGGAGTTCGACGTCAGTGAGGAGAAGGAGTTCGACATTGTCCGCACCAAGCACATCGCCGTCAAGCCCATGAGCAGTGAGGAGGCCATCATGCAGATGAACCTGCTGGACCACGACTTCTTCGTTTTCCGGAACATGGAGGACGTGATTTCCATTGTCTACCGGCGGAAGAACGGCGGCTACGGCCTCATTGAAACCGACGGGCTGGACGAGTAACCGCCCCGGCACCCGGCGGCGCGCCAACGCATGAAATGTACAAAAGGGCCCTGGAGAATGATTTCTCCAGGGCCCTTCGTCTGCAAAAAAGGCTAACAAGACCTTTTCGCAGATTAAATATGCCGTACCTTTCCCACAGCTGCGCAGCGGGAAAGTCCCCGCTGCGCGGGCCGCACGCCCTGCTTCGCAAGGCTCTGCGGGGCACTCGATTTCACTCGAGGCGGGCCTTGCCCCCTCGAGCTCCCCCTCCTGTGCTGCTTTTTCCTCCTGATGGGAGTTCTTCCACACGTGGAGGGAGCTGTGCTGTCAAAGGGCCTACCGGCAGAGGAAGCTGAACCAGCCCTCGCTGCTGTTTGCCTCCTCAATGGTGAAGCCAGCCTCCTCCAGCCGGCGGCGGACCTCCTCCGCCCGGTCGTCGATGATGCCGGAGCAGAGGAACCAGCCGCCCTCCCGCATCAGGGGCCGGACGGCGGGGGCCAGGGCGATGATCACGTCCGCCACAATGTTGGCCACCACAATGTCGTATCCGGTGCCGATCTGCTTTTTAAGCCCGCTGTCGGTGAGCACGTCCCCGGCCCGGACCGTGTAGCGGTCCCGGCCGATGCCGTTGAGGGAGGCGTTCTCATAGGCCACGTCCACGGCCTTGTCGTCGATGTCGCAGCCAAAGGCCCTGTCCGCCCCCAGAAGGAGGGCGGCGATGGAGAGGATGCCGCTGCCGCAGCCCAGGTCCAGCACCCGCATGCCCGGACGCACCAGCTTCTCCAGGGCCTGGAGGCACAGCCGGGTGGTGGCGTGGCTGCCGGTGCCGAAGATCAGGCCGGGGTTCAGCCGCAGGGCCACCCGGCCATCGCTGTTCGCCTCCTCCCACTCGGGGATCACCAGCAGCCGCTCCCCGATCTCCATGGGCTTGTAGAAGGCTTTCCAGTTGTTCTCCCAGTCCGCGTCCTCCACGTTGTCCATGGAGAGGATGGGGACGCCGATCTCCGGCCGCGCCTTCTCCAGGGCGCTGAGGGCGATCCGAACGGCGGCCAGGGCGGCATAGCCCTCCGGGCTGTCCTCCAGATAGAAGGTGACCCGGCTCTTGCCGGACATGGACTGGCGCAGGTCCTCGTCCACATAGTCCCAGTACTGCCGGTTGTGCTCCAGAAAGTCCTGGAAATCCTGCTCGTCCTCGATCACCAGGCCCTCGATCCCCTGCTCCCGCAGCAGGTCGCAGACCGGTTCCAGGGCGTCGGGCCGGGCGTCAATATGCAGTGCCAGCCATTTCATAGGCGTTGTCCTCCGTAGCGGTGAAAAAAGTGTTCCCGGCGGTTACCGGTGTTTGCCCAGGAAGAAGAGGGCCATAGTGCCGGGGCCGCTGTGGTTGCCGATGACCGGGCCCACGTAGTTGATGTGGAGCTCCTGGGGGTGGAAGCGCGCCCGGACCATCTCCGCCAGCTCCTCCGCCTCCGCCAGGCAGTCCCCGTGGCTGATGAACACCACCGACGGGTCCTCCACCAGCTCCTCCATCCGGTCCGCCAGGGCCTTGATGGAGGCCTTCCTGCCCCGGACCTTGCTCACCGGGATCAGCCGCCCCTCGTCATCCACGTGGAGAATGGGCTTCATCTGCAGCATGGTGCCCACAATGGCGGCGGCGGCGGAAACCCGGCCGCCCCGCTTCAGGTGATGCAGGTCGTCCACAGTGAACCAGTGGCACAGGTGGGGGATGGTCCGGCGGACAAACTCCGCCACCTCCTCCATGGACTTGCCCTTTTCCTTCTCCCGGGCGGCCAGATAGACCAGCATCCCCTGACCCAGTGAGGCGCACTTGCTGTCAATCACAAGGATTTTGCTGCCGGGGTAGGCCTCCTCCAGCTCCTGACCGGCAATCACGGCGGACTGATAGGTGGTGGACAGGGCGGAGGAGAAGCAGATACAGAGAATATCCTTTCCCTGCTCCAGAATGGGCTCCATAGCGCCGTGGAAGGCGGACACGTTGGCCGCCGAGGTGGAGCCCAGAGAGCCCTTACGCAGGCGGTCATAGAAAACGGCGGGGTCCAGCTCCCGCTTATCCAGGTAGTCCACATACTCCGTTCCGTCCTGGATAACGGAGAGAGGAAGGACGGTCAGATCGAACTGCTTCGC
The DNA here is from genome assembly GCA_904420435.1 of uncultured Oscillospiraceae bacterium. Lineage (GTDB taxonomy): Bacteria > Bacillota > Clostridia > Oscillospirales > Oscillospiraceae > CAJFPI01. The sequence continues at coordinate 30,661 of CAJFVK010000005.1, forward strand.
CATCTCATCGGTCAGGTCGCAGCAGCTGTCGGTCATCAGAACATATTCCCTCATGGTCGCAGCCTCCTCTGCATAATATGATAGTAATTTGCCCGGACCAGTCCGGGGCAAGGGGGATCCGATACCAAAAGTATAACACATCCCCTGCGTCATTGCAAACTGTGGTTTGGGAGGTGAGGCCCGGTGGGGCGGAGATGGGCGCTGCTGGCGGCCCTGGCGGCCTTGGGGCTGTCCCTGATGGCCTTCTGCCTGGCGGCGGGAGAGGGACGGATGCCCGGCGGGACCTTCGTGGCCGGCGTGCCGGTGGAGGGACTGACCAGGGCGGAGGCCCTGACGGCCCTGGAGGGGGCGGCGGAGGCCTACGGGGAAACGGAGATCCTCTTCTACTGCGGCGACCAGCTGGCAGCAGCGGTCAAAAGCCGGGAGATCGGGGCGGCGCCGGACCTGGAGGCAGCGGTGGACCTGGCTCTGGTGGAGGGCGGGGACATCTGGCCCCGGGTCCGGATAGACCGCTCCGCCCTGGAGGAGCTATTGCCGCCGGCCCCCAAAAATGCCCGCTACGACCGGGAGCGGGGGCAGGTGGCGCCGGGCCGGGCGGGGGTGGCGGTGGACGCCGCGGCCCTGGAGGAGGCCCTGACCCGGGCAGGGCCGGGGGGCAGCGTGGGCTTCCCGGTGGAGATCCGGGAGCCGGAGCTGGGAGCGGAGCAGCTGGAGGCGATGCTGTTCCGGGATGAGCTGTCCGCCTGGGAAACGGAGGTGGAGGGCTCCCGGCAGCGCCAGGACAACGTGGCCCTCTCCGCCGCGGCCATCAGCGGCGCCGTGATCCTGCCGGGGGAGGTCTTTGACTTCAACCAGGCGGTGGGGGAGCGGACGGAGGAGCGGGGCTACGCCCCGGCCCCCTCCCTCCTGGACGGGGAAACGGTGGACACGGTGGGCGGCGGCATCTGTCAGACCGCGGGGACGCTGTACATGGCGGCGCTGCTGGCGGACCTGGAGATCGTGGAGCGCAGCGGGCACAGCCGGCCCAGCAGCTATCTGCCTCTGGGGCTGGACGCGGCGGTCAGCTGGAACGGCAAGAACCTGCGTATTCGCAACGACACCGGCTATCCGATCCGGGTGGAGGCCTGGATGGAGGAGGGCAGGCTGCGGGTGCGGCTGGTGGGCACCCGCCTGGAGGAGGCCAGGGTGGCCATGCGCCCGGAGGAGGGGGAGCCCTTGCCCTACGCCGTGGAGGAGCGGGCCGACCCGGACCTTGCGCCGGGGGAGCGGCAGCTCTTCCGGGCGGGGAGAGAGGGCCTGACCGTGCGGACCTGGCGGGAGGTGTATGACGGGGAGGGGAACCTGCTCCGCTCCGCCCTGGAGGCGGAAACCGTCTACCCGGCCCAGAGCGAGCTCTGGCTGGTGGGGGAGGAGCCGGGCCCGGCGGATGGGAAAGCGTAAAGCCACGCCAGCCGGCGGAGCCTTGCTCCGCCGGCTGGCGTTTTTGTCGGGATCAGGGGACTGCGGTTTCCGCTGAAGGGGAGGGGGCCATGGCCGCCGCGATCTGTTCCTTCAGGGCGTCCCAGGCCTCCGGGTGCTCCACATAGTACCTGGGGCAGATCTTGCCGCTGACGTCATAGTGTCGGATGATCTGGTCCTCCTCCAGGCCGAAGCTCTCGCACAGAAACGCCGTCAGGCGGACCAGGCTGTCCCTGGTTTCCGGCAGGAACTCCCCGGTTTCGTCCGGATGGCAGACCTCGATGGCGATGGTGTCGTCGTTTCGGTCATTGGAGCAGAAGGAGATCTCGCTGAGGGGGACGCACTGGATGATCTCCCCCTCCAGCCCCACGACGAAGTGGGAGCTGGCGTAGGTGGACCGGGTGAGGGACAGGTTGGCAAAGTAGTCCCGGTTGTTCTGTGCCGTGGAGCTGGGGTTGCCCACATAGTGGATCACCACGCCGTTGACCTGCCGCAGGGGCCGGCCCGGCCGGGAGTGGCTGTTGATGGGCAGCAGGTCCTGGTCGATCCAGTCCGGGATCTCCACCTGGGCGCCGGGGGTGCCGGCGGTGGCCAGGCGGACGGACAGGGGCCGCAGCACCAGAAGCCACAGGACCGCCAGGGCGGCCGCCCCGGCCAGGACCCCCAGGGCGGCCCGGGCCCAGCCCTTCAGCCGCCGCCTTCTCTTAGGTGCGTCCATGGCGTCCGGTCAGGCCGTTTGGGCCGAGAGGGCCTCTGTGGCGCCCTCCTGGAGGGCTGCCGCCCGCTGGATGGTGTCCAGCACATCCTGCCGCAGGTAGCCCAGCTCCACCAGGGTGTCCAGGGTGTGGGTCATACCGCTGTTGAGCTCCACCTGCACCCACTCCGTGCGCTGGCCCGGGGTGTCCCCCTCGGGAACCCGGAAGGTGAACTCCAGGGACATGTCCATATACTCCGTGGCGCTGTCAAAGGGCAGGGGGATCAGGGGGCAGCGGCCCTCCGCCGCGTCGGCGAGCACCGCCTCGTAGAGCCGGTCCAGATGGCTCGCGGTGGCCTCGATGGGGCTGTCCTCATAGACGTCGTTGACCAGGTCATAGTAGTAGAAGTAGCCGCCCATCAGGGCGCCTCCGTCGCCGGGCATCAGGGCCAGGGTCTGGAGCTCCGGGCTCATGGCCAGCTCCCGGAGCTGGTAGTCGTAGGTGTCCGGCTGGTTCTGCCACCGGTCCAGGGTGAGGGGCAGGGTGTAGGACCGGGCCACCTGGCGGCCGCCCCGGAGGGTGTAGGTGATGTCCAGGTAGGTGACATCCGACCCGAGGATACTACTATAGGAATAGAAGGAATCGATGTCCGCGGTGCTCTCCCGGATGTAGGCCTCGTCGTCCAGGATCGCCTGGTGGACCCGGAGGACCTGGGCGGCAGCGGCGCTCTCGCCGCTGATGGTGATGCTGCCGGTGGCGCCGCTGCGGATGGAAACGGAGGCCACGTCCTCCTGGGCCGGCACGTAGGCCGTGAGGCCGAAGAGGTCGAAGCTGACGCAGCCGCAGAGGATCACCACAATGGCCGCCACCGTCAGGGGGCCCCGCCAGCTCCGGCGGAATACCCGCAGGGACTTTTTCAGCAGCATGGAGGCCACATAGTAGCCGATGATGGAGGTGAGAATCACACAGACCGCCATGGGCAGCATGTGGTTGTAGAGGCCCCGCTGGAAGGGCAGGCCGTAGACCAGGGAGTAGAGCAGCTGGCCCAGGGTCAGGCCGAAGAACAGGGCCACGCCGTACCGGAAGACCGGCCGCAGCCACCGCTGGGCGATCACGTCCCCGGCGCACTCGCTGCTCCGCCGGCGGTAGAGCAGCAGGGAGACCGCCAGAATGACCAGGGCGATGAGGGCGTAGATCCCGATGGTGCCGAGGCCCTCAAAGCGCCAGTCCAGCACCTCCCAGCCGCCGGAGGAGCTCTCGGTGTAGACGGGCACGCACCGCAGGTTCTCATAGAGATAGGCGGTGGGGCTGAAGAAGGTGACCCAGGGCAGGCTGGCCTGCTCCACGCCGAAGAGGAAGCCCCGGGCGAAGGAGAAAACCAGCTCCTGGAGCAGCACCGCCAGGAAGTGGCCCAGGTAGTAGAACACCAGGGCGGCAAAGCTGCTGCCGGTGATCATGGCCACCAGGGTGAAGGAGGCGAAGTAGAGCAGGGCCATGCCCAGAACCGCAACGACGGTGGTGGCCAGAGCCTGGAAGGAGAGGATCCCGAAGCAGAGGGTCACCAGCACGAAGAAGAGGCCCACAATGGCGAAGGGCAGCAGCACCATGGCGAGGCCCGAGGCCACTGAGGTCAGGAACAGGCAGGTCCGGTCCACCGGCAGGGCGTGGTAGAGCCCCACGCTCCGGGCGGAGTTCAGATAGCTCCAGACCAGCACGCCGCACAGGGAGGCGTAGACCAGCAGAAAGCCGGGGACGAAGTAGGCGGTGACCTGGTAGAGGCTGATGGTGATGTCCGAAGCCGTGGCCTGCAGACCCCGCAGGTTCAAAAGCTGCAGCAGCAGGTACAGGGGGAACACGCTGCCCAGCAGGCTGACCCCGCCCCACAGGGGCCAGAACCGGCTCAGATTCTTCCGAAAGAGCGTGGCATTAAAGTACGATTTCCTTGACAGCATAGTGCTCACCTCCCAGCTCATAGATAAAGATCTCCTCCAGACTCAGGGGAAGGGCCTCCAGCATCAGGGGCTGGAAGGCGGACAGCCGCTCTTGAAGGGACCGGCCATTGCCCCGGACGATGTAGGTGTACACCCGGCCCACATGGGAGGTGTGCAGCACCTGCAGATCCTCCGGCAGCTCCGGCGGCTCCGCCCCGGACCAGACCGCCTGGAGCTTGACGATGTTCTCCTGGAGGTCGCTGAGGCTCCGCTCCAGCAGGATCTTTCCCTTGTTCATAATGCCCACGTGGTCGCACACGTCCTCCAGCTCCCGGAGGTTGTGGGAGCTGACCAGCACGGTGGTGCCGTACTCGGTCACATCCGCCATCAGAAGGCTCCACACCTGCCGGCGCATCACCGGGTCCAGCCCGTCCACCGGCTCGTCCAGCACCAGGTACTTGGGCCGGCAGCACAGGGTGAGCCAGAAGGCCACCTGCTTCTGCATGCCCTTGCTCAGCCGGCGGATCAGGGACTTCTCCGGGATCTCGAACACCTCCCGCAGCTTGGCGTACCGGTCCATGTCAAAGGACGGGTAGAAGCCTCGGTAGAAGCGCATCATGTCCCGCACCGTGGCGGAGGGGAAGTAGAACCAGTCGTCGGGAATGGCGGCCATCAGGGCCTTCTTCCCCGGGTTTTCGTAGATAGGCTCCCCGTCCACCAGGACCTGGCCGCTGTCGGGCCGGTATACGCCGGTGAGATGGCGGATCACTGTGGACTTCCCCGCGCCGTTGGGGCCCACCAGGCCGTAGATGGCGCCGTCGGGCACCGTGAGCGTGGCCTGGTCCAGGGCCCTGAAGCCATCAAAGGTCTTGGTCAGCTGCTGTACTTCAATCATTACCGCATTCCCTCCTCCAGCAAAGCGAAAATCTCCTCCTTCGGCACCTGCAGGTACCGCAGCTCCGTCAGAATTTCCCGGAGCTTCTCCAGCAGCTCCGCCTTCCTGCCGTCAAGGGGCTCCGCCGCCTTGGCGGCAAAACTCCCCTTGCCCGGGACGGAGTAGATATACCCCTCCGCCTCCAGCTCCCCGTAGGCCCGCTGGATGGTGTTGGGGTTGATGGCCAGCTCCGTGGCCATGGAGCGGACGGAGGGCAGCCGCTCGTCCGGCTGCAGGGCGCCGGTGACGATCAGCCTGCGCAGACCGTCCCGGATCTGCTCGTAGATGGGACGGGAGTCCCGGTAGTTCAGTGTAATCACCATGCCACCTCCTTCTATCGCCTGGTAAACGCCGCCGCGGCCGCCAGCACCAGAAGTACAGCCGCGGCGCTGATGGGAATGCCCATGGTCATCGCCCTCCTCTTCTTTGGCCGTCCACCGGGGATCAAGTGTACTAAATGTATTAGTACACTTAGTATAGCACGGGAGAATATGGCTGTCAAGGCGGAAGTTTCCGGGGAATTTTGCCGGGATGGAGGGATAGTCCTTGACTTGGAGTGTACTCCAGGTGATATGATGCAAGGAAGAACAGAAAGGAGAAGGCAGCCTATGGAAGTTCGGACATTGGGCCGCACGGGCCTCCGGGTCAGCGAGATCGGCCTGGGGTGCGAGGGATTTATCGGGAAGGACGAGGCGTTCGCCCGGGAGATGTTTTCCATCGCCCTGGAGGCGGGGGTCAACTGCATGGATTTGTACACCCCCAACCCGGAGGTGCACCGGCTGGTGGGGCGGATGATTGCGCCCCAGCGGGAGAAGTTTGTCCTCCAGGCCCACCTGTGCACCATCTGGCGCAATGGGCAGTACAAGGCCACCCGGAAGCCGTCGGAGGTGCGGGAGGCCTTTGAGGAGATGCTCCAAAACCTGGGGACCGACTATGTGGATATCGGGATGATCCACTATGTGGATACCCCCCAGCTCTGGGAGGAGATCGCCGGCGGGGAGGTGATGGCCTACGCCAGGGAGCAGCAGGCCGCCGGCCGCATCCGGCACATCGGCGTGAGCAGCCACAACCCCCAGGCGGCTCTGGCGGCGGTGGAGAGCGGGCTGGTGGACGTGCTGATGTTCAGCGTCAACCCCTGCTATGACCTGCTGCCCGGGGATGAGGACGTGGAGCAGCTGTGGAACGAGAAGAACTACGAGCGCACCCTGGTGAACATGGACCCGGAGCGGCAGCGGCTCTATGAGACCTGCCAGCGCCTGGGGGTGGGCATCACGGTGATGAAGGCCTTCGGCGGCGGGGACCTCCTGAACGGGGAGCTGTCCCCGGCGGGCCGGGCCCTGACGGTCAACCAGTGCATCCACTACGCCCTGACCCGGCCGGCGGTGGCCAGCGTCATGTCCGGCTGCCGCTCGGCGGAGGAGCTGCGCGCCTCCCTGGCCTACGAGGACGCCGCGGAGGAGGAGCGGGATTATGCCGCCGCCTTCGCCAGCTTTCCCCGGATCCGCTGGGAGGGCCACTGCATGTACTGCGGCCACTGCGCTCCCTGCCCCAAGGGGATCGACGTGGCCACGGTGACCAAGTTCTACAACCTGGCCCGGGCCCAGGGGAGCGTGCCGGAAACCGTGCGGGAGCACTACGCCGCTCTGGCCCACGGCGCGGGGGAGTGCGTGGCCTGCGGCGCCTGCGAGAAGCGGTGTCCCTTCGGCGTGCCGGTGATGGAGAACATGAAGCAGGCGGCGGCCCTCTTCGGCCGCTGACAGGGGGCGCGGGATATGACGATTACGGAAGTCAGCAAAAAGTATGGCATCTCCCCGGATACCCTGCGCTACTACGAGCGGATCGGCCTGATCCCGGCGGTGCCCCGGAACCGAAGCGGCATCCGGGACTACGACGAGGCGGCCTGCGGCTGGGTGGAGCTGATGAAGTGCATGCGGGCGGCAGGGGTGCAGATCGACGCGCTGATCGACTATGTGGCCCTCTGCCAGCAGGGGGACGGCACGGCGGCCCAGCGGAAGGCCATCCTGGTGGAGCAGCGCCGGCAGCTGGCGGACCGGATGGCGGATATGCAGCGGTCCCTGGACCGGCTGGACGAGAAGATCGCCCAGTACGAGGAGGTGCTGCTGCGCCGGGAGCGGGAGCTAACCCAGATGAGCCGGGAGCAGGGCTGACCGGGACCGGAGCGGAAGGGAGGGGCGTGTCCCCTCCCTTTTTTGCGGCCAGGAAACAAAAAGCCCGCCTTACCGGCGGGAGAAAAGACTTGCGGAAAACCGGGGAAGCAGGTACAATACGTGTCAGGGAGCTCTGCCGGCCCCGGGGGAAACGGAGAAACTCCAGCCGTACAAAAAAGCCGTCGGAGCAAAGCGGACTTTGCTCCGACGTGGAAGGAACGGTTAAAATCGATATTTTTTCCAGGCCAGACAGAACCGCCGCGAAGCGGCGGCCCCAAACCGAAGCCCAGCGAAGCGGGTTCGGTTTGGAAACGAGGAGCAGCAGAATGAGCGCACGATGAGCTTTGTAATGAACTGAAAAAGCTCGTCGCAAGCGATATGCCGCTTGCGACGAGCTGGCGGAGGTGAAGAGATTTGAACTCTTGCGCCGGCGGAGCCGACCTACCGGATTTCGAATCCGGACCCTTCAGCCGCTTGGGTACACCTCCGTGGAAAACCAATGCCGCCGGATAGACGGCTTCCTTATCATACCACATCCGACGGCCCCTGGCAAGAAAAAAGATCGGGAATCTGCCCGGTCACCAGCCGGGGGCGGGGAGAATAGACTGGCAGAAAGAGCCTGCTGCCGGAAAGGGGAAAGATGAACATGACGCCTCATATTCTGCTCTGCGGGGAGCCCCGTCAGTTTCCCAACTATGAGAGCGCCCTGACCGCGGCCGGGGCCGTGGTGCGCTTTCTGGGGGAGGAGGCCGACTATGACGGCCTGCTGCTCCCCGGCGGCGGGGACATCCACCCCAGCCGGTACGGCGCGGCGGTGGAGAACTGCCAGGGGGTGGACCAGGAGCGGGACGCCCTGGAGCTGGAAACCTTCCGGCAGGCGCTGGAGGCGGGAAAGCCGGTCTTCGGCATCTGCCGGGGCGTCCAGCTGCTGAACGTGGCCTTGGGGGGCACCCTGCATCAGCACGTGGAGGGCCACAGCAAGGTGGATGGGGTGGACGGCCTCCACGCCACCCGGGCGGAGGGCTTTGTGGAGAAGATCTACGGCCGCCGGTTTATGGTCAACTCCGCCCACCACCAGGCCCTGGACCGGCTGGGCCGGGGATTGCGGGCGGTCCAGTGGGCGGAGGACGGCATCGTGGAGGCGGTGGAACACAGGAGCCTGCCCATCTGGGGCGTCCAGTGGCACCCGGAGCGGCTGGAGGAGGGCTGGCGCTGCCGGGACACGGTGGATGGGCTCCGGATCCTGCGCTTTTTCGTGTCCCAGTGCGGATAGAGAAAAAATCTTCAAATTCAGGGGACAATTACTTGACAGACGGGGGGAAATATGCTATTCTTAACAAGCTGACGATTCGTTTCGGAAGGATTCTGCGGGTATAGCACAATGGCTAGGGCACCAGCCTTCCAAGCTGGGGATGCGAGTTCGATTCTCGTTACCCGCTCCATACGCGCCAGTAGCTCAGTTGGATAGAGCAACTGCCTTCTAAGCAGTAGGCCAGGGGTTCGAGTCCCTTCTGGCGTGCCATATCTTCTTTCGTATACGACTAAGATGCGATATGGTGGGTATAGCTCAGTTGGTTAGAGCACCGGATTGTGGATCCGGGGGTCGTGGGTTCGAGTCCCATTACCCACCCCAGAAGAAGAGGGATTGGGAGAAAATCCCAATCCCTTCTTCTTATATTACGCCAGACTGGTCCATCGAATCTTGGGGTGTAGCCAAGCGGTAAGGCACGGGACTTTGACTCCCGCATTCGTTGGTTCGAGTCCAACCATCCCAGCCAGAGCCAGGCAGCCCGAAGCGGGATCGGTTTGGGCTGCATATGACCCGTTAGCTCAGTCGGCAGAGCAACTGCCTTTTAAGCAGTGGGTCCGGGGTTCGAATCCCCGACGGGTCACCAATCCCCCATCCTTTGGGTTTTAAAGGATGGGGGATTTTTATATTTACACTTGCCTGTACAGCCGAACAGTGATAAAATGACAGGGAGTTATACAAAACTAACCGTTGTTTTATAGACAGCTGATAAGGGAGGAAAAAGTTTTGCGGGAGCAGCACGAGGAATTGCCGCGCAAAGACGGAATTTTTCCCGGCGAGGCCTATTTGGAAAGGAAATCAGCTCATGCCGCTGTTTACCGCATGGACTTTTCAGATGGCTTCGGGACGATGACAGCCCATAGCGTGATGCCCGGCGTAACCTTGATTTTGAACGACTTCCATACGCCCTGCGGCTTCCCGGCGGAGGCGCGCTGTCCCGGACTGGTTGAAATCAACCACTGTCGGGCGGGACGCTTTTCCTGCACCATGCGGGACGGACGGGTGGCATGGTTGGGCCCTGAGGATTTTTCTATCAGCGATATGGGAAGGCCTCCGGTGGAAAGTCGATTTCCGCAGGGGCTGTATCAAGGGATCAGTCTGGTGGTAGAACCAAAGGCGGCGGAGCGGTCCATTGGGCAGATGCTGGGAGAGGGGGTGCTGGATCTTCGGGAGCTGTTTTCTACCCTTCTCACAGAGCAGTCCTTTCTGCTGCTGCGCTCAGAGCCGAAGCTCCAGCACATCTTCTCTGAGTTCTACGACGCCCCAGAGGATGGCCGCATGGCCTACTATCGGCTGAAGACAGCGGAACTGATGTTTTTTCTCCGTGAGCGGCAAAAGACCACGGGTCGGGCCGGAGGCTTCTACCACAGTAAAAGCATCCTTTGCCGGATCCATGAGATCGAGGCAAGGCTGACAGAGGACCTGCGGTTACGCATTCCTCTGTCGGCGCTTTCTGCAGAGTACCGGAT
>CAJFVK010000006.1 GCA_904420435.1 uncultured Oscillospiraceae bacterium
AAAGAGAACAACATACCCGCCGGTGCGTTTTCGCCGCACCGGCGGGTATGCCCGTTTTCTGAAAGAGGCAGCTCAGAAGAGGCTGAGCTGCTCCGCCTCCCGCTGCCGGACCCGGCCGGCCCGCTCCCGGACCACGGTCTCCGGCAGATCTGAGAGGAAGGGGGAGGGCTCGCCGCCAAAGGTGAGGACCAGCTCCTCCCGGGCCCGGGTCATGCCCACAAAGAGGAGCCGCCGCTCCTCCTCCGGGTCCGAGGGGCGGTCCCGGGACTCCAGGGGCAGCATCCCAGCGGCGACGCCGGACACGAACACCGCCGGGAACTCCAGCCCCTTGGCGCCGTGGAGGGTCATCAGCCGGACCGCGCCGGACTCCCAGCCCCGGCCCTCCGCCCGGCGGAGATCCGCCTCCTCCCCTAAGGCCAGGGCGCTCCACAGGCTGTCGAAGTCCTCGTAAAACACCGCCGCGCTCTCCAGGCGGGCCAGGGAGGGAGAGGCGCCGTATCGCTCCTGCCAGCGCTCCGCCAGCCTGCGGGGCTTTTCCGCCTGAACCAGGGGGAGCCACTCCGCCGCCCGGCCCAGCCACGCCTCCAGGTTCCCATAGCCCCGGACCGTGTCCGCCAGATCCTCTGTCCGGAGGGCCGGCAGGTCCCGGCAGGCCCGGACGGCCCGCTTTCGCAGATCCGCCGGGCAGTCAAAGAGTAGCTTCAGGGCGGTTTCCAGGGCCGCCGCGTCCCCGGGGCAGAGGAGGAAGCGGAAGAAGGCCAGGAAGCCCCGCACATCCTCCGCCTCCCAGAAGTCCTCCCGGCCGGAAATCAGGCAGGGGATGTCGTCGTGGCGGAGGCACTTCTCCACCAGCTCCAGCTGCCGGTGGGTGCGGCAGAGGACGGCGATGTCGGAGAAGGCCCGGACGGGCCGCTCATGGCCCAGGCTCTGGGCCTCCAGCATGTCCACCCCGCCGGTCATGCGGCTGATCTCCTTGGCGATGAAGATCCCCTCGGCAAAGTCGTCTGCCGCCTCCACCAGCCGCACCGCCGCTCCCGATGGGCGGCGGGGAACCAGGGAGCGGTCCCCGCCGGGGTTGGGGGCGATCACCGGCAGGGCGGCGGCCAGCACCTCCGGCGTGGAGCGGTAGTTTTCCTCCAGACGGATCAGCCGCAGCTCCGGGCAGTCCGCCGCCAGCTGCTGAAAGCAGCGGCCCGAGGCCCCGCGAAAGCCGTAGATGGACTGGTCCGGGTCGCCGATGACAAAGAGGCTCTTGCCGCCCCGGCTCCAGGACCGGACCAGCCGGTACTGCGCATCGTTGATATCCTGAAACTCGTCCACCAGCAGGTGGGTGAAGCGCTTCTGCCCGGCGGTGTCCACCGCCAGAGCCCGGGTCAGGAGATCGTCAAAATCCACCGCCCCCAGCTCCTCCAGCCGGCCGCAGTAGGCCTGGAAGACCTCCTCGTCCAGCCCGGCGTCTTCCAGGGACAGGCCGTTTTTCACCCGGGACACCCCCTGGAGCAGACGGCCGGGGCTGCCCTTTCTCCCCAGGGACTGGAGGATGTCCTCCGCAGCGGCCAGGGCGTCCCCCCGGCTGATGAGCCGCGCGCCGTCCCCCAGGAGCTTCAGGCAGATGGCGTGGAAAGTACCGATGGTCATGGCGGCCACCGCCCGCCTGCCCCCCAGCCGCTGCTCCAGCCGCCGGCGCATCTCCCCGGCGGCCTGGTTGGTAAAGGTGACGGCGGTGATCTCCCCGGGACGGACGCCCAGCTCCTCCACCAGCCAGGCGATCCGGGCCACCAGCGTTTTCGTCTTGCCGGTGCCGGGCCCCGCCGAAACGGCCGTGACAGCCGCCTCCGAGGTGACGGCCTCCAGCTGCCGGGGATTCAGGGCCTCCGCCTGAGGCGTTTCCGGGACCGCTTCCGGCGCCGTTGCGTGCTTCTTCAACTCCCGGCGGGGCTTGGGCTTCCCTGCGGGCACATCCAGGCCGAACAGAGAGATCTGCCCGCTGAACCGGGCGATCTCGCCGGGGGTCAGCAGGGAGATGACGCCGTACTCCCCGTCAAAGCCGGGGCGGCGTTCCACCTGACCGGAGCGCAGCCGGCGGACGCCCTCGGCCACGCAGGGGCCCGCCGTCCGGCGGAGCTCCTCCAGGGGGACCTCCCGCAGGATGGAAAACTCCGAACCCAGGGCGGCGAGCATGTCCTCGTACAATGCCAGGGTTTTCTTGGACGCGGGGGAGGCGCCGGTGGAGGCGGCGATGACCTCCGGCAGGGGTGCCAGGCTCTCAAAGGGTTTGGCACCCTTGGGCCGGAACCCGGCGGGCCGGTCCGCCAGCTCCTCCACCCGGTGCTCCACACCGATGGTGAGCTTCTTCCCGCACACCGGACACAGCCCGCCCCGCTCGATGGTTTCCAGGGGGGTCAGGCACACGCCGCAGTTCCGGTGGCCGTCCAGGTGGTACTTGCCCTCCTCCGGGAAGAACTCCACCGTGCCCAGAAACCCCTCCCCGGTGCGGATGGAGCGGACCAGCTCCGGATAGGTGCGCCCGGTATCCAGCAGGTCCGCCTCCCGGCCCAACTTGGCGGGGGAGTGGGCGTCGGAGTGGGACACCAGGGTGAGATGGTCCAGGGCGGAGAGCCGCCAGTTCATGGGCGGGTCCGAGGAGAGGCCCGTTTCCACCGCGTGGATGTGGCCGGTCAGGTCGGCAAAGCACTCCTCCATGGTGTCAAAGCCGGAAAAGGCGCCGAAGAGGGCGAAGTGGGGCGTCCAGATGTGGGCGGGGATGAACTCCGCCTCCGGGCAGGCATCCAAAGTCAGCTCCAGCAGGTCCCGGCTGTCCAGCCCCAGGATGGGCCGCCCGTCGGAGCGGATGTTTCCAATGGCCTCCAGCCGCTTCGAGAGCTCCTCCGCCGCCTCCAGGGAGGGCAGGAGGATCAGGTTGTGGACCTTCCTTGTCCTGCCGTGGCGCTTGTAGATGCAGCTGATCTCCCCGGTGATGACGAACCGGGGGGCCTCGCCGGGGGTGGTGTCCGGCAGGCGCAGGTCCTCCCGGAGGGTGTACACCCCCTCCCCGGCGGGAAGAAGCTGCTCCCGCAGTTCCGCGCGCCAGGCGGGGTGGGTGAAGTCCCCGGTGCCCAGAAGGCCGATGCCCTTCCGCCGGGCCCACCAGTCCAGGTGGGGCAGGTCGCAGTCCCGGCTGGTGGCCCGGGAGAAGCGGGAGTGGATATGGAGATCCGCGAAGTACATAGATGCCTCCCGGCGCCCGCAGGCGCCTGTGATGCCAGAATTTGCGCAAAGGGGGATACGGCGGCCCTAGGGGACCAGGACCTCCGACGGAAGGTCCCTTTCCAGAAGGCAGCGCGCCAGCTCCGCCTCCATATGCCCGGCGAAGGTCCGGTGGCCGGCGGGGGTGAAGTGGACGCCGTCATAGGAGAGAGCCACGTTCCATCTGGCCGCGTCAGCAAAGGCCACGCCCAGCCGCTCCGCCGCCCGGCGGTAGCAGTCCCCCAGAAGGGCGGACTGCTCCAGGACCGACCGGTCCGTCACCCAGGTGCCGGCAGCCATGGCCGGAGGCGAAACCAGCAGCAGCCGGGTGCCCGCCAGCCGGAGGCCGTCCAGCCTCAGAAGGGCCCCCAGGAAGGCCTCCATCCGGTCCGCCACCTCGGCGGCGGTGCGCCCGCCGTAGTGGAGGAGATCGTTGGTGCCCAGCATCACCACCATGCCGTCCAGTGCGCCGCAGCTGCAGAGCAGGTCGCTGAGATAGAAGCGCAGGTCCGACTCGTCCGGGATCTCCCGGCCGTTCTCCCCATAGTTGAGGATCTCCCACCGGGGGGACTGGTTCAGAATCCCCGTCCACCGCTCCTCCGCGCTGTACCGCTCCCCCAGGGGGGAGCGGGGGTCGTAGCCATAGGTGTTGGAATCGCCAAAGCACATGACGCGCTGCTTCATAAAACCTCCCTGCGCCCTTTGGGCGCCAAGCATGTTCCGGTCCGCCTGCGAGCTGTGATTACCTACAGCATACCAGAAAATATCGGATTTTTCAAATTTTACCTGTGGGAGAATGAAAAAAGTTTTCTGATTTTGCTGTTCCATTCCCCCGGGAAATGTGGTATCCTAGACGGCGAAGGAATTTTGCCTGAAATGCTGACGATACGGAGAATCGAAACCATGGACGCTGCGACACTGAAAGAAAAACTGACAGCCGCCCACTATGTGTGCGACGACGACCTGGTCACCACCCTGCTGGTGGCGCTGAAGCTGGGCCGGCCCCTGCTGATCGAGGGGGCCGCCGGCGTGGGCAAGACGGAGATCGCCAAGGTGATGGCCCAGGCCCTGGATCGGGAGCTGGTGCGCCTCCAGTGCTACGAGGGGCTGGACGAGAGCAAGGCCCTGTACGAGTGGAACTACCAGAAGCAGCTGCTGGCCATCCAGGTGAACATGAACCGGGCCAACCCGGAGGAGCTCACCCGCTCCCTCTTTGGCGACGAGTACCTGCTGGAGCGGCCCCTGCTCAAGTCCATCCGCTCGGAGAAGCCGGTGGTGCTGCTGATCGACGAGATCGACAAGGCGGACGAGGAGTTTGAGGCCTTCCTCCTGGAGCTCCTCTCGGAGATGCAGATCACCATCCCCGAGGTGGGGACCATCCGCTCCAAGACAGTCCCCTTCGTGGTGCTCACCTCCAACCGGACCCGCCCCCTCAGCGAGGCCCTGCGCCGCCGCTGCGCCTATCTCTACATCCAGTACCCGGATATCGAGAAGGAGGTGGCCATTATCCGCGCCAAGCTGCCGGATGCCAACGAGCACCTGGCGGTCCAGGTGGCCCAGGCCATCCACGATCTGCGGGAGAACACGGCCATTTTGAAAAAGCCCTCCATCGCGGAAACCCTGGACTGGGTGGCCGCCCTGGAGGCCCTGGGCATCAGCGATCTGAACGGGGACGCCTTCCGGCTGACCCGGGGCTTTGTGCTGAAAAACAGCGAGGACCTGGACGCCCTGGACCAGGCGGAGGAGGCCGAACAGAGTCAAGACAACGCTCACGGCCACCACCACGGCCACAGCCATGAGCACTGCGGGCAGTGCGGCGGCCACAGCCCCGGGGAAGCAAAGGCATGAGAGCGGTCTACCTGGAAAAGCTGACGGAGTTCTCCCAGCTCCTGCGCTACGAGGGGCTGGCGGTGGGCCTGCAGGAAACGGCGGACGCCTGCGCCATCCTGGAGGAGGTGGGCTTTTCAGACCGGGAAACGGTCCGGACCGCCCTGTGCGCGGTCTACGCCAAGTCCCAGGCGGAGCAGGCGGCCTTCCGCAAGGTCTTTGACGAGTTCTTCCTCAGCCTGGACCAGAAGCAGCTCCTCCGGGAGCGGCAGCTGGAGGAGGCCAGGGAGCTGGCCCGCCGCCAGGCGGAGGCGGAGCGGGATCTCCAGGTCCGGGGCAAACCCATGGACCTGCGGGAGGACTTGCGGGAGGTCTACATCCGGATGCCGGAGGAGAAGCGGGAGGAGCTGCGGCAGATGATGGAGAAGTCCAAGGCCAACATCGAGCGCAGCCCGGAGCTCTACGGCAATTTCATCCGCTCGGTGTTCATGCGCTTCCTCCTGGAGCAGCAGATGATGATGGAGGACGCGGCGGTGGGCTGCGAGGAGGTGGACGAGGATATGGCCCTCCTCTACCGGGACATCTCCCGGTTCAAGGAAACGGAGATCCCCAAGGCCACCGCCCTGATCGCCAAGATCGCTCAGCAGCTGAACGCGGAGCTCTCCGCCCGCCGGCAGCAGGCCGGCCACCGGGGGGCCCTGGACTTCAAGCGGACCATCCGCAAGGGGCTGGCCACCGGCGGCAGCTTCTACCGCCTGGCCTTCCGCCAGAAGCGCCGCCGCCGGCGGAAGCTGATCCTGCTGTGCGACGTGTCCGGCTCCATGCTCCAGTTCTCCGAGTTCGCCCCGCGGTTCATCAAGTCCCTGACCGACATCTCGGAGACCTCCCAGACCTTCCTCTTCTCCGAGGGGGTGCGGGAGGTGGACCCCTTCGCTCTCCAGGATATGAACGCCTTCCGGGACTATGTGAAGAAGTCGGGCCTGTTCGGCAAGGGGACGGATCTGGGCACCGCCCTGGAGCAGCTCTCCGCCCGCCGGCCGGCGGTGTTCGGCCCCGCGGCCACGCTGCTGATTTTGTCGGACACCAAGACCATCGACCTGCCCCGGGCGGGCCGGGCCCTGCTGGAGGCCAAGCGCCTGAGCGGGAAGGTCCTGTGGCTCAACCCGATCCCGGAGCAGAAGTGGCCCTACGTCCGCAGCATCCGGACCATGGCGTCCCTGTGCCAGATGGTGCCCTGCAGCACCCTGAACGAGCTGGCCTATGCCTGCCGCCGCCTGATGGTCTGAAAAGAAAAACGGAAAGTGTCCCGCCCGGCCTGGGCGGGACCGGAAAAGGCCGGAGGGCTGTACCAAACAGGTACAGCCCTCCGGCCTTTGTGGCATGTTGTCCCGCTCAGCCCCTGCGGCGAAGGGTCCGCAGATAGGCCTTCTGCTCGGGGGTGATGCGGTAGCTCTCCACCGCCTTCTGGATGGTCTTGTTGTGGACCCAGAGGCCCAGGCGGTTCTCCTCTAAGTAGGGCAGGGCCGCGGCGTACTGCTTGGCCAGGGCGGTGGCAAAGTACCAGGCGATCATCATGTTCACGTAGTACTCCTCCGACCGGACCGACGCGGCCAGCTCCAGGTACGCCGGCTGGAACGCCTCGTCCAGGTAGAGGCTCATCAGCATCCCCAGGCCGAAGCGGACGGTGTAGGTGCGGCCGCTGCCAATCCAGCGCTCCAGCTGGCCGGGCAGCGCCTCCGGCCGCCGGTCGAAGGCCTTGGGGTGGAGCAGGTCGCAGGTGGCCCAGTTGTCCACATAGGGGAGGAACCGCTCCAGGGCCTCCACCGCCCGGCTGTAGTCCCGCTCCTCCCCGATCAGCAGGCCGTGGAGGTTGTTCTCCTCGTAGGTTTCGTGGGGCAGGGCGGCCAGGAAGGCTGCCGCCTCTTCCGTCCCGCGGAGGGACTTGGCAAGCTTTCGCAGCTGGGGCATCCGGACGCCGACGACCGTTTCCGGCGGCACCGTGGGCATCAGCCTGCGCTGGAAATCGGCGTAGCCCGGGTCCGCCAGGGCGGCCAGGCGCGCCGCAATCGATTGGCACATGGTTCTCCCTCCTCTCCCCGGGCCGTCAGCTCCGGGCGGTCAGAGCATCCATTTCATCCAGCAGCTCTCCGAAGAGATCCAGGGCCTCCTGCACCGGGGCGGCGGTGGTCATATCCACCCCGGCGCCCTTCAAAAGATCGATGGGGTCCTTGGAGCAGCCGCCGGAGAGGAAGCCCAGGTAGTCCTCCACCGCGCTTTTTCCCTCCCGGCGGATCCGCCGGGCCAGGGCGATGGCGGCGGAGAAGCCGGTGGCGTACTGGAACACGTAGTAGTTGTAGTAGAAGTGGGGGATCCGGGCCCACTCCATGTCGATCTGGGTGTCCAGGACCATGTCCGGGCCGAAATAGTCCACGTTCAGCTGACGGTAGAGGGCGCACAGGTCCTCCGCCGTCAGACTCTCCCCGGCCTGGCACCGCTGGCCCAGGAGCAGCTCGAACTCGGCGAACATGGTCTGCCGGTAGAGGGTGCCCTTGAACTGCTCCAGGAAGTGGTTGATCAGCTCCGCGCGCTCCTGGGGGTCCTCCGTCCGGTCCAGCAGGTGGTACATGAGGAGGGTCTCGTTGCAGGTGGAGGCCACCTCCGCCACGAAGATCACATAGTCCGCGTACACGGCGGGCTGGTGCTTGTTGGAGAGGTAGGAGTGGATGGCGTGGCCCATCTCGTGGGCCAGGGTGAACTGGCTGTCCAGGGTGCCGGTGTAGTTGAGGAGCACGTAGGGGTGGACCTTGGGGCCGGCGGAGTAGGCGCCGGACCGCTTGCCCGCGTTCTCATAGACGTCGATCCACCGGCTCTCATAGCCCTCCCGGAGGATGGCCCGGTACTCCTCCCCCAGGGGGGCCAGGGCCTCGTAGACGGTTTCCTTGGCCTGCTCGAAGGGGATGCGGCGCTTCTCCGTGGGGACCAGGGGGGCGTACACGTCGTACATGTGGAGCTCCTCCACCCCCAGGAGCTTTTTCCGCAGGCCCACATAGCGGTGCATCTTGTCCAGATTGTCCCGGACTGTGCGGATCAGGCTGTGGTAGACCTCCACGGGCACGTTGTTCCCGTCCAGGGCCCGGTGGAGGCTGGAGGGGTAGTGCCGGGCCTGGGAGAAGAACTGGAGCTGCTTGACCTGGGCGGCCAGCACCGCCGCCAGGGTGTTGCGGAAGGCGCCGTAGCCGGCGTAGAGGTTTTCAAAGGCGGAGCGGCGCAGCTGCCGGTCGCCGCTCTCCTCCAGGGAGGCGAAGGTGCTCTGGCTCAGGGGGTGGCGGACGCCGGCGCTGTCCACGGCGTCCTCAAAGCGGAGGTCCGCGTCGTTGAACATGGAGAAGATGGTGTCCGGCGCCTGGGCCATCTCACCGGCCTGGGCCAGGAGCTGCTCCTCCGGGTCGGAGAGGATGTGGGCCCGCCGCCGCCGGACGTTCCAGAAGCTGCGGCGGTAGAGCTCCAGGTCCGGCTCCTGGCGGTAGAAGTCCTCCAGGGTTTCCTCCGGGATGGCCAGCAGCTCCGGGGTTTCAAAGGCCCCCGCCGCCGAGATCTCCACCCACAATGCCGTGGCCTTGGCGGCTATGGCCTGGTAGGCGGCCACCCGGGTGTCCTCGTCGTTTTTCCGCTGGGCGTAGTTTACCAGCTTATCCAGCAGCAGGCCGATCTCCTCGTCCAGCCGGGCGAACTCCAGCAGGGTCCGGGCCGAGGAGCCCAGCCGGCCCCGGTAGGACGGCAGCTTGGCTGCCAGCGCCTTCGCCTCGTCAAAATCCGCTTGCCAGGCCTCATCGGAGGGGTAGAGGTCCCCCAGGTTCCACTGGTCCTCCGGCCGCAGCTGGCTGCGCTCGGGAATGTTTGCTGTACTCATGTGCATGCCTCCCTGTTTCCGTCGAATCGGGGGGATCCGGCCGGGCAGACGCGCCGGCCCACGGGCCCCCGGACTGTGCAAGGCCAAAAAAACGGCCGCTTTCCTGGTAGTATACCACGAAAGCGGCCACAGTGCCATGCCGGAGGGAAAAGTTTACAGATCGGTCAAAAAGAGAGGGGAAAAATCCGAGAAGGGCAGAGAAGACGTCCTCCGGCACGCCCCTCAGGGGGCGAAGCGGGGCAGGGCGGCGCAGAGCCGCTCCAGATCGATGGTGGCGTACCGGCCGTTCTCGTAGAGGATCCGGCCGCCCACCATGGTCAGGGCCACCTCCCCGGTGGGGGCGGCGTACACCAGCTCCGCCTCCGGGGAGAAGCCGGGATGCCACTGGGGGGCGTCCCGGCGCAGCAGGATCAGGTCCGCCGGCGCGCCGGGGGTGAGCCGGCCCACGGGAAAGCCCATGGCACCGCCGGCGGCGGAGGTGGCCATGGCGATGGCCTGATCCAGGGAGACGGCGGTGGGGTCCCGGAGGACTCCCTTTTGCAGCAGGGCGGCGAACCGGAGCTCCTCCAGGATATCCTGATTGTTGTTGCTGGCGGAGCCGTCCGTCCCCAGAGCCACAGGGATTCCCGCCTGGAGGAAGGCGGCAGCCGGGGCGATGCCGCTGCCCAGCTTCAGATTGCTCCGGGGGCAGTGGACCACCGTGGCCCCCCGCTGGCGGGCCAGGGCGATATCCGCCTCCGTGAGATGGACGCAGTGGGCCATGAGGGTGTTCGGCCCCACCAGGCCGTGGCGGTCCAGCAGGGAGAGGGGGGTGCAGCCGTGCTGGGCCAGACAGTCCGCCTGCTCCCGCTCCGTTTCAGAAACGTGAACATGGACCGGGAGGCCCCGGTCCGCCGACAGCCGGGCCGAAGCGTCCAGCAGGGCGCCGCCGCAGGTGTAGACCGCGTGGGGGCCGATCCCCACCCGGATCAGGGGGTTCCCTTGGTACCGATCCGCCAGGCGGGCGATGGTCTCCAGCCGGTCTGGCTCCGCGGCCAGGAGCTCGTCGGTGACCGTGGGGGTGACCAGGGCCCGGAGCCCCGCCTCCTCCAGGGCCTGGGCTACCGCCTCACTGTGAATATACATATCGCACAGGCAGGTGACCCCGGAGCGGATACACTCCGCCGCGTTCAGCAGGGCGCCCCAGTAGCAGCTCTCCCAGGTGTGGCGGGCCTCATAGGGCCAGACCACCTGGCGCAGCCAGTCCTGGAGGACCAGCCCCTCCCCCCGGGAGCGCAGCAGACTCAGGGGGGAGTGGGTGTGGGCGTTGACAAGGCCAGGCATCAGCAGGCCGCCGCCGCAGTCGATGGTCCGGACCGGGGCGAAGTCCGCGGGCGGCTCCCCGCCGGCGAAGGCCACGGCGCCGCTTCGGATGCCCACCGACACGTCGCGCCGGAGGGGCGCGCCGGCCCCCTCCAGAAAGAGGGCGTGGGTGAAGAGCAGATCCATACCCTACAGCGCCAGCATCCGGCGGCTGACCGCCACGTCGATTTCCCGGGGGATGGGCTGGACACCCCGGTGGAGGCTGTGCTTCCCGCTGGCCAGCAGCGCCCCGCAGGAGGCCTGGAGCCCCAGCCCCAGATCCATGATGGCGATGGGATTGCCATCCCCGGCGGAGAGGTTCAGGGGGTTGGCGTTTTCCAGAAGGAACACCTTCTTCTCCCCGTACCAGAGGGCCTCCTTGCCCTTGCCCACATCCTCCACCTTGTCTGCGGCAGCCCGGAGGTCCTCCGTGTCGATCTCAAAGCCAAAGTGGCCGGCGTTGGCGAGAATCAGCCCGTCGGAGAAGCAGGGGATGTGCTCCTTGGTGATCACATGGAACCGTCCGGTGGAGGTGATGAGGACCTCCGCCTCCCGGATCAGCTCGCTTAGATCCTCGGACACCCGGTGGCCGTCCACCTTGGCCTTCAGCAGGTACACCGGATCGATGTCGTAGACGGAGGTGTGGGCCCCCAGGGCCCGGAGCTTTCCGGCGATGCCGCTGCCGCACCAGCCGTAGCCGATCACCAGGATGCGCTTGCCCCCCAGCAGCAGGCTGGTGGAACGCATGAGCCCGTCCACCACAGACTGGCCCACCCCCACCGCGTTCTCCAGCAGCTTTTTTAAGGGGGAGTCGTCGATGACAATCACAGGGAAGCGGATGTCATAGCCGGATTCGTCGATCAGCAGGCGGCCGGTGCGGGTCTCCTCGTTGGCCCCCAGGGGGACCCAGTCCCGCTCCTTTTTGTGGTAGGCCAGGATCAGGCTGGCCCCGTTGTCCAGCAGCAGCTGGGGCCGCTGCTCCATCACCAGCTCCAGGTAGCGCTGGTGGTCGGCCATGGTATCCTTCTCCCGGGCCAGAACGGTGATGCGGGGGTTGCTGGCCAGGAAGGCCGCGGTGTCCGGCTTTGTGGTGCCAAGGCACCCCACCAGATAGACGTGCTCCGCCCCGCCGGTCAGGATGGCGTCGATCCAGAAGGCGGTTTTCGGCTCCACATGGAGACAGATGGCGACCGTCAGGCCCCGGAAGGGCTGCTCCTCCCGGAAGCTCTCCTTCAGGGAGGCAATGAGGGGCATCTGCTCCATAAACCAGCGCATCCGCGCCTTGCCCGCCGCGGCAAGGGAGGGATCATCAATGATAGAAGTCATTTTTTCTCATCCTTTCCGTTGTGAATTGACATGAGCATATCTTGTTCGCTATAATAATTCGAGGACAAATGTCCGGTTGCGCCGGGGCGCGGCCAGAGAGGAGGCGCGGGGACATGGTAACGGATAAGAGCCCGGAACGGATCCGGCAGGTGGCCGCAGAATTGGGGGCGGAGAGCCTTCTACTGCCGGAGGTGCTCCGGAACACGCGGATCGTTTCCTATGAGGAAGGCGAAACCATGATGACCTCCGGGGACCCGGTGGAGGAGGTTTCCGTGCTGTTTCGCGGGGCCATGCGGGTGTACTCCGTTTCCGAGAGCGGCAAACTGGTGACCGTGGCGGTGGCCAGACCGCCGGAGATGTTTGGGGACATTGAATTTCTCCAGGGGCGGGACACCCTCCACAGCGTGGTGGCGGAAACCCAGTCGGAGGTGCTGTGCTTTGCCCTGCGGGACGTGCGGACCTATCTGGCGGAAAACGTGGTGTTCTACCGGATGATCTGCAACAACCTGATCGAGAAGCTGTACAACACCTCCAGCAACTACTCCCGGGTGCTCCAGTACCCCACCAAGACCCTCCTGGCCCAGTACCTGCTGCGGTCCCGGGAGGCGGACGGAATCGTCAGCTGCAAAAGCAGGGAGCTGGCGGAGTACCTGGGGGTGACCCCCCGCCATATCAGCCGGCTCATTACAGAGCTGGTGGAGGAGGGGGCTGTGGCCCGGGAGAGCGGGCGGCGGCTGCGGGTGACCGACCCGGAGCGGCTCCGCGCCTGCATGGACCAGCTGCTGCAGAAGTAGGACGGTCCGCCGGGCGGAATGTTTTGGAAATCCAGATCAGCGGAAAGCGATAGCAAGGACCAGCGCCGGACGGGGCCTTTTGCTCCATCCGGCGCTGTTTTTTCGCTCGGCGGCAGGGGGGATGCCCTGTCGCATATTTGGTTTTTTTCGAAAGATTTAACACGGGATGGGGACATATGTCCTATTTTTGAAGTGGTGTTTTCCTGTTTGATGAGAGCAAGAAAAACGACGGGAGGCGAGAGCATGTTTCTGACCATGCTGGGGACCGGCAACGGCTTTACGCCGGGGCTTCTGGACAGCAACGCGCTGCTGGAGTCCGGAAACAGCCGGACGCTGATCGACTGCGGGACCACCGCCTGGGACAGCCTGGGCATGCTGGGATTGAAGCGGGAGTCGATTGACACCATTTTTCTGACCCATATCCACTTCGATCACGCCGGCGGGCTGGAGTCCATCGCCCTTTACAGCAAGTATGTATCCCACCGGCGCGTCCGGCTGATTGTGCCGGCGCCCATCCGTCAGGAGCTGTGGGACCGCTGCCTCTCCGGCGGGCTTGATAACCCTGCGGGGGGCTGCAGCAGCCTGGAGGACTACTTCGATGTGGCCGCCCCGGTGGAGGGGGAGCGGTTTCCCCTGTGCGGCGACGTCCAGGCGGAGTGGTTCCCAACCCGGCATATCCCCGGGAAGTTCAGCTGCGGCCTTCTGATGGACGGGGGCGTGGCCTACACCTCGGACATGGTCTGCGACCTGCCCCTGGTGGAGTCCCTGGCAGCCCGGGGGGCGGAAACAATCTTCCACGACTGCCAGATGGGCGACGCCAACAACCACTGCAAATACCAGGAGATCCTCCGGTTCCCGCAGGAGATCCGGGACCGCCTGATCCTGATCCACCACGGGCAGCTGACGCCGCCCTCCGGCGACGGACTGCGCTTTGCCGTCCAGCACCAGCGGATGGACCTCTCCGGCCGGACAGCCCATCGGGAGGAGGGGGCGTCAGATCCCCTGGTGGAGCGGACCATGGACCACATGCGGCAGCTCCAGGGCGACGAGCATACGGGCCACGACTGGTTCCACACCCAGCGGGTCTATCAGGCGGCCATGCGCTTTGCGGATATGTCCGCCGTGCCGGTGGACAGGCGGACTGTGGCCCTGGCGGCCCTGCTTCACGACATCGCCGACTGGAAGTTCAACGGCGGCGATGAGGAGGTCGGTCCCCGGGCGGCCCGCCAGTGGCTGGAGGAGTGCGGGGTGGAGGAGGAAACCATCCGGCATATTCAGACCATTATCCGGGACCTGTCCTTCAAGGGAATGGGAGAGCGGAAGGCCATGACCACACCGGAGGGCGAGATCGTCCAGGATGCGGACCGGCTGGACGCGGTGGGTGCCATCGGCATCGCCCGGGCCTTCGCCACAGGCGCGGCGCTGGGCAACCTGATCCTGGACCCGGATCTGCCCCCACGGGACAACCTGGACAGCAAGACCTACAAGGACCACTCGGTCCGGGCCACATCGGTCAACCACTTTTATGAAAAACTGCTGCACATCTACCAGCTGATGAATACCCCCCAGGCCAGGGCGGAGGCCCTCTCCCGCCACCGGTACATGATCGCCTATCTGCAGGAGCTCTACGGGGAGTGCGGGATGCTGGAGAGCGTGCATCAGCAGTTATTAAAGCAGTATGAGATCTAGCGGTATGCAAATGGCAAAAGGAGGACATCTTATGAAACGCTTACTCACACTTCTGCTGGCGGCAGCCATGACGCTGTCCCTGCTGGCCGGCTGCGGCAGCAGCAATCAGAACAACGGCGGCAATAGCGGTAATGGCGGCGGCAACGCCGGCAGCGGCGATTCAGACACAGGCGGCGAGAAGGAGTGGAAGATCGGCCTGGTGGCCGCCGGCACCTTCGGCGACAACGGCCTCAACGACGCGCTGAAGACTGCCATGGACACCTTTACAGAGAACACGGGCATCGAGGTGACCTGCGTGGAGGTCAACGAGTTCAACGACCACGAGATCCACGCCCGCAACTTCGGCAGCGAGGGCTACGACCTGGTGATCATGGGCGGCACCGTGTCGGAGATCATGCCCACCATTCTGGAGGACTACCCCGACACCCACTACGTGCTCAACAAGGGCACCGTGGACGGCTACGACAACTGCACCTCCATCCAGTTTGAGGAGCCCCAGGCCGGCTTCATCGGCGGCGCCTTTGCCGTGATGATGAGCGAGTACCTGGGCGGGCCCTCCGAGGTGGGCTGGGTCGGCGGCCAGCGGATCGCGGACCTGGAGCTGTGCCGCTACTGCTTTGAGGCTGGCGCGGCCTACGCCGGCGGCCACGCCACCACCGCCTATGTGGGCGACTTCACCGACATCGCCCGGGCCAGCGAGCTGGCGCTGCAGATGTACAACGACGGCATGGTGATCGTCCAGGCCTTCGCCGGCGGCGCCGCCAACGGCGTCTACCAGGCCGTGGAGGGCCTGGAGGAGGGCAAGTACGCCATGGGCGCCGCCACCGGGCAGTTCGACCTGTCCCCGGACCGGATCATCGCCTCCCACATCATCAAGACCGACGAGTACTTTGCCGACGTCTGCCAGCAGTTCATTGACGGCGAGCTGCCCTCCGGCATTGTAAAGGCCGGCCTGGCGGACGGCGCCACCGGCATCCGCCTCTCCCCCTACATCGGGGACCTGATCCCCCAGGAGATCCTGGACGCCATGGACGAGATTGAGGCGAAGATCATCTCCGGCGAGATTGTGCCTCCCACCACGGAGGAGGAGCTGGAGAACTACCTGGCCTCTCTGGAGGCTTAAGCCGGAGCGGCCTGGGCGCCGACGGCACAGAAATAGGACCACAGGCCACGGGTCTCCCTCCGCACGGCGGAGGGGGCCCGAACGCCGCCGGGTGATTTTCGCCCGGCGCGCTGCCTGCAGACCAGGCGGAATGGCCGGCCTGCCGCACCAGCTGCGGCGGGCTGGCCTGAATCTCTTTAGGAGGAATTTCGGTGGGATACGCAATTGAGATGCGGGAGATCAGCAAACGCTTTCCCGCTGTGCTGGCCAACGACAAGGTGACGCTGCGGGTGAAGGAGGGCACGATCCACGCCATCATCGGGGAGAACGGCGCGGGGAAAACCACGCTGATGAACATTCTCTACGGGCTCTATGAGCCGGATGGCGGGGAGATCCTGGTCAAGGGCCAGCGGGTGGCGTTCCGCTCCGCCATGGACGCCATCCGCCAGGGGATCGGCATGGTGCACCAGCACTTCATGCTCATCCCCCGGCTCTCCGTGGCGGACAACATCGTTCTGGGAGAGGAGCCCCACCGGGGCGTGCGCTACGACGGGAAGGCCGCAGTGCAGCGGGTGGAGGAGGTCTGCCGGACCTACGGCATCCACATCGACCCCAAGGCCCGGGTGCGGGACATCTCCCTGGGCATGCAGCAGCGGGTGGAGATCGTCAAGACCCTCTACCGGGGCGCGGACGTGATCATCCTGGATGAGCCCACGGCAGTGCTGACCCCCCAGGAGATCGACGATCTGGGGTTGGTGCTCAAGGGGCTGAAGGAGCGGGGCAAGACCATCCTGATCATCACCCACAAGCTGGAGGAGGTCATGGACTTCAGCGACGAGATCACCGTTCTGCGGGCCGGCCGCCATGTGGTCACCGTCCGGAAGGAGGACACCAGCATCCCGGAGCTGACCGCTTACATGGTGGGCCGGGAGGTGCACCTGGGCGGCCACAAGCAGCCGGTGGACGGCTCCCAGGTAATGCTCCAGCTGGACCACGTGAGCTTCCATCAGAAGGGACGGCAGGCTCTGGAGGATATCTCCCTGACCATCCACAGCGGGGAGATCCTGGGCATTGCCGGCATCGACGGCAGCGGGCAGACGGAGCTGACGGAGTTGGTGGCGGGGATCCTCCCCTGCGACCAGGGCAGCCTGACCTTCCGCGGGGAGGACATCACCCGGGTGTCCATCGCCCGGCGAAAAGCCGGGGGCATCGGCTTCATTGCCCAGGACCGCCGGCGCCACGGACTGATCCTGGATTTCTCCGTGGAGGAGAACCTGCTGCTGGGGATGCAGCGGCGGGAGGAGTTTGTCCGGCGGCGGTTTTTGCAGGACGGCAGGCGGATCCGGGAGATGGCGGAGCGGCGCATTCAGGACTTCGACATCCGGCCGCCCCTCCGGACCAGCCGCGCCAGTACGCTCTCCGGCGGCAACCAGCAGAAGGTTGTCATTGCCCGGGAGATGGGGCCTGACCCGGCCCTGATCGTGGCGGATCAGCCCACCCGGGGGGTGGATGTGGGGGCCATCGAGTTTATCCATAACACCCTGGTGGAGCACCGCAACCGGGGCGGCAGCGTGCTGCTGGCCTCCCTGGAGCTGGACGAGGTGCTGCTGCTCAGCGACCGGATCGCCGTGATGTACAGCGGCCGCCTGATCGGCATTTTGGACGCCGCGGAGGCGACCAGGGAGAAAATCGGCCTGATGATGGTGGGCCGGCGTCCGGAGGAGGTGGAGTCCTGATGAAAGGATACGGAAAGAAACTGCAAAAGCCACAGAGAAAGACAGTAGTGGACATTGCGCTCCCGTTTCTGCTGCTGTTTTTGTCCTTCCTCTTCAGCTCCATCTGGATCCTCCTCATGGGGAAAAAACCGTTGGAGGCCTACGCCGCCCTGCTGGACGGGGCCTTCGGCTCCGCCACAGGGCTGGTGAACACCATCAAGAAGTCCGTTCCCATCGCCTTCGCCTCTTTCGCGATCATCGTTTCCATGAAGGGCAACACCTTCAATATCGGCGCCGAGGGACAGCTGGCCCTGGGCGGCATCGGGGCCACCCTGGCCGGGGCGCTGATCCCGGGGCTCCCGGCGCCGCTGCACATCGCCGTGTGTATTCTGGCCGGGGCCCTCTTCGGCATGCTCTATATCCTTTTTCCCACCATCATGCACGTGCGGCGTGGCGTGGACCTGCTGGTGATCCTCCTGCTGCTGAACAATGTGGCCAGCTATCTGCTCCAGTACTTTGTGCTGGACCTCTTCAAGTCGGACAACGCCCTGGTCCCCTCCTCCCGGCCGATCCTGGAGTCGGCGGAGCTGCCCTACCTGATTGGCCCACCCTACAGGATGACCATCGCCATCCTCTTTGTGGTCGTGGCGGCCCTGGTGCTGTACTGGTTCTTCTCCCGCACAGTGGCCGGCTATGAGATGCGGGCGGTGGGGCTGAGCCGGGAGGCGGCCTACTACGCGGGCATTCCCATCCGGAAGTACACCAGCCTGGCCCTGCTCCTCAGCGGAGCCCTGGCCGGCATCGGCGGAGCGCTGGAGGTCCTTGGCAACTACCACTGCCTGTATACGGATTTCTCCCCCGGCTTCGGCTACGACGGCATCCCCATCGCCCTGCTGTGCGGCTCTAACCCGATCCTGGCGGTGGTGGGCAGCATCGCCTTCGGTGCCCTGCGCAACGGCTCCCTGACCATGCAGGCCCGGGTGGGGATCTCCAACGAGATCATCTCCGTCATCCAGGGCTCCCTGATTTTGTTCGTGGCCAGCAACTATATCTTCCGGTATCTCCTGAACCGCAGGAGAAGAAAGGAGAAGGCACATGGCTGAGTCCCTCGTATTCGGATTTCTTCTCTCGGTGATCCGCCTGAGCGCCCCCATGTTCATCGCCGGCATGGGGAACATGTACTGCGAGCGGGTGGGCGTTTTGAACCTGGGGGCGGAGGGTATGATGGTCAGCGGGGCCTTTGCCGCGGTGCTGGGCTCCTATCTGACGGGCAGTCCCTGGGTGGGGGTGCTCTTCGGCATCCTGGCGGGGCTTCTGGCCGGCGGCATCCACGCCCTGGTGTGCGTGGAGTTCGGCGGGATGCACGCCATCAGCGGCCTGGGGCTGACCATGCTCTGCAACGGCATCGCCCGTTTTCTCTGTATCTCCATCTTCGGATCCACCTACTCCCCCAACGTCAATTCCCTCCAGACCACGGACATCCTGGCGGGCATCCCACTGGTGGGCGGCTTCCTCTCCCAGCTCTCCCCGCTGATCTATATCGGAGTCATCCTGGCGGTGGTTTCCTGGTACGTGATCTTCCGCACCACCTACGGCCTGCGGGTCCAGGCGGTGGGGGACGACCCCCGGACGGTGGAAACGGCGGGCATCAGCGTCTGGCGCCTGCGCTACAGCGGCGTGCTGATCTGCGGCGCCCTGTGCGGCATCGCCGGCGCCTATATGTCCCTGGGGCAGCTGGATCGGTTCTTTGACGGCATGATCAGCGGCAAGGGCATGATGGCGGTCATCGCCGTGAAGATGGGCAAGTGGGCCCCCGGCGGCATTCTGGGGACGGCGCTGCTCCTGGGGCTCTTCGACGCGCTGCAGATGCGCCTGCAGGTGTCCAGCGTCATCGGCCTCTCCCCGGAGATGCTGGGAATGGTGCCCTACCTGGCGGGCATCGCCGTGCTGTGCCTCCAGCGCGGCAAGAGCGACCGCCCGGCGGCTTTGGATACCACCTACCTGCGCAACAAGTACAAATTCTAAGCGGAGCCAAAAAGCTCCCGGCCGTGCCCTCTGGCATGGCCGGGAGCTTTTTCCTGGGGAAAATCGCTGCCCGCTGACGCTTGGCCTTTTCAGTTGTGGTGGTAGATCCGCCGGTCCAGGGCGGGGATCCGGCCGCTGAACTGGCCCGCCGGCAGGCTCTCCAGCTGCTCCCGGTAGATCTCCATGCGGCTGTCGATCATGTCGATGTAGGACAGCAGCTCGCTCTCGGCGCAGGCGGGCCGCACCGCGGCCCCGTACTCCGGCTCCCCGTGGTGGGAGAGGATCATGTGCTGGAGGAGCAGGGACTTCTCCTCCGGCATGGCCAGCTCCTCCGCCAGCTTGGCCACCTCCTGGGCGCCCATCACCAGGTGGCCCAGCAGCTGGCCCGGGAGGGAGTACTCCGTCACCAGGCCCAGGGGGGAGGTGACGAACTCCCGGCACTTGGCCATGTCGTGGAGGATGGTGCCCGCCAGCAGCAGACTGCGGTCGATGACAGAGCTGTAGAGCCCGGCCAGGAAGTCCGCCGTGCGGGCCATATACAGCGTGTGCATGAGAAGGCCGTGGCGGAAGCCGTGGTGGACGCTCTTAGCGGCGGGGAGGGTGACAAACCGGTCCCCCAGCCTCTCAATGGCCGCGGCGCACACCCGGCGGTAGTCCCCGTCCTGGATGGAGCCGATCAGCTCCCGCAGCTCCTGGAGGGCCGCCTGGGCGTCCAGGGGCGCCGTGGGGACCAGATCCTGGATGTCATAGCGGTCGTCGGGGCCGGCCAGGCGGATCTGCTCCACCGTCACCTGGGGCGCGCCCCGAAACTCCCCCACCGTGCCGCTGACGCGGACCACCGCGCCGGTATCCGCCGGGGAGATGGGGCCGCTGTAGTCCCACACCTTCCCCTCCACCGTGCCGCTGCAGTCGGTGAGCTCGATGCTAAGAAAGGGCTTCCCGCCGGCGGTCCGCTTGGCGTAGACGCTCTTGAGAAGGTAGTATCCGTCCAGGGTGTCCCCCGGCTTCGTGTCTTTGATGTACATAGGTTCTCTGCCTGCTTTCTCTTGAATTTTTTCTGCGCTCTCTATTATACCCGCCCGGGGGCCCGGATGCAAGCGGCAGAGAGGCACCCTTTGCTTTTTCCGGCGGAATCGGATATAATCGGGAAAACGGCGGAAGACCCGCCTGCAGAGGAGGGATATCCATGATGATTACTGCGGAGGCGATCCGGGGCTTCCGGCTGCGCGCCCACCATCTGGACCGAAGGCTCCCCGCCGGGGAGCTGTGCTCCGGGGCGGGGGCCTGCGGCGTGCAGAATTCCCCGCCGGGGGCCTGGGAAACGGCCCTGTTCCTCCGGGTGGAGGGCGCCGCCCAGGAGACGCTCCGCAGGGCCCTCTGGGAGGAGAGAGTCCTGCTCCAGGCCTGGAGCATCCGGGGGGTGCCCCTGGTGTTCCCGGCGGCGGACATGCCCGTATTTTTGGCGCCTCTGGCGGCGGAGGCGGGGGAGGAGCCCTGGATCTACACCCGGGGGATCACGGCGGCCCTGGACTTCCTGGGGATGGACTTTGACCAGCTGCTGCCCCTGGTGAAGGCGGCCTGCGGCGCTCTGGAGGAGTACACGGTGGTCGGCAAGGAGGAGCTGGACCGGGTGCTGGCGGAGCGGGTGCGCCCTCTGCTGCCGCCGGAGAAGCGGGCGCTGTGGGACGCTCCGTCCCTGTACGGCCGGCCGGACCGGCAGACCATGGGCGGGGCGGCGGTGTCCTTCCTGCTGCGGCCCTGCTCCTTTTCCTCCCTGGTGGTATTTGGCGGGCGGGAGGGGACCAGCCCCGCCTTCACCGCGCCCCGCCGGTGGCTGGGGCAGCTTCCGCCTCCCCGGGCGGACGGGGGACGGGAGCTGGTGCGCCGGTTCCTCCGATGCTACGGCCCCTCCACGGTGGGATGCTTCCAGCAGTGGCTGGGCAGCTCTCCCCGGCAGGCCAAAAGGCTGTGGCAGGCGGCCGGGGAGGAGATGGAGCCGGTGGAAACGGAGCTGGGCCGGCGATATGCCCTGGCTCAAGACATTCCGGAGCTGAGAGCGGGCGGGGCGACGGAGGACAGGCTCCTGCTGCTGGGCCCCCACGATCCCTACCTGGACCTGCGGGACCGGGCCCTGATTCTGGCGGACAAGGGCCGCTGCCGGGAGGTCTGGCAGACGGTGTCCAACCCGGGGACGGTGCTCCGGGCGGGCCGGGTGATCGGCGTCTGGCGGGCCAGGGCCGCGGGAGGGAAGCTGGAGCTCAGCGCGTCCCTCTGGGAGCCACTCCGCCCGGAGGAGCGGCGGCAGCTGGCGGAGCTGGGGGAGGCCTACGCCGCCTTCCGGCAGCTGCCGGTGAAAAAATTTGACATGGACCTTTGAAGGGGGATGGACCTCTCGTAGAAAAGACGAAAGCGCGCCAACGCATGAACCATGCGTTGACGCGCTTTTTTCGCAAAATGCCCAGGCGCTCCCGCCGCCGGTCAGGGGACGGGTGGGGGGAAGGAAACCTTCTCCAGGCGGTACCGGCCATCCTCCACCTCCATCACGCAGAAGGTCAGCTCCGGGTCCCAGCGCCGGCGGCCGCAGCTGCCGGGGTTGAGCCACAGCACCGCGCCCCGCTGCTCCTGGCGATAGCGGTGGGTGTGGCCGCAGACCACCACGTCCGCGCCGGCGTAGGCGGGGGAGAGCACACGCTCGCTGTGGAGCATGAAAAACCGGACCCCCTCAATGGTGACCGACACGGTTCTCGGCATATGGGGCGCCCACCACCGGTCGTTGTTCCCCTGGACCAGATAGGCGGGGGCGCACCGGTAGATGGCGTCCGCCACCTCCGGCGTGTCCAAGTCCCCAGCGTGGAGGATCACATCCGCCTGCCGCAGGCGGGCGAGGACCTCCGGGTGGAGGACGCCGTGGGTGTCCGACAGAATGACGACTCTCTTCACCCCTTGTCCCCGCTTTCCTCCAGGCCCGTCCGATAGAGGGGGATCACATTGATCACCGGCTCCTCGTAGGGGTGGGCGGCCCTGACGGTGGCCACCACCGCGTCCACCCGGTCCGCGGGACAGGTGACCTCCGCCTTCACCTCCGGCTGGATGCAGAGCTCCCCCGGCGTGCCCAGATAGGGCTCGCTGCCGGGCAGGGGCCGCCAGCAGCTGGTGACGGGGCTCCAGGAGAGGCACCGGTCATACCGACCGATGTGCCCGGCGTCCTGGGACCAAAGGGCCTCCCGGAGGGCAGGCAGGCTGTCCTCCGGGAGAAAGATTTCCAATTTGCAGAAGGCAATATGTTCCATGGCGTCCTCCGGAGTCAGGCGGGGAGAGGGAGCGTTAAAAATAGGACGGGTCCAGCTTCCTGGAGCAGGCGATGGCCAGAGCGCCGGGGCCGATATGGCAGGCCACGCTCAGGCTCAGAGGGTCGCAGAAGGTGACCGGCAGGCCCAGGGTTTCCTCCACCATCCGGCAGAAGTCCGCCGCCGCCGGGGCGTTGTGGGTGTGGGCCACAAAGAGCCGGACCTGGTCGGCGCCGCCGAACCGTTCCTCCATGTCCTTGGCCATGGCCTCCAGCATGATGCTCCGGCCGTGCTTCTCGCTGCGGGCCTTGGCAAAGGCGTCCAGCTTCTCCCCCTGGATCTGGAGCACCGGGCGGATCCGCAGCACCGTGGCCACCGCCGCCGCGGCGGGGGTCACCCGGCCGCCCTTTTTGAGATACTTCAAGGTGTCCAGCATGATGTAGATGCTGGATTCAAACTTAACCTTCTCCAGGATCTCCCGGATCTCCTCGGCGGACTTTCCCGCCTCCGCCAGCGCCAGGGCGTCCATCACAGACTGGCGCTGGGTGACAGAGATACGCTGGTTGTTCACCACGGCCACCCGGCCGTCGTAGTCCTCCGCCAGGGCGATGGCGGTGGCGCAGGTACCGGAGAGGCCGCTGGACATGGGGATGTGCACCAGCTCGTCGTACTCCTCCAGAATTTTGTCCCACAGGTCCAGCACGGAGCCGGCGATGGGCTGGGAGGTGGAGATGTCGGCGGTGTCGTCGGTGAGCTTCTCGTAGAAGGCCTCCTGGGTGAGGCTGATATCCTCATAGTAGGTTTCGCCGTTGATGACAAAGGGCATGGGAACCACGAAGACACCCAGCTCCCTGGCCAGGGACTGGGTGATGCCGCTGTTGCTGTCGGTGACAATCGCTACCTTTTTGCTCATGGCTGTTTCCTTTCCTCGGCGCGCTCGCTGATGTACCTGCGCAGGTCGGCGAAGCCGCCCTGGGGACAGCCGGCGATGGGCCGGTTTGTTTTGTTGATGAGGCAGTCCGTCAGGAGAAAGACCTCGATGCCCGCCTCCCGGGCGGCCAGATCCTCCTGGGCGTCATTGCCCACCATCAGGCACTCCTCCCCCCGGCAGCCCAGGCGGAGGAGGATATCCCGGTAGTAGGAGGGGTTGGGCTTGCAGAAGGAGGTGTTCTCATAGGTGGTGATCAGCTCGAACTCCTCCGGCTCCAGGCCGGTCCAGCGGACCCGGCTCTCCGTGGCGACAGCGGGGAAGATGGGGTTGGTGGCCAGGGCCAGCCGGAAGCCCTGCTGCCGGAGGGACCGCACGGTTTCCGCCGCCTGGCTGTTGTGGCCGCACACCTGGGCCAGGGAGGGGAAATCCTCCCGATAAAAGGCCTCAAAGACGGGCTTGTCCGCCAGGACCCGCTCCCCGAAGCGCCGGGAGAAGCAGTCCCAGAAGGCCTTCTCATTGATCCGGGAGCCGTCGTTTCGCACCATGGCCTCGGTGCCCTCCCAGATGCCCTTCACCAGCTGCTCCGGGTCGTAGCCGCGGGGCGCCAGCTTCTCCGCCAGGCGGCGGAAGTAGGCCCTGGTGAAAACCTCCTGGTCCATGGGCAGAAGCGTACCATCCAGATCAAACAGAATCATATGTATCATGGTGTGCCTCCTCTGGGTCGGATGGCCGGGATTTCGGCCCTGAATGAGTCTTTACGGCGATTCAGTATACCGTGAATTCTGCCGGAAGTCAATAGAGGGGGCGGGGAAAGGGCTGGATGAAGCCCATCATAGGCGGAAAAAAGCGCTTTATGTACCCCGCCGAAGGGCGGGGCGGCAGCGCGGCCTCACAGAGTTACCGTGGGCTGACAGCAGCAGTAATAGTCGGTGTCGATGTTGTGGGCGATCAGGCGGACCCGGAAATTCCGCCGGTTGCACATGGCCCGGCCTGAGCCGGAGGCCACGTCCAGATCCTCCGGGACGACAAACTTCACGCATTTGACCAGAACATCCCGGCAGGTGGGATAGTTGTGGGCGGAGATGGTCAGGGCCTTCATGCCCCGGGGGTACTCCAGCCCCTGGCTGTCCACCTCGGTCAGGATCGCCGCCAGGGCTACCCGCCTGCCGGGGCAGACGTTCTTGATGGTGAAGTTCAGCTGCAGGATGCGGCCCTGGGACTCCAGATAGGTGTCCCCCAGATCCACCAGCACCGCGTCGGAGCACCCCTCGGCCGCCAGGTCCACAGGGACGGGGCAGCCCTCCGGGCAGACGGAAACGCCGCAGTCCACCGTTACGGCGGGGGCGGGGAAGGTGACCTGATTCCCCTCGTTGTCGGAATAGGTGATGGACAGATTGACCGGCTTTACCCCGGAGGACTGACCGGTGTGCCGGACAAGGAACTCCAGAACGGCGCTCTCGCTGGAGGAAACACCCAGCTGGTCGATGTTCCAGCGCAGCGTGTTGGAGCCCAAAGTGGTGACCATGCCCCTGGTGGGGGCGAAAACGTTTGTAATGACAAAGTCCGGGTTCACCATCTCCAGGATTTCGATGTTGGTGGCGCCGACCTTGGAAATGTTCGCCGCCAGGTCGGCAAACAGCTGCTCCAGATCCGACGGATCCGGCGTGACCGCCACATGGGATGCGTCGGGGTCCGTGGCCCAGTCGTTCAGCGCGCTGACGTCAACGCCGTCGGAGCCCACAAGGCCGATGCAGTAGATGATGATGCCATGGGATCTGGCCAGGGCGGCAACGGGAGCGGGCGGCGCGCCGGTGGTGGTGTTGCCGTCGGTGAACATAACAATGACCTTGGCGCTGCTGGAGGCGGGAGCGAACAGGTCGATGGCCTGGGTAAAGGCGTCGGCGTGGTTGGTATTTCCGCCGGCGCTCAGGGCGTCCACGGCGGCCTTCAGCGTATCCACAGAGGTCATAAGCGGCGCGTCCGCCGTGGCGGTGGCGGCGAAGCTGACGATGCCGATGCGGCTGCCGGAGCCGATCTGCCCGTCCGACGAGCTGTCCGTGGCCTCGTCGATGATATCGATGAAGGCCTTGGCGCCGGCCTTCATGCTCTCCAGGGGCACGCCGGCCATGCTGCCGGACCGGTCCAGCACCAGCACGATATCCGTGGGGTTGCTGACGATATCAGGAGCGGCCGTCAGCGCGAGGGTCACCCGCAGGGAGCCGTCGCAGCTGATCTGGTCTGTGCTGATGACCTTATTGGAATTTGTAACACCCATTTGTGTCACCTCCTTCTGGGGATGTTCCCCCAGCCCCATGCTATTCCGGAGGAGCGCCGGCTGACACGCTGCGGCCCGGCGGGGGAAAAGACAGAAAGGAGGGCCCCGACGCCGGTGATGATCCGGTATCGGGGCCCTCCTTGGCCTGTCCGATGGAATGGGCGCGCCCGCCCCCGTTCCGCCGCCTGGAGAAATTTTCTCCGGACGTCAGGGAGGGCGCCCCGCCGGGCCGTCAGGCCTGGGCGGCGGCCTCGTTGACGCACCGCAGGGCGTTGAGGCTCCTGGGGTAGCCGATGTAGGGCAGGCACTGGGAGATGACCTGGATGAGGAACGCCTTGTCGTTGCCGATCTTCATGTTGCCGGCGGCGTGGCTGGTGAGCTGGGGCTCGCAGCCGCCCTGGGCAGCCAGGAAGCAGAAGGTGATCATCTCCCGCTGCCGGTAGTCCAGGCCCTTCCGGGTGTAGTAGTCCCCGAAGCAGTTGTCCGCCAGCCAGCGGTTGATGTGGCGGCTCTCCTCCGGGCCGCTGTTCTGGAAGTTCCGCATGCCCTCGCCGAAGATGTCCACCTGGGCCTGGTTGCCCGCCTCCAGGCGGGTTTCCATCGTCGTGGTGGTCTGGCCCTCCAGAGGCAGCTGCACGCCGCCCTCGGCCAGGACCGCGTTGGTGGCCTCAAGGAAGGGGAGCACCCGGCCGATGCCCAGATACGCCGCGGCCTGGTAGACGATCTCCTTGA
This sequence comes from uncultured Oscillospiraceae bacterium, assembly GCA_904420435.1. Classification (GTDB taxonomy): domain Bacteria; phylum Bacillota; class Clostridia; order Oscillospirales; family Oscillospiraceae; genus CAJFPI01. Next base: position 26,201 of record CAJFVK010000006.1, read on the forward strand.
CCTCCACCGGCGTCACGCCGAAGTTCAGCGCCGCCGGCAGCATGGCCCGAAAGGCGTCCACGCCCTGGCAGCCCAGCAGCGTGGCCAGAATGGCCATAAAGCGGGTCCGGTCGTCCAGCTGGCCGGACTGGACCACCTCGTCAAAGGCGAAGTTTGCGAACCGCTCATAGAATTCCGGGTCGGTTTCCTTCAGACTTGCCAGACTGGACGGGCAGCCGGGGAACATCTTCTCCTGATACTGCTTGGAATACGCAGAAAGTTCCATGAAAAAGCCTCCTTTGTGTGCGGACAAAATTTGCGGCGAACCGCGGCCTGTCCGCTGCTGTCAACGGGATGCCTTCTACTTTATCACTTGGAGTGTACTCCATGTCAAGAGAAAAGAGCGCCGCCGGGAACTCTCTATTTTTTCGACGGGGCCGCCTTTCGACGCAAACCGCCCCGGCGGACAGGCTATACTTTCCCCATGGAACGAAACGGAGAAAGGTGTGAGGACTGTGGAGATCAGGACCAGAATGGAGGAGCGGACGCTGACCATCCGCCTCTTGGGAGAGCTGGACCACCACGGCGCCAAGGGGCTGATGGACCGGCTGGATGGCCTGATGGAGCAGAATCTGCCCTCAAAGACCATCCTGGATCTGGGGGAGCTGACCTTTATGGACAGCTCCGGCATTGCCGTGATTCTCCGGGCCAAGCGGCGGATGGAGGCTCTGGGGGGCAATCTCGTGGTGGTGAATATCCCCAAGCAGGCCGCCCGGGTGCTGGACACGGCGGGCCTGAGCCGCTATGTGAAGCTGATTTAGGAGGAGCGCCATGAAGGTGAACAACTACATATCCATGGAATTTCTGAGCCGCAGCGTCAACGAGGGCTTCGCCCGCATGGCAGTAGCGGCCTTTGCCGCCCAGCTGGACCCCACCCTGGAGGAGCTGGGGGACATCAAGACTGCGGTCAGCGAGGCGGTGACCAACGCCACCGTCCACGCCTACCCCGACACCCTGGGCAAGATCGTTTTGAAGGGGCGGATCCTGGACGACAACATCCTGGAGATCACCGTGCGGGACTGGGGCCGGGGCATCCCGGACGTGGAGAAGGCCCGCCAGCCCCTCTATACCACCGGCGGGGAGGAGCGCAGCGGCATGGGCTTCACCATTATGGAGAGCTTTATGGACCAGCTGCGGGTGGTGTCTCATGAGGGGCAGGGGACAAAGGTGGTCATGCGCCGGCGGATCGCCCGCCGGAACGGGGGACGATGAACACCGCTCTGCTGGAGGCGGCCCGCCAGGGGGACCAGGAGGCCTGCGACCAGGTGATCCGGGAGAACACGGGGCTGATCTGGAGCATTGTCCGGCGCTACTACGGCCGGGGAGCGGAGCCGGAGGACCTCTACCAGCTGGGCTGCGTGGGGTTCCTCAAGGCCATCCGGGGCTTCGACCCCTCCTACGGCACCCAGTTTTCCACCTACGCCGTGCCCAAGATCGCCGGGGAGATCCGGCGCTTCCTCCGGGACGATGGGAGCATCAAGGTGGGCCGGGGCCTCCGGGAGCAGGCTATGGTGATCCTCAGCGCCCGGGAGCGGCTCTTACACAGCCTGGGCCGGGAGCCCACCCTCTCCGAGCTCTCAGGGGAAACCGGCTACACGGCGGAAGAGATCGCCTCCGCGGAGCTGGCCTGCGCCCAGCCGGAGAGCCTCCAACAGGAGAAGGGGGACGGGCTGACGCTGGAGTCCACCCTCCGCAGCGGCGACGGGGAGGAGGCCATGGTGGAAAAAATCGCCCTCCGCAGCGCCATCGAGGCCCTGCCGGAGAGCGAAAAGAAGACAATCCTGCTGCGGTTCTTCAAGGGCCTGACCCAGGCCCAGGCCGCCCGGATCCTGAAGGTGTCCCAGGTGCAGGTATCCCGGCTGGAGCGCCGGGCTCTGGAGCGCCTGCGCCAGGCGTTTGCGCCGCCGGAGTGAAGAATTCCTCCCCCTGGAACTCCGTCATGGTGCCCCAGTAGCGCATGGGCATGTGGGTCCGGCGGGTTTTGGGGTTGTACCGCTCTCGGATGGCCACCGTATCGTAGAAGGTCTTCCAGAGCCGGCGAAACTTTGCCTCGGTTTCGTCGGGCAGCGCCATGGTAAACTCCGCCAGAGGTATGACGCACCACCGGCCCTCCTGTCCCAGGAGGGCCTCCTTGTGGGTGCGGTCGTAGAGCAGGAACCGCTCCCCCAGACAGCGCTGGCAGAAGTGACGGCCCAGGAGGGGGAGGACCCGGTTTTTCGGCTGGATCTCCCCCACCAGAAAGCCCCCCAGGTCGGAAAACCGGACAAAGCCCTTGAGCAGATGGGCCTCCCCCTCCAGGTGCTGCACCGCCTGGCGCAGGGGGAGCACGTCGTCGTGGCTCAGCCGCTGGAGCAGGGGCGCCCCCTCCCGCAGGAGGGAGCGGATAAACCGGTAGAGCATCATCTCCCGCTCCGGCGCGCAGGTGAGGAACCCCCGCTCCACCAGGGAGCGGGCCGCCGGGGCGATGGCTTCTACTTTGGCGAGGACCCGGCGGGCGTGGTCCGGGTCAAAGACCGCGTCCCAGATGGGGAAGAGGGAGGCCTCCACCTCCTCCGCCGGGCAGATGCCCCCGGGGACCTCCCTGTTCTGATAGCTGTCAAACACGCAGCAGAGGAAGCCCTCGAAGCTGCCGTCGTAGCGGTAGATGCGCTCCATGGTTTTTAAGCCCCCTTCAGTGTCAGCTCCGCCTTGAACAGGTCCCCGTCCACGGCGATGGAGAACGTGCCGCCCATGAGCTCCATCAGGCTCCGGGCGATGCTCAGACCCAGCCCGCTGCCCTCGGTGTGCCGGGAGGCGTCTCCCCGGACAAAGCGCTCCATCAACTCCTCGGCGCTGATGTTCAGGGAATCCCGGGAGATGTTTTTCACCGTCAGGCGCACCCGGTCCCCGGCCCTCTCCAGATCCAGGTACACCCGGCTGCCGGACAGGGCGTACTTGCACACGTTGCTCAGCAGATTGTCCAGCACCCGCCAGAGCAGACGCCCGTCGGCCATGGCCGCCAGGTCCTCCCCAGGGGCGGTGACGATCACCTCCAGCTTCCCGGCGGCCAGCCGCTGGTCGTAGTCCCCCATGGCCTGGCGGACGATCTCGTTGACTACAATGGGCTGGAGGTGGACGGTGATGTTCCCCGTGGAGGCCTTGCTGGCCTCCACCAGGTCCTCCGTCAGCTTCTTCAGCCGCCGGGACTGCCGGTCCAGCACCGCCACATAGTCCGCGGCGGTGTCCGGCAGGTCCTCCTTTGCCAGCAGGTCCACATAGTTGATGATGGAGGTCAGAGGGGTCTTGATGTCGTGGGACACGTTGGTGATGAGCTCCGTCTTCAGCCGCTCCGACCGCATCCGCTGGTCCACCGCCCGGCTCATGCCCAAGCCGATGGCATTGAGATGCTCCCCGTGGGTCCTCAGATCCCAGAACATCCGGGAGGTGTCCACCTGGGCTTCCAGGTCCCCCTCCGCCAGGGCCTTCCCGGTATCCTTCAGCTTCTGCAGCTGCCAGGAGAGGAGGGCGGCGCCGGCTGCCAGGGCGGCGTCCATCAGGAGGGCCAGCAGGTAGTAGGAGCCCGAGTAGGAAACGCCGCCCAGATAGATGAGGGCTGTCTGGGCCAGCAGGACCAGGCACACCAGGGCGATGGCCCGCCAGGTGAGGGGGAGGATGCGGACAAAGTCCACCAGGGCCCGGCCGCAGCGGCGGAGGACCCGGCAGGCCCAGCGGAGCGCCCGCCAGCAGATGGTGTTCTCCCAGAAGCGGCCCAGCTTCAGCCGGGTGGCCACCGTCAGCAGCAGGGCCAGGGCCAGAACAGCCAGGGCCAGGCAGGTGACGGAGAGGAAGACCAGCTGGATGATGTAGATGCCGGAAATGTTCCGCCACATGGCCAGGAGCAGATAGGCCAGCACCCACTCCCCCAGCAGGTACAGGTCCAGGGGAATCCGGTCCTGCACATTGGCAGTAATGCCCTCCGCGCCCCGGCGGTGTCCGGCGGCGCAGAGGAGGTACACCAGACAGACCAGCATCAGCACGGCGGAGAGGACAGCCGCCGGGAGCAGGACGTTCCGGAGGGGATAGAACAGGGAGAAGAAGAGATGCTCCCCGTAAAAGGCGCTGTCCGGATCGTCAAAATCCAGCACATAGACGGTGACCCGGTAGGACCCCGCCTCCAGGGCGCGGCCGGGGTCGGAATCGGGGATGACGACCTCCGTTTCTGACACGGCGTCGTAGGAGGCGGGGACGGCGCCGCTCTGCCGGAGGACGGCGCCCGGATGGCCGGGGTCCTCCACCAGCACCACCACATTCTCCGACGGCTCGCCGCCGTAGAGGTAGTTGACCGCCTCGGCGTCCCGGAGGGAGGTGAAGGCATCCGTATCGGTAAAGTCCAGGGCTCTGCCGGTGTAGTACCCCATGTCAAAGGAGATGGCAAAGGCCAGGGCGGAGATGGCGGACAGGGCCAGGAACAGGATCGTGAGGAAGCAGGCCGCCGCCTTCAGCGGCAAGCTCCGGCGCAGGTCAGACACGGCGCAGCCTCCTTCCCGCCGCCAGGGCCAGGGCCCCTCCGGCGGCTGCCAGCAGAACAAGGCATACTAATTTCTTCATGGGAAAAACCTCCAGATATGAGAATGTTTTCTCACCCTTTTGCCTCCATCTTGTACCCCAGGCCCCAGACCACCTTCAGGTACCGGGGCTCCGAGGGGTTGATCTCGATCTTCTCCCGCAGGTGCCGGATGTGGACGGCCACGGCGCTCTCGGAGCCGGTGGCGCTCTCGTTCCACACCTGCTCGTAGATCTGGGCCGAGGAGTAGACCCGGCCCGGGTGGGCCATCAGCAGGCGGAGGATATTGTACTCCATGGGCGTCAGGCTCACCGGCTCCCCGTCCACGGTGACGGACTTGGCCTCGTCGTCCAGCGCAACGCCGCCGATTACCAGGCGGGAGGGCTTTGCCTCCATGCCGCCCAGGGTGGTGTACCGGCGCAGCTGGGAGCGGACCCTGGCCAGGACCTCCACCGGGTCAAAGGGCTTGGTGATGTAGTCGTCGGCCCCCACGTTGAGCCCCAGGACCTTGTCCGTGCTCTCGCCCTTGGCGGTGAGCAGGATGATGGGGATGTTGCTGCTCTCCCGCAGTTTGGCGGTGGCGGCGATGCCGTCCAGCTCCGGCATCATGATGTCCATCAAAATGAGATGGATCTCCTGGGTCCGCACCACCTCCAGGGCCTCCCGGCCGGTGTAGGCGGTAAAGAGGGTGTAGCCCTCGGCGGAGAGATAGATCTTCAGGGCGGAAACGATGTCCCGCTCGTCGTCGCAGATCAGAATGTTGGCCATATGGGGTGTCCCACCTTTCAAGAGGTATTGTAGCACACCCCCTTTTAAGAAAAAAGAGGGCGGGAGATTAAGAAATCTTTAAGACGGCCGGGCGGGGAACCCCTCCGGGCAATCTTAAGAGAATCTTAGGAAAAATCCCCCTTGGATCTGAAACTTTTTCTGCTATCCTGTCCTCAGCCACCTTTCAAAAGAAGCGAAAAAGGAGGGGATCGCAGATAGAAGAAACAGGGAGCGCCCCCGCGTCCACCCTTCGGACGCGGGGGCGCTTTTTGACGCTTCAGCCCCTCAGGGGCTCATCCGGGCCTTGGCGCTGTACTGGTCCGCCCGGAGGAGAAAGACCGTCACATCCCGGGCCATCTCCTCCGTGACGGCAATCCTCCGCCCGGTCTGGTGGGCCAGGATGGCCTCCAGGGCGGCGGCCCTGTCCCGGGGGTCCTCCGGGAATTCCACCCGGCCCCGGCCGGTGACGGACTGGTAGTCGCAGCTGTAGGCGCAGGGCGGCCCGCCCTGGCCGGTGAGGCGGAGCAGCCGGTCCATCTCAAAGGCGGCCAGAGGATTTTCCCGCAGGGCGGAGAGCTTCCGCCCCCGGCCGGCGCAGTGGAAGCACAGGATCAGATTCTCCCCCTCCCACAGGGCACCGAAGCTCATGGGGACGATGTAGGGGCCCTCCCGGTCCCACACCGCCAGGCGGCAGACCCGGCAGGCCGCCACGATGGCCTGGATAGCCACCAGATCCGTCACCTGCCGCTCCGAGCGGCGCATGGGGATCATCGCAGAGCCTCCAGCCGGTCCAGCAGGGCGTCCACCTCCGCCTCCTGGGTGGTCCAGGAGGTGACAAACCGAACGCACAGCCGCCCGTCCGCCAGAAGCTCAATGGTTTCAAAGGCGCAGTCCTCCGCCAGGGCGGCGGACTGGGCGGCGGTCAGGACGGGAAAGAGCTGGTTGGAGGGGGAGTCGTAGGCCAGGGGATACCCCAGGCGGACCAGGCCCTCCCGCAGGCGCAGGGCCATCCGGTTGGCGTGCCGGGCCAGCTCCAGATAGAGGCCGTCCTTCAAAATGGCGCCGAACTGGACCCCCAGCAGCCGTCCCTTGGCCAGGATGGCCCCCTGCTGCTTCATGGCCCGCCGGAAGTTGGGGTAGAGGGACGGGTTGGTCAGCACCACCGCCTCGCCGAAGAGCAGGCCGTTTTTGGTGCCGCCGATGGTGAAGGCGTCGCACAGGGCGGCGTAGTCGGCAAAGCCCAGGTCGGAGCCCGGGGCGGTGATGGCGGAGCCCAGGCGGGCGCCGTCGCAGTAGAGCAGGAGCCCCAGTTCCCGGCAGCAGGCGTGGATGGCCGAGAGTTCCCGGCGGGTGTAGACCGTGCCCACCTCGGTGGTGTTGGAGAGATAGACCAGCCGGGGCAGGGGGGTGTACTCCTCGCCGCACTGGGAGACCGCCTGGGCCACCATCTGGGCGGTGAGCTTCCCGTCCGGGGCGGGGAGGGTGAGGATCTTGTGGCCGTTGTGCTCGATGGCTCCGGCCTCGTGGCCGGCGATGTGGCCTGTGGCGGCGGCGATCACGGCCTCGTAGGGCCGCAGCAGGGCGCCGATCACCAGCTTGTTGGCCTGGGTGCCCCCGGCCACAAAGTGCACCTGGGCCTCGGGGGCGCCGCACAGGCGGCGGATGGTATCCGCCGCGGCGGCACAGAAGCTGTCCGAGCCATAGCCGGGGGTTTTGAGCAGATTCGTTTCCGTCAGGGCCTCCAGCACCGCCGGATGGGCCCCCTCGGAGTAGTCGTTTCGAAAATTGAGCATGATGGCGCAGGCTCCTTCCTGTTGAAATTGAAAGACGCCGGGGCTCAGAGCTCCGGGCCCCGGGGCTCCTCCTTGGGCTTTTTAGCGGCACGGAAGGCGCTGGCGACGGAGGAGAAGGCCACCACCACCGTCAGCACCACGCCGATGGCCAGATCGCCGATGAAGTCGGGCCAGAGCTCCAGGAGATCCATCATGTCGCCGAAGTTCTGGAGGATGTAGGCCACGCTGGAGCGGCCGGGGTTCAGCTCGTTGACCGCGTCGGAGATCATCCAGGCATAGCCCACCGCGTTGGCCAGGGCCAGCATCACCAGGGACACCAGCACGCTGAGCACTACGCCGGAGCGGTCCAGCCCGCCGCCCAGGAGCTTGTGGCCCTTCATGGCCAGGAAGATGATAAGGAAGCCGGCGATACCGGCGATGTAGCCGGCACGCATCAGGAGGACCCAGGCTATGCAGCCGACCAGGGCGCCCAGGACGGCGCCCAGGAGCCCCAGCCCCCGGCTGACGGCCGGGGCGCTGACCTCGCCGGCCACGGCGGTTTCCTGCTGGACGGCCACGCCGGGCTGGACAGGCTGGCCGGAGGATTCCGGCTGGCCGGAAGGTCCCTCAGGCGCCGTCGCCGTCCCGTCCGGAGAGGCAGAAACCGGCGGCGCCTTGGGCTTGGAGAAGGCCTTGAAGAAGAAGTAGACGGCCAGGGCCAGGAAGGCCAGGGCGGCGATGCCGGCGGCCAGAAGGTTCATGCCGCCGCCGGCGCTCTCCGGCCGGTAGGTGGCGTCCAGGTAGTAGTTCCCCACGTACTCGGAGAAGTTGTCCTCGGTCAGCAGATCCGTGCCCAGGAAGTAGTCGTTGAAGTACTCGATGGCGTAGCTCCGCAGATCCGAAGAGATCTCCATGGGGTACCCGGTCACATAGCCGTAGTCGGCAAAATACGCCGAGTCGCTGAAGGTTTCCTCGTAGATGGTCCGGTAGGAGGCAAACTGCTCATCGGACAGGCACACCAGGTAGACAAAGGTACCGTCGGAGCTGGCGTCCAGAACAAAGTGGATGTTGTGGCTGTCCCCCAGGGCCGGGGCGGCAAAGGAGTCGGTGAGGGCGTTGAAGTAGAGGACCTGTTCCTCATCCGTTCCGGTGTAGGCGTCAAAATAGGGGAGCTCCGACGGGTCCCGGGCGGGGGCGTCCTCCCCCATCCCGTCCATCAGCAGCCAGGCCGCCGCGGCGCCGATGAGCAGCATGAGGACGCCGAGGACGATAAAGGTGGTTTTTGCGCTTTTGCTGGTTGTCTGCATAGAAAGATTCCTCCTGTTGTCCTAAAACACACAAATGGGCGGTCAGGGCCGCCGTTACTGTCCGTTTTCAAAGAGCTGGGCCACCTTTTTCAGCTCCTCCGGGATATCGATGTGCTGGGGGCAGCTCCGGGCGCACTGGCCGCAGCCCACGCACTGGGAGGCCAGGCCGTGGCCCCGGGCGGCGTTGGTGTAGTACACCAGCTGCTTGGCATAGCCGTGCTGCTGGGCCACGTACTCCGCGTTGTACAGGGCAAAATAGGTGGGGATCGGGATGTTCATGGGGCAGCCGTCCACACAGTAGCGGCAGGCGGTGCAGGGCACCGGGGTGGCCTGGTGGATCAGGTCCACCACCTGGCGGAGCACGGCGTAGTCCTCCTGGGTGCAGGGCGCAAAGCGGGACATGTAGTCCGTGTTGTCCGCCATCTGCTCCAGGCTGGACATGCCGCTGAGCACCATCATGACCCCCTCCTGGCTGGCGGCGAAGCGGATGGCCCAGGAGGCCACCGAGTCGTTTGGGCGGCTGGCCTTCAGCAGCGCCTCCGCCTCTGGGGGGATCCGGGAGAGGATGCCCCCCTTCACCGGCTCCATGACCACGATCTCCTTCCCGTGGCGGCGGGCCACATCGTGGCAGCTCTTAGCCTGGATGGTGGGGTCCTCCCAGTCCAGATAGTTGATCTGCAGCTGGACGAAATCCACCTCCGGGTGCTCGGTGAGGATCTGCTCCAGCACCTGGGGGGAGTCGTGGAAGGAGAAGCCCAGGCGGCGGATCTGGCCGGCGGCCTTCCGCTCCGCCAGGTAGGCGAAGGTGCCGAAGGCCTGGGCGGTGCGGTAGTTCTCCACCCCCAGGTTGTGGAGCAGGTAGTAGTCAAAGTAGTCCACCCCGCACTTCTCCAGCTGCTCGGCGAAGATCCGCTCCTGGTCCCCAGGGGTTTTCAGGAACATGGTGGGCATCTTGGTGGCCACGGTGAAGCTCTCCCGGGGATGGCGCTTCACCAGAGCCTCCCGGAGGACGATCTCGCTGCGGCCGCCGCAGTACATGTAGGCGGTGTCGAAGTAGGTGAAACCCCGTTCCAGGAATAGGTCCACCATAGCGCAGACCTGGTCCAGGTCCACACTGGCGGGGTCCTCCCGATTCAGCAGGGGCAGGCGCATCAATCCAAATCCAAGCTTTTCCATTCTCACAATACCTCCGTATGAGATAAATCCTGGTAGGAAACAGTATACCATAGGGGGCACAGGTGCGGTCAAGAGGGAATCGGGGCCTAAGGGCGGAGAAGGGAAAATTTGCGGAAAAATCGGGGCGGAAAAACCGGGCCTCCGGCGGTTGCGCGGGGGAGCGGGCTGTGGTATACTGCCCTTTGGAACAAAAGGAAGGGGGGAGGACCCTTGTATCGGCATCCGGACAGCAAGGCGGCGGACGAGGCCAACGAGTACCTGAAAAACGCCCTGACCCTGGGGGAGCAGATGCTGCGCTCCGGCAGCGAGGCCAGCCGGGTGGAGGACAGCATCCGCCGGATCTGCCTGGCCTACGGCGCGGAGCGGGTGGACGTGCTCACCATCACCGCCTCCATCGTGGTCACCATCAGCGGAGAGCGCTTCGGCGTGGTGACCCAGACCCGGCGGGTGACCCGGATCCGCTTCGACCTCCAGCGGCTGGAGCTGCTCAACCAGCTCTCCCGGCGCATGGTAGAGGAGAAGCTCAGCGGCCAGCAGGTGGAGCGGGAGCTGGAGCGCATCGACAGGGCGCCCAGCTACACCTTCCTCCAGCAGATTTTCATCTATATGCTGGTGTCCTCCTCCTTTGCCATATTCTTCGGCGGGGACGGCTGGGACGCTCTGGCGTCGGCCCTGATCGGCGTGGTGCTGAAATTCGCGGACGCCGGGGTCAAATGGCTGGAGGTCAACGGCTTTGTGGGGACGCTCCTCTGCTCGGTGCTGGGCGGCCTGCTGGCCTATCTGCTGGTGGACTGGGGGCTGGGAAGCTCCGTGGAGATGATCAGCATCGGAAACATCATGCTGCTGATCCCGGGGGTCATGCTGACCAACTCCATCCGGGAGCTGTTCAGCGGAGATACCATCTCCGGCCTGCTCCGGTTTATGGAGGCGCTGCTGCTGACGGTGATGATCGCCCTGGGCTTTGTGGCGGCATCACTGATTGGGGGGTGAGAGGATGGACGCTTATGCGCTGCAGCTGGTGACGGCCCTTACCGGATCCCTGGGCTTTGCCATGCTCTTCCATGTGCGCCGCAGCCAGATGCTGCCGGCGGCCCTGGGGGGGCTGGTGGCCTGGTCGGCGTGCCTGCTGGGCCTGCTGATCACCCCCAACGAGGCGGCCCGCTACTTTCTGGCCACCCTGGTGCTGACGCTGTACGCGGAGGTGATGGCTCGGGTGCGCAAGGCACCGGCCACGGTGTTCCTGGTGCCGGGGACCATCCCCATGGTGCCCGGCGGCTCCCTGTACTACACCATGCGCCATGCCGTCCTGGGGGAGTGGGAGGACTTCTTCGTCCAGGGGCTCCATACCATCCTGCTGGCGGGAGCCATTGCCGGGGGCGTGGTGTGCATGATGGGCCTTCTCCACCTGGGAAACCGGCTCCTGGCCCTGAAACGGAGATAAGAGGAAATGTCGAAGGAGAACAGGCGGCGGACAGCCCGGATAGGGCTGTCCGCCCACCGGGAAGAACACCGTGGTGGTCAGTTTTTTCCGCTCCGGGTCGTTGAGGCCGAAGACATAGAACTCCATGGGGCTGTCCACCACGTCCAGGTCGTGGAGCTCCGCGTACTCCTGGAGCACGTCGTAGGCCTCGCCCACCTGGCTGTAGTCCCCGTGGTGGACGGTGGAGATGGCCCGGGGCACCTCCACCCGCACCACGTCGTCCTCCAGCATGCCGCCCATTACCGGCAGGTAGACCTCGCACCGGATGTTCTCCGTCTGGAAGGCGATGTCGGTAAAGCGGGCGAAGGGGGGACGCTTGCGGTCCACCTTCAGATGCCGCTCCAGGGCGGTGTCAAAGAGTCCCATGAAGGCGGAGAAGATCTCGCCGCTGTCCCGGGCCACCAGCCGGTGGCGGAGGTAAAAGCCGCCGGGCAGGCTGTTCTCCACCACCCTGTATCCGCTGCTCTGCTGCTCCAGCTGGCGCAGGAGGGAGATGGCGGTGCGGATGGCGGTCAGCCGGTCCTTCAGGGCGGCGATCTGCCCCTCCAGGTCCTTTTCCGCCGCCACATCCTTCAGATCCCGCATGGACATGCCCGCATCCCGCATGACCAGGGTCTGCCACAGGTACAAAATGGCCTGCTGGTCGTAGTAGCGGTAGCCGGTCCGCGGGTCCACCCGGGTGGGCACCAGCACTCCCTGTTCCTCATAGTACCGCAGGGTCTTGGGATTGACGCCCATCAGACCCGCCACATCTGAAATCCGGTACAGACTGCTCATATACCCTCCCATTCTCCGTCCACACACATTCCAGCGCAGGGCAATGTTTTGCTGATAATAGTGTATCACGCCATGGGCTGAAATGCAAGAAAATTTCCAGTTTTTCCCTGATTTCCGGAAGGGAACCGGAGAAAACGGCCCGGATGGGTGCCGAGGGGGCCGGAGGAGGGCGGCCGCGGGGCCGGGCCGGACCCCTCCGGGAAGAGAAAAAGAGGCGCCGGGCCCTGCGGATCCGGCGCCTCCGCGCTGGAAGGTTTACTTCTGGGAGAGGTACTCGTCGATGGCCTTGGCGGCGGTCTTGCCGGCGCCCATGGCCAGGATCACTGTGGCGGCGCCGGTGACGGCGTCGCCGCCGGCATACACACCCTCCCGGCTGGTGAGGCCGTGCTCATCGGCGATGATGCCGCCCCACTTCTGGGTGTCAAGCCCCTTGGTGGTGGACTTGATCAGGGGGTTGGGGCTGGTGCCCAGGGCCATGATGACGCAGTCCACGTCCATGTCGAACTCGCTGCCCTCCTTCACAATGGGACGGCGGCGGCCGGAGGCGTCGGGCTCACCCAGCTCCATCTCCACGCAGCGGATGCCGCACACGGAGCCGTTGTTGGGATCCCGCTTGTCCTCGCTGTTGTGGTAGCCCAGGATCTCCACCGGGTTGGTGAGGGTCTTGAAGATGATGCCCTCCTCCTTGGCGTGCTCCACTTCCTCCGCCCGGGCGGGCAGCTCCGCCTCGCTGCGGCGGTAGACGATGTACACCTCGGCCCCCAGGCGCTTGGCGCAGCGGGCCGCGTCCATGGCCACGTTGCCGCCGCCCACCACGGCCACCTTTTTGCCGTGCTGGATGGGGGTGTCGGAGCCCTCCTTGTAGGCCTTCATCAGGTTGATCCGGGTGAGGAACTCGTTGGCGGAATAGACCCCCTTCAGGTTCTCGCCGGGGATGTTCATAAACTTGGGCAGGCCGGCGCCGGAGCCGATGAACACCGCCTCAAAGCCGAACTCCTCCTTCAGCTCGTCAATGGTGATGGCCCGGCCGATGACCATGTTGGTCTCCACCTTGACGCCCAGGTCCTTCAGGGTGTCCACCTCTTTCTGCACGATGGCCTTGGGCAGGCGGAACTCCGGAATGCCGTACACCAGCACGCCGCCGGCCAGGTGGAGGGCCTCAAAGACGGTGACGTCGTAACCCTTCCGGGCCAGATCCCCGGCGCAGGTCAATCCCGCAGGGCCGGAGCCGATGACAGCCACCTTGTGGCCGTTGGGAGTGGGTCTGGGGGGCAGGTCGCAGGTGTGGGAGTTGTGCCAGTCGGCCACAAAGCGCTCCAGCCGGCCGATGCCCACGGGCTCGGTCTTGATGCCACGGACGCACTTGGCCTCGCACTGGTTCTCCTGGGGGCAGACCCGGCCGCACACGGCGGGCAGGGCGCTGTCGGCGGCGATGATCTGATAGGCGGCCTCAAAGTCGCCCTCCGCCACCTTGGCGA